>JBGTHC010000076.1:0-26901 GCA_041746375.1 Woeseiaceae bacterium
GCCATACCCAAACTCGGCAGCCTCATCCTGAAGCAAGATGTCGACGGCCGGGTAACGGGCCTGAAAGATTTTCCCCCGGAAGAGCGGCCGTCCGTCGGCTGGGTTTTCTACTGCTTTCGCATCATGGTGGGGATCGGCGTACTGATGCTTGTCGCCGGCTGGGCGGGCAGCGTGCAACTCTGGCGCGGCAGGCTTGAACAGACGAAATGGCTCCTCAGATTACTGCCCTGGATGATACCGAGTGGCTTCATTGCGTTGCTTGCGGGCTGGTTCACAACAGAGATCGGTCGCCAGCCATATGTCGTGTATGGCCTCATGCGCACCGCGGATGCAGTATCGGACCTGCCCGGCGCGGGCGTCGCAACGTCGCTCCTCATGTTCGTCGCGGTGTATGGCGGCGTGTTCGGAGCCGGTCTCTATTACATTATCCGGCTCGTAAAGAAAGGACCGCAGGATGTCGAAGCGGATGATGGCAGCATGGCCACACCTGCAAGGCCGATGTCTGCATCGCCGTACGTTTTCGGGGGCGACGACTGATGGAAGGCGGTGTTCTGCCACTGGTCTGGCTCGGCCTCATCGCCTTCAGCATCTTCATGTACGTCCTGCTGGACGGCTTCGTGCTCGGCACCGGCGTGATTTTTTCGCTCGCCCCGGGAGACGAACATCGCGATGCGATGATGACCTCGGTGGCGCCGATCTGGGACGGCAACGAAACCTGGCTGGTCCTCGGCGCCGGCGGTCTGTTCGCTGCATTTCCACTGGCATACGCCGTGGTGCTGCCGGCACTCTATTTGCCGTTCACCGTCATGTTGCTCGGCCTCATTTTCCGTGGCATCGCCTTCGAATTCCGCTTCAAGGATCGCCGGCACCGCAAGATCTGGGACCGTGCATTCCAGTACGGGTCGGTCATCGCCACCTTTGCACAGGGCACGATTCTCGGCACTTTTGTGCAGGGGTTCGACATCGAAGGCACAACCTATTCCGGCGGCCTCTTCGACTGGCTGACTCCGTTCGGCGTAATGACAGGGCTCGCATTGCTGGTCGGGTACGCGCTACTCGGCAGTACCTGGATGATTCTCAAGGCAACTGGCGATTTGCAAGCTTGGGCTCGCCGCTTGTCGATCCGCTTGCTATTCGGAGTATTGGCCGCCATCGCCGCAATCAGTATCTCGGTACCATTTCTTGATAACGACATCGCGGAACGCTGGTTCTCGTTGCCGAACTTCTATGTACTGTCACCGGTTCCGTTGCTGACAGCGCTTTGCGGCTACTTTCACTGGCGCACCACGCGTGCCGGCAATGACGCCGCACCCTTCCTTCTCACCATGGCCCTGTTTGCGCTCGGATACGCTGGACTGGGTATCAGCCTGTGGCCCAATATCATCCCGCCGGCCGTGCCTTACTGGGAGGCTGCGGCCAGTGAGTCCAGCCAGCAATTCCTGCTGATCGGCGTGATCGTCACACTGCCGGCGGTCCTTTTTTACACGGCGTGGTCCTATCACGTGTTCAAAGGCAAGATCGAAGCGCCATCGGGCTATTGAAGCCCGGCTCGTCAACATCGCGCGGCCGAGTGCAGCGGCCATTTACGGCCCACGCCTGATATCCATCGGGGACTTTCAGACTAATAGAACAACGCAACCGAACAACAGCGAGGTGCCCCGTGTTCCGATATAACAGAGCCTTTTCCATCTCGTGCCGAGCCTCATCGGCACAACCGCGTGTGGCGATTGCATGTCGCAAGCTGGATTCAGCCTTCCCGACGGCAATGTTGTGCGAGGGCAGTAGGCGTTTGTATACCTGCAATGCCATTCGTGTCACTCGATTGCAGGTGTCGAATTGCGGCAGGGTTGTTGCGGAGGGGGTTACTTCGCGGTTTCGTACCCGACGTCCAGGATCTCCAGTACCTCGTCCCCGGTTTGGGTGGGACGGCTGACCTTGTCGCCGGGCCGCTGCCCCAATAACGCCTTGGCGATCGGCGCGCAGAAGGCAACAAGGCTGGCGTTTTCGCCCGCCTCGTCGACGCCAACCAGCTTGATCCGCCGAACCTCGCTAACAACGTCTTCAAGTATTGACCTGTACGTTATCGTCGCGCCGAATCGGACTATCTGCTCCTGACCTTCCGGCGTTGTTACCAGGCGCGCCGTCGCAATCCGCTCCGTCAAGTCCCGCAAGCGCTTGTTTACCACGCCGAGTTGCTTCCGGTGCTCCTCGGTGTCGGTACCCTCATCCATTTCCGCGGCGTTCAGTTGGCTGCGCTGCGCAACAAGTTGCTCGCGCTCTTCCTCGAGTAAACGCATGCCTCGCCCAGTAACGTAGTTAGGCACTCCGGGCGGCAACGGAGCCCGTTCCGGCACTACTACCAGGTCATTGGAGGAATCGTCTTTGGTGAAAGCCTTGTTCATATGCTGCTCTGAATGAGGTCGGACCATCGTAACTTATTAAAGCATAAGGTGTTTGCAATCCGGCTGAGCTGAATGCGCCGCGGGCTCCAGAATATGAACTGCAAAAACATCGCCCGATCATGGACTTACTAAGGCCGGTGCCGGGAAGCTGGCATAATGCGGCGATGTCTGTGGAGACCTGGGAACTGCTGAGCTATATCGTCACGGTGATCGGCTTGCCGCTCGCTATCGGGGTCTTCCTGTACGAGAAGCGGCAGGAACGCGCCAACGAAGAGGAAGAAGTCTATGAACTCCTGTCCGGCAGTTACCATGATTTCCTCAAGCTGGCTCTTGAGAATGCCGACCTCCGGCTGCTTTCCCGGTCACATACAAAAGACCTGACTGCGGAGCAGCTGGAACGCATGCATGCCATTTTCGGCCTGCTGGTCGCCTTGTTCGAACGCGCATATTTGCTGTTGTACGAAGATCACTTGTCCGGCAAGCAGGCTCGCCGCTGGCGGTCCTGGGAAGACTTCATGCAGGAATGGTGTGAACGGGATGATTTTCGCGAGGCGATGCCGGAGCTGCTGCGTGGCGAGGACCCGGCGTTTGCCGCCTACCTGCAGAAACTCTCGGCAGCATCGGCCGGTTGATCCGCATTGTGATATCGCCGGCTGAAAAGTCCCGACACTTCCGGTAGTGTGCGCGCAGACGGGCCTTGTAAAAACCAAATTGTGACAGCTCTTACTAACCTATTCAGGGAACCCGCAGGTCTTGCCTGGCACGGTGGTGCCGTTGTTTACAGCGTGCTGACCTACGGCCTTGGCATCGCCGGACTATTGCGCGCGAACCCCTGGGTTAATGCAGGCGCCACGTTGCTTTTAGCGCATGCCATGATCATCGCCGCCTATATGGTCCATGAATGCGGTCACAACACCGTGTTCCGCAAACAGCTGCACAATCAGTATTTGGGACGCGTGTTGACGTGGATCTGTGGTGCGTCCTATGGCACCTTCGAGGATATTCGCTACAAGCACCTGCGTCATCATGTCGATAACGACGATGTCGTGTGGTTCGACTACGAGAAGTTTTTCCGCGACCATCCGCTGATACTGCAGGCCACACGTGTTCTGGAGTGGTTCTATATCCCGATGCACGACCTGATCATGCATACGATCATGGTTTTCACATCGTTTATTGTTCCGGCCCGGCGTGATCAGCGCACTCGCAACGTCACGGTCATCCTCATTCGCGGCGGCCTTTTTCTGTTGCTCATTATCGTCAACGCGAAAGCTGCCTTGCTCTATTGTGTCGCCTATATCGTGATGATCCAGGTGCTGCGATTCATGGACAGCTTGCAGCACGATTATGCCTACCGGCTCAACCTCTATACCGACGAACGCTCGCCACACAAGGGCGACACGAAATGGGAACAGGAACATACCTTCAGCGTTCCCTTGTCGTTACGTTATAGCCAGGCGAACTGGTTGACGCTCAACTTCGGCTATCACAATGCGCACCATGCGCGTCCTGCAACGCCGTGGTACAGGTTGCCGGCGGTACATCGTCAGATGTTCGGCGATGACCCTGATGCCGTTGTGCCGTTATCGAAGCAGTTGGCCATTTTTCACAACGGGCGCGTGCGTCGCATAATAAAGTGGGATGATGACGCAGTGGATGCACGCACCCCGACCGGCAAGGATTTTCTGCGTGCCGCGCAACGGGCAGAAGTAGACGGCGGAAATGCCGCTTCGTTTCTGACCTCTTTCTGATTTCCGCGACGACGGACGCACGAGTCGTGCAGAAGCTGGATGTCTTTCAGTCGCTGTGGGCGATGGAACTGCGTCATCCTCGCAATCCGGAGCGCAGCAAGGACGAAATTTTCGCCATGGTCGCCGAGGCGGGCTACGCCGGTCTGTGCGTGGACCCGGCACTTACTGAAATCGCTGATACAGCACGACTCAAGTCGTACTTCGATCGCTACAACCTGAAGTGCATGATGAATGTTTTTCCGCACGAACTCGACGAACTTCGCCCGTTGCTGGATCTTGCCGAGGAAATGGAGGCAGTGCTGGTGAATATTATCGGTGGCGTGATGCCCATCGACGTCGCCGACGCGGTGCCCGTGGTGCGTCGCTGGACAGCTGATGCTGCCGATTTCAACATGCCGGTCCTGTTCGAGACACATCGCGACGGATTGCTGAACGACCTCTACTACACATTGCAGCTCATGGATGCTGTACCTGACATGCGGTTATGTGCAGACCTTTCACATTTCGTGGTTGATCGTGAGCTGCGGCTGCCCTTGCGTCCGGAAGACCGCTCTTACTTTGAAAAGGTTCTCGATCGCTCTGATTGTTTCCAGGGCAGGATCGCGAGTCGCGAACAGATACAGATTCAGATACAGTTTCCGCAGTACCGGCAATGGGTGGACTTGTTTCGTGCGTGGTGGACCGACGGCATGCGTCGCTGGCGCAAACGCATGGGCGACGATGCAACCTTGGTCTTTCTTTGCGAGTTGGGTCCGCCAGGGTATGCCATCACCGATGCGAACGGCGAGGAATTGTCCGATCGCTGGCAGGAAGCCGGCATCATTCGACAGTGGGTAGAAGATATCTGGCGTGAACTTTCTGAGGAAGGCCTTGATCGCCCGTGATACGGGCTTACAGGTTGCAGCCGACAAGCCGTAGGAGCGCGCCCTGCGCGCGAATGGGAAAAGTTTTTGATCGTGGTGCCGCATTCGCCCGCAGGGCTGGCACCTACAGCGCGTAGATCGACCCATGCAAGAGCCCGTATCACGGGCGATCAGCCGCAACGGCTCGACACTTACCCTGTTGGAGCCCGTATTACGGGCGATCAGCTGCGACGCTTGGGTACAATCAGCATCCCTGTCGACACCTGTACCGGCTCGTCGCGCTGATTGAACGTCGAGTAACGCATTTTCACAAGACCCTGCTCCAGCCGGGATTGCGACTCCCGCTTCTCCAGCACCTCACCCTGCGCGCGAAGCTCGTCACCCGGCCGAACCGGTCGTGGCCATTTGAGTTCCTCGAAACCCAGACCGATCAGTCCGCCGGCAATCCGGCACTCACCGGCGACGTGCAGTCGCATTGTGATTGCCGCAGTGTGCCAGCCACTCGTGGCCAGCCCGCCGAAGATAGAATTCTTCGCGTCTGCATCGTCGAGATGAAACGGCTGCGGATCGAATTCGGCGGCAAAGCGAACGATGTCATCGACCGTAACGCGTATCCGCTTTCGATCCGCCAAAAACCTGGCCGATTTCCAGATCCTCGAAATACAATTCAAGCATTCGTGGTGTCTCCCGTAGGAAGCAAGAAGTTGCTCACGTCGTAGCATTCAGTGTGCGGGCGGCACGATCGTCCGCCAGCGCGGATCGTCATGCATTGGCAGGAGGAAAGGCGACAATCGCAGTTCGAACACCAGATTACGTTCCTGCCTGTCCGAACCCTCGACACGGGCCCGGTCGCGCGCCAGCGAAAGCCATTCGAACGATTCCTCCGTATTACCGCGAAACGCGTACACTTCCGCAAGGCGCCGGGCGGCAGACACTCCCGAGACCGATAGCGAAGCCAGTTCCTGCATTGCGGCGTCAGCATCGTCAGTTCGGCCAAGCGCGTGATAGACCAGCGCCATTCCCTGAGCGCGTTCCAGGCTTTCGGGAGCGCTACCCTGGCCATCGTGTATGGCCATTATGCGACTGTGCCACCCCAACCGAGTTGAAACTTTTACAGGTTGCCGTAATTCCTGCCTTTCAATGCAGCGTTCAGGTACCAACAACGTAACTGTTTACGCCGGCTGCAGGCTGGCACGCTTGTTGCAAGAAACTTCTTAGAAATGCGATTGGCTCCACTCGTTTGAGTGTGAGCCGTATTGCGTTCTAAAGACACTTGTAAACAGGAGATTGCAATGAACAGAAAACGAATCCTTCCGGCGGCAATAGCCGCAAGTATCCTTGGCGTAACTGCCACTGTTCCTCTGACGCTGGCGCAAACAGTTGACCAGACGCAACCGACGATGGAGCAGCGCGGCGAGCAGGCTCAAGGCGCCATCAAGGACGCATGGCTGGATGGCAAACTGGAATCAGCTTACCTGTTCAATGAGCATCTGAGCCCGTTCGATATAGACACGGACGTCAACAATGGAATTGTTCACCTCACGGGTGCGGTGGAATCCGATATTGATCGTGAACTCGCAGGAGAAATCGCGCAATCGATTGACGGTGTGTCCGATGTTAAGAACGACCTGGTCGTCGATAAAGCCCAGGCACGAGTCGCGCACGATGACGATGCGTCACGCGAACGCTCGGGCTTCAGGGAGACAGTCGGTAACGCAACTCTTACCGCCAAGATCAAGAGTCAGCTCCTGGCCAACTCCAGCACCAGCGGCATGGAAGTCGATGTCGATTCAGATAATGGCAACGTGACCTTGTCCGGTACGGTCGACTCCGATGAGGAAAAAGAGCTTATCGCTCGCATTGCGGAAAACACATCGGGTGCAGACTCCATTGACAACCGGTTGATGGTTGAAAACGAACCTGAAGAAGACGCTGAGTAAAGCGAAATACTGACAACGCGTTACCTTCCGGGCCGGCAGCGTGTTGCGCTGTCGGCCTTTTCTTTGCCGGACAAGTGCGTTCGTTCCGGCCCATTTGCGAACAAGGGTAACTGCTGCCCACGAACTGCAGAAAGCCGTGCAGCGTAACCGGCGTCGCCCTATACTCAATCGACCTTTTCTACTGAGGTTTCGAGAGTCCCCCGTTGAATACTGAAAGCACGAATGAGTCGCCGGCGCCGCCGCGCCTGACTGCAAATGAAATTCGCGTCATCGGTTGCCTGATGGAGAAATCCGTCGTCACACCGGATCAGTATCCGCTAACTCTCAACGCGCTGACCAACGCTTGCAACCAGAAGTCCAGTCGTATTCCCGTAATGTCACTCCAGCAGGGAGTTGTGCAACGTACAGCGCGCGACCTGGAAGCCAAACACCTGTTGCGCGTTGAAGAGAATTTCAAGAGAGGTGTCGAAAAATACAGCCAGCGATTCTGCAATTCCCGCTATAGCGACTATCAGTTCGATGAGGCTCAGTTTGCTGTTGTTTGCCTGCTGTTGCTGCGTGGTCCGCAGACGCCAGGTGAGCTGCGCGCGAACAGCGGACGCCTCCACTCGTTCGCCGACAACGCCGCCGTTTTGGCCTCATTAACCGGGCTGATCGAACGCGAGCGCGGCCCGATCGTAGTCCAGTTGCCGCGCACTCCCGGACGCAAGGACGCCGAATTCGCGCATCTTTTCAGTGGTCCGGTCGACCTCGCGGAATACGCCAGCAATGCAGCACCGGCCCCATCAGGCGAGCGGACGAACCTCGCCGAGCTCGCACAACGGATAGAAAAACTGGAAGCTGAAGTCGCCGAACTGAAGGAAAACCTGCAGTCCCAACCATAGCACCATTAGTTTTACACGGCGGTGATTTTGCGTGGAACCTCAGGCCTCGACCGCAAACTAATCGCTATTGCTGCTCTGAAGAATGTCCTCAATCGCATTGAGCAACAGCGGATTGAACTCGGCGGGACGCGTCATCTGCAGATAGTGTCCGACGTCGTCCATCAACACCACCTCGAAGTCGGCATATTTGCGGTTCGACTCAACCCGGGTCGTGTTTGGCGTTGCGGCGTTTATCGCCCTGATTGGCACGCCAGCTTCCGCAAGCCATTGCGACAGGTCAATATCAACGAAATCTCTAATCAGCGCCGTGCCGACGTCGGCACGATAAGCATTGCAACTCGTGTCCCGAACCCTGTTCATGATGTCGTCAACACCTTCCTCGATGAACATGGCTTGCACAAAATTGCTGCAGGTGCCGACGAAATCGGATTCGAACGCAGCCATAAAGTTTTCGACCTCCTCCCCGGAGAAATCGAATTCCGCATCATGCAGGGTATCTACTGCAACGATGCCGCGCGCGCGCTCACCGACAAGGGCTGCAGCACGTAGCGATACCGGTCCACCCATCGAGTGGCCGAGGAGGACGACGTCTTTGAGATCAAGGGATTCGATGAGTCCTGCAATGTCATCACCGAACTCTGCGACGCTCCAGACGTCGCGGCCGGACGTTGCTTCGCCGTGTCCGGGCAAGTCGACCGCGATGGTGCGGTATTCCTGGCTCAGTACCGGTACCTGGTCCGACCAGAAAGTACGATTGCACATCCAGCAGTGAACCAGCATGATGGTGACGTCTCCTTTTCCGATCACCACGTAGGGCATTCGCTCGCCGTCCGGCGTCGTCCACTGGTACTCGCCCGGCGCAAGACCCGCCGCGGTTTCGGCGTCGGAAGAGTCCTGTGGCGCATCGGTGCAGGCTGCCAATGAAACAACCGCAGCGAGTACTGAAAGTCTGGTTTTCATGTTTGTATGCCCCTTCGCGGACGCCGGCTTTATAGTGTAAGCGCCGTTGAATAAGGACTCCATATTGGCGTGAAGGTCGTTGCAGGGTCGGACCTCTCGGTCCGCCCCTGCCATGACCCGTGGTACCCGCCTGCGTCGCAGGTCAGCGAATCCGCCTGGCGTATTCCTCCTCCAGGCGCGTGTGAGTGCGCCAGAATCCCGGAGGTTCGCGACCGCTCAGACGGTTGGACAGGATATCGAGATGCGTGTGCCAGCCGGCAGACACGCCCAACAGTTCGTCCCGGTTTATGAGACGTCTGTGAGTCAATACCAGCTTTACATCGGTTCCTTGCTCGGTGAGTTCGAATGAGACTTCCGAGCACTCGCCCGCCGACTCGCTCCAGGTGTAGGCGAGGCTGTGCGGAGGCTCGCAGGACGTGATGCGTCCATGCATGCGTGACTCACCGGCATGCTCGGCGTACTTGGTGGGTGGCGGATCGTCGTTTTCCGTCAATTCCCAATTGCGGAAAACATGCTCGACTCTTCCGCCGACTCGCAGGTCCATGTCACCGGCCGCAAGCCAGCGCGCGCGCTTGTCAGATTCCGTCAGGTAGCTCCATACCCGCTCGATCGGGCCCGGAAGCAGTCGTTCGATACGAAGCGTATCGGCCTCGGATAGCACTCCATAGGCGTCTGCTGGCGATTCTTTGTGATCGACTCTTGCTTGCTGGTTCATTTTTTACTCCGTGGTTTGGACGAATTGGGTGACTTACCGGCGGTGCGTTCCTCTGCGCGCAGAGCTTGGTCGAGCGTGTCGAGCCGCCGGTTCCAGAACTGCTCGTAGTGACGTATCCATTCGAGGCCGCCATGCATGGGCCGCGCCTCCAGGCGACAGAAATGCTTGCGACCCTGAATTGATCGTTGCACCAGCCCCACGCGTTCCAGCACCTTGATGTGTTTCGAAGCGGCGGCCAGCGAAATGGCGAAAGGTGCCGCGAGTGCACCGACGCTTTGCTCTCCGCCCGCCAGCCTTTGCAACATGGCCCGCCGCGTCGGGTCGGCCAGCGCATGGAATACTGCGTCAAGCTGTGCAGATGAATATTCAACCATGTGGTTAAATATAGGTGGGCGTTGAACCATTGTCAACCATCTGGTTGAATATTTGGTAGCCCGGCTTGAATTTCGGGGTCCTGCCCCCACCCGTGACTGGATCCTGACGGAGCACTACTTATGATTCAGATCCGACGATCCGCTGAACGAGGCCATGCCGATCACGGCTGGCTCAAGAGTTATCACACCTTTTCTTTTGCCGATTATCACGACCCGGAACACATGGGGTTGGGTCCGTTGCGCGTTATCAATGAGGACCGGGTGCAACCGGGCCGGGGCTTTGACACCCATGGCCACCGCGACATGGAGATCATTTCCTATGTGCTGGAGGGTGCACTCGCCCATAAAGACAGCATGGGCAACGGCTCCGTGATCCGACCCGGCGACGTACAACGCATGTCGGCCGGTACTGGCGTGCAGCACAGCGAGTTCAATGATTCGATTGCAGATCTCGTGCACTTTCTGCAAGTCTGGATTGTGCCGGAACAGCAGGGTAGTGCGCCCGGCTATGAGCAGAAAAACTTTTCCGCGGAAGAACGGAGAGGTAACCTGCGCCTGATCGGGTCGCGTAACGGTCGCAACGGCTCAGTCATTATCCACCAGGATTGCGACCTTTATTCTGCGCTGCTGTCAGACGGCGACGTTGTTTCCCGCGCGCTTGCACCCGGGCGCCGTGCCTGGATCCAGGTGGCTCGAGGATCGGTCGTTGTGAATGGCAAGAGGCTGGATACCGGCGATGGCGCAGCCATCGTTAAGGAAGTCGACATTACCGTTCGCGCCTCGGCCGAGGCCGAGATACTCTTGTTCGATATGGCGTAACGCCCTACTGAAGGCCACACATGCCCCTGCACATCGGTATCGTCGCCTGTTCCGCGGAGGGCGCAGCACTTTGCTATCGGACAATCTGTACAGAAGGTGCAGCACTTCTCGGTCCGCATGCGCATCCGGAGGTGTCGATACATACGCCCTCACTGGCAGATACCATGAACTGCATTTACCGCGACGACTGGAATGGCGTCGGGGAACTGATGCTTTCGTCCGCGAACAAGCTCGCCGGCATCGGTGCCGATTTCCTGATCTGTCCGGACAACACCATCCACCAGGCTCTGCCGCTCATCGAAGCCCGGTCGCCTCAACCCTGGCTGCACATCGCCGAGGTAGTCGCCACCGAGGCAAAGCAACGTGGCTACCGCAAAGTCGGGCTGACCGGGACGAAGTGGCTTGTTGAGAGCGAGGTATATCCGGAGAAGCTCGGTGCAGTGGGCTTGAAGTACCTGCGACCGACGGACAACGAGCGTGAAGAAATCAATCGCATCATCATGGACGAGTTCGTCTACGGTGTATTCAAGCCGGAAAGCATCGCCTGTTTCCAGCAAGTGATCGGGCGAATGCAAGGCGAGCGCTGCGATGCCGTCGTGCTGGGTTGCACCGAAATTCCGTTGATCATGAGCGACAGCAATTCGCCGTTACCCACGCTGGATTCGACGCGGCTGCTGGCCCGGGCCGCACTGCGCCGCGCCATATCAGGCGAAGGCATAGACACCTGAGCCGTGGCAGCATGTACCAAGCGCTTCAAGTATCGAGCTGGTTACCGATAGGCAACCGATCGATGCGTTTTCCCGTTGCCGCAAAAAGGGCATTGGCCAGCGCCGGCGCCAGCGGCGGCACCCCAGGTTCGCCGACACCGGTCGGCGCTTCGGTCGATGACACGATATGCACTTCCACCGCCGGCATCTCGTCGATGCGCAGAATTCGATAGCGATCGAAATTGCCCTCTTGCACTTCGCCTTCGGCCAGCGTGACCTCTTCGCGCAAGGCAGCGGACAAGGCGTAGGCAATACCGCCTTCCATCTGTGCCTTGATGACATCGGGATTCACGGCGATGCCGCAATCCACGGCGCACACCACTTTGTCGACGGTGAACGAACCGCCCTCGACCGACACCTCGACCACCTCTGCCACGAAGGAACCAAAGGACTCGTGCACCGCGATGCCACGACCGCGACCCGGACCCGGTGACTCACCCCATCCGGCCCTGGCTGCCGCGAGTTCGAGAACGGCGAGATGTCGCGGATGCTCCTTGAGCAACTCTCGGCGAATTTCCAGCGGATCACGGCCGGCAGCGTGTGCGAGTTCGTCGAGAAATACTTCAGTCGCGTAGCCGTTTTGCGTATGGCCGACCGAACGCCACCACAGCGTCGGCACACCGTTGTCTACCTCATGCCAGTCGACACGCACGTTGGGTATTGCATACGGCAGGCCACGCGCGCCTTCCACCGCGGAACCATCCACGCCATCCTCAATCATCCCTTCGAAGAATGTGCCCCGCATGAACGACTGGATCGCCACCCGGTGGCGCCACGCCTGGATATTGCCGGACGCGTCGAGTGCGCCTTCCAGCACGTGATAGCTCATCGGGCGGTAGCGACCGGCACGCATATCGTCTTCGCGCGACCAGTGCAGCTTGATCGGCGCACGCCCATCGATCGCTTTTGCCACCATGACGGCGTCGGCCACGAAGTCGCTGTCCGGCACCGCACGACGGCCAAAACTGCCGCCGGCAAATAATGTATGGATGGTCACCTGTTCCGGCAGCAGACCAAGGACCCCGGCCGCGATTTGCTGATCGGCGGTCGGCAACTGCGAGCCGGTCCAGATTTCACACCCGGTCGCGCTTACCTCGACGACGCAGTCCATCGGCTCCATGGCGGCATGCGCAAGGAACGGGAAGCGGAATTCACGGCGGATGATGCTTGCGGCATCGGTCAGCACCGTGCCGGCATCGCCGTCATTGCGGGCCGGCACGCCCTTGCCCGCAGCGGCTGCTTGGTAGTCAGTAAACAACTCATCACTGCTGCGCAGCTCGGCATCGTTGAAGTCCCACTCAACTGTCAATGCCTGTCGTCCTTTTTGCGCCGACCAGTAGCTGTCAGCGACAACGGCGACACCGCGCGCGATCTCGACGACATCCGTAACGCCGGGCACTGCGAGGGCCGCCTCCGAGTCGAAGGATTTGACCGTTGCACCGAACTTCGGCGGATGCTGGACAACCGCCATGAGCATGCCGGGTCGCTTGACGTCGATCGTGAATTCCGTGCTGCCGTCGGTCTTGCCGGCGGAATCCAGTCGCGGAAGGCGTGTGCCGATGAGGGAGAAGTCGGCCGGATCCTTGAGCACAGGCTCATCCGGCGGCATTACGTCTGCTGCTCGCAGCGCCATGTCACCGAAGGTCGCTTCCTGCTGCAGACCGGCATGACGAAGTTTGCCGCGTTGCACGGTAATCTCTTCGACAGGCACATCCCAGACCGCTGCCGCTGCGCCAACCAGCATGGCGCGCGCGCCTGCCGCAGCCTGGCGCAACTGCATCCAGGAATTCGCGATTGATGTCGAACCGCCGGTGCCCTGAAAGGGGCCAAAGAAAAGGTTGTTGTAGCGTGACGCGTCGGCAGGCGCGAACTCGGCCCGCATTTGCGCCCAGTCGGCGTCCAGTTCTTCGGCGACAATAGTTGGTAACCCGGTTGTCACGCCCTGCCCCTTGTCCAGATGTTTGATGATGACTGTAACGGTGTTGTCCGTGCCGATACGAATGAAAGGTCCCAATTCTGTGCTTCCAGACTCGACGCTGCCGGACACTTGTTCGCCGAACCCGTTGTCGGCGGGCCTGCAACCGATCATGAAGCCGGCACTGGACAGCCCGACGACCTGCAGAAAATTGCGGCGATTGATCTTCAACGGTGACCGGGCGCGGAGATGTGCAATTTTACCCAGCATGTCAGCTCCTTAAGGTCTCAGACGCGCGGTGAATGGCGGCGCGAATGCGCACGTAGGTTCCGCAACGACACAGATTGCCGCGCATCGCCTGATCGATGTCCTCGTCGGTCGGCGACGCATTGGTGGCGAGCAGTGTCGTGGCCGACATCATCTGTCCGGACTGGCAATAGCCGCATTGCACAACATCGAGTTCACGCCATGCGGAGCGTACTGCCATGGCAGCGGGCCCTTCGACACCTTCTACGGTGGTGACTTCGCGGGTACCGACAGCCGAGACCGGCAATACGCAGGCACGAGTCGCCTGACCGTCGAGATGCACGGTGCACGCGCCGCACTGGGCAACACCGCAGCCGAACTTGGTCCCGGTCAGTCCCAGGTCCTCGCGAAGCACCCACAGCAGCGGCTTGTCGCCGGCTACATCCAGTGAACGCTCTTTTCCATTTACCCTGATGTCGACTGCCATGCGCATCTCCCCGTGACTTGTGTGCAGCGGCGCTGCCAATAGCCGCAATATACACCTTTCAGATTGGCAGTTTGAAAAGGCGCGATATCAGGCACGCAAGGACTGAAGGCGGCGATGCGCATTGCCAATTCGTTGCGTGACATTTGCGTCGACGCCCGCTTCATTCGCGAACGATTGCCAGTCACCGACCGAAGCATCTACCTCTTCAATCACTGCCAGGGCGCGTGGCCGTTTAAGGCCAGCCAGACGACCGAGCGCGAGCAGGTCTTCGAGGTCGAATCCGTCGCGCTTGCCATTGATGCTCATCTGGTGACGACTCGTCCAGGCGCCGGACGGATTGTAGGAATAGGCAACGTCAAAGGCAGGCGACAATCGCCACTCACCTTTCTTGTCCATCAGGTACGCAATGTTCTTGACGTGGTCATCGTGATTGCGTGCGATGACATTGAAGACCGCGCGTCGAAACTGCTGCTCGATGTCGCGCATCGGCAAACCCAGGCGTCGAATAGCTTGCAGCCCCTGCTCGTAGGAATAGGCGTCCGGTTGATTGAAATCGTAGTGGAGCATGGCGCAAAGCGACTGCATATGTAGTTTTTCGCCGCTGTCCGTGCGATCGAATCGCCGCGTCATGAAATGTGCCCGCCCCCCTTCACGATGAAGGCGGCATTCGGTCATTTCGATGCCCGCCGTAACGGCCATTCGGTAATAGGCGTACTCGGTCAATCCGTATCCCAGCGGATCGGCCACCTCCTTGTCCTTGTTTCCGGCAACGCCGTCAAATTTCATCAGCCATTGGCTGAACCCGTTGATTGTCGGGACCTGCCCGGAGCGAAACTCGCCCGTCGTTTCATTCCAGGCGAGGATTGCCTTGGCACGAGCTCCTCCCGCAGACGTGCCGACTCGAATGATGTCTTCTATGACCTGCGCGTCATCGGCACCGGAGAATTTTCCCGTCAGGCTGATCCGTTCATCGAGGACACGGTTGGCAAGCTGCACCAGGGCCGCTATTTCGATCTTCTTACGATTGGCAGGGGCACCGTGAATAGCCGGCTGGAATTCCAGGGCGCCCATGCCGCGCGTGCCGATGTAGCAAAGCCGCTCGACCGGGTTGAAGCTCTCGGCGAGGCGCCCCTGGCTGGCGAGCCAGGCATCGATCAGCGCGTTGCCGAACTTGTCCGGCAGGGAATCCGCAGGCATGCCGGGCAAACCGCGAAACGTTTCCCGCGACAACGCAGGAAATTCGTACGGCGTAATTCGGAGCGGCATCATCAGCGGCGCGACCTGAATGTTGCTGTCGACAAATTCAGGGGAATACTGGAAAACGCCAATTTCGCGATCGTCGAGCCAGCTTATCGCACCGATCTGGCGACCCCAGAGATTAACGCTCGCGTCCGTCATGGCGGGTCGGAATCGTCCGCCCACTGCCAGTCGGCCGCATCGTCATTCGCTTTGGGCCGTGCGCGTTTCCGTTCCCGGCCTTTGAGGCGGACGCGATCGATAGGCCTGACGCCGGGGTCCGGCAATAGTGCTTCGAGGCGCTCTGCCAACCCCAGTGCCAGCATGACCCGGATGAACGTGTCGAGGGATATCCCGGCACCGTTTTCCAGTCGGGTGATGGTGCGTCGGGACACCCCGGCCTCCTCGGCGAGCTGCGTCTGGTTGATATTCCTGGCCAGACGAATATCCTCGAGTCGTCGGCCGAGGTCTGCTTCAATCGCCTCGCTAACGGCAAGTTCGTAATTTAGTTTTTGCGCCATATAGTGCTCAAAAAACATTGGAAAGTCGACTTTTGACCATTATATGACGCAAAATACGAATATCAAGTGTAAGGCGTATATTGAGCAGTATATTGCTCAAAAAAGGCATTTTTGGTGGATATCGAGATGAAATTGTCGCATAAGGACCCTTCCTCTACTTTCGCAGAACCGACGCCGGATCTGCAACGCCGTGCATTTCTTACGGCGGTTGTCGCCGGCGCAATCACCCTGCCGTTCGGCGCGCGTTTGCAGGCGACCGATATGACAGCAATCGAAGTCTGGACCGGTCCATCCTGCGGCTGCTGCAAGGACTGGGTCCGCTATCTCGAGGCCAACGGCTTTGAAGTCACGAGTCACAATGAGGGCAACAGCGAGGCGCGTTCCCGCCTCGGCATGCCGGTCCGTTTTGGCTCCTGCCACACGGCGGAGATCGACGGCTACGCCATCGAAGGGCACGTTCCGGTCCGGGAGATTCGACGGTTGCTGGAAGAACGGCCGGACGCAATCGGCGTTACCGTTCCGGCGATGCCGCGCGGTTCGCCCGGAATGGACGGGCCTGCTTACGGCAACATTCAGGACCCGTACGACGTGTTGCTGATCGCGCTGGACGGCAGCCCCGGCGTTTTCCAATCCTATCGGTAGATATTCATCCTGCCGGGGACAACTTATAACTTCATCGCACGCAATCGCAGGGAATTGCTGATTACCGAAACGGACGACAGGCTCATCGCGAGACTCGCGATAACCGGCGACAGCAGCAGACCGAAGTATGGATACAACACGCCTGCGGCGATCGGCACACCGAGTGCGTTGTAGCCGAACGCGAAAACGAGATTCTGGCGAATGTTCGTCATCGTACGCCGCGACAGGCGAAGCGCGCGAGCAATACCGCGCAGGTCGCCTTTGACGAGTGTTACGCCGGCCGATTCCATGGCGACGTCAGTGCCGGTTCCCATGGCGATTCCGACGTCCGCCTGCGCGAGAGCCGGCGCATCGTTGACTCCATCGCCGGCCATTGCTACCACGTGCCCTTCATCCTGCAAGCGCTTGACAATTGCTGCCTTGTCCTGCGGCAATACATCTGCGACCACTTCGTCGACGCCCAGTTTCCTGCCCACGGCCTCTGCTGTGCGAATGTTATCGCCGGTTAGCATGATTAGCCGCACTCCGCCCTTTCGCAGCGCATCGATAGCATCAGGAGCCGACTCCTTTATAGCGTCCGCAATTACAAGCAAGCCTGCGGGCGAATTATCGACAGCGACGTAAATTGCTGTTGCGCCTTCCGCGCGTTCAGCGTCTGCGCGTTTCGTGAGGTCGTCGACTACTACGTCGTGTTTCTGCATCAGCAGCCGATTGCCGATCAGGATCGTGCGTTGTTCAACAGACCCCCAAACCCCGAGACCCGGGTCGGAATCGAAATCGCGCACCTCGGGCACATCGAGGTCGCGCGAGCTGGCAGCGTCGACAATGGCCCGTGCCAGGGGATGCTCACTCGATGACTCCACCGCAGCCGCGAGGCGCAACAACTCGTCTTCCTCGATACCATTCGCACTGATAACACGTTGCAAGCTCGGCTTTCCCTCAGTCAACGTGCCGGTCTTGTCGACGACGACGGTTGTGACTTTTTCGAGTCGCTCAAGTGCTGTGGCATCCTTTATCAGAATGCCGGCCTGCGCCCCGCGCCCCACACCGACCATGACGGACATCGGGGTTGCGAGACCAAGCGCACACGGACAGGCAATAATCAGCACCGAGACGGCTACAACCAGCGCGTATGCAGACTGCGGGGCCGGTCCGACCAGCGCCCAGACAATAGCTGCGCCCACCGCGATGGCGACAACCGCGGGAACGAACCACGCGGCAACACGATCTACGAGGCGCTGCACCGGCGCGCGCGAGCGCTGCGCCTGAGCCACCAAGTGGACAATCTGCGAAAGAAGCGTATCGCCACCTACTTGTTCCGCTCGCATGATCAAGACGCTGCTGCCGTTCGTCGTACCGGCGGATAAAGGCATGTCCCTGTATTTGCGAACGGGTCCGGGCTCGCCGGTCAACATCGATTCATCGACGTGGCTGGTGCCCTCGAGTACCACGCCATCCACGGGAATGTTTTCGCCGGGACGAACTCGCAGTCGATTGCCAACCTCTACCTCTTCCAGCGGCACGTCCGACTCGTTGCCGGATTCATCCAGCCGATGCGCAATCTTCGGCGCCAGTCGCAGTAGTTCGCGAATCGCCCCTGACGTTTTCGCACGAGCCCGCAGTTCAAGCACCTGCCCCATGAGGACCAGCGTTACGATGACCGCAGCGGCCTCAAAATACAGCGGAGGTGCGCCTGACGTGTCCCGAAAGGAAGGCGGCAGTACATCAGGCAAAATGGTAGCTATCGCGGAGAAAAGCCAGGCGGCGCCAGTACCGAGTGCGATAAGTGTGAACATGTTGAGGTTGCGGCTCACGATGGACTGCCACCCACGCACAAAAAATGGCCAGCCTCCCCACAGCACAACCGGTGTTGCAAGAACCAGCTGCGCCCACGCCACGGGCGCATGCCCGAACAGACGCATGGGATTGATGTCCGGCCACAGTTCGCCGAGCATCGCCCAGAGTAGCGGCAAGGTAAGTCCGGCGCTGATCCAGAAACGACGAGTCAAATCCACAAGTTCGACGTTTTCGCCTTCGTCCGCGGACGGCGCCATCGGTTCCAGCGCCATGCCGCAAATGGGGCAGGCCCCGGGTTGTTCGCGTTTGACCTCCGGATGCATCGGGCAGGTCCAGATCGTTCCTCCGGAAGCGTTTTCTCCGCTGGTTGCCTGGCCGCCCCCAAGGACAGTCGCTGCGTGACCATGTTCGCACCGATGTTGAACATCTTTGGTATGCCAATCTTCAGTCGGTGCTGTCATTGATCTTGTCTCCCGTTTCTCTGCGTCAAGGCAGCGCGGATGGCGCCCGCCAGGCAATGACGGAGATCAATCGACGGCCACCAGGCGCGGAGGCTCGCAGCTCGCATCGTCCTCCAGCCCGAGTTCGATCGGCGTCAGTAAAGAGGTGACCGCCTTGCTGACATTCGGATCGAACTCGATGTCGTCGAACGGTCCCTTGAACCGCAACGGAAGTCGCATCGATACGAGGCTGAAGTCTTTTGCGCGTGGCACGAGCTTGATGTCGAGATGCTGCTCGCCGAGTAGAATCTCTCCATTGCCATACAGATTGAAAGTGCCCGTGTCCATGATCATGCGCTCCGATCGTGCCACGCCATCCTCAACGGCAAATTCCACTATCGCGCATCGAATCGGCGTCGTGTCATCCTTGTCGAAGTCCGAGAATATAGCGGTAAACACGTCCCCTGCAATGCGTGTAGCAAGCTCGTCCGGCATTTTTCCATCTTCAAGAAAAAACACCATTCGTCCTGCAGTCGAATTAAGTACGGTTTCGGCATCGTGACCGCTGGCTCGCAGGTTGATGGTGCCGTCAAACTTTCCGGTAACGCCGTCAAGCTGGTCGATGGCAGCAATCAGTGCTGACAGCGATACATCCTGCAAGGCTGCCTCGAAATCCATGTTCGTTTGCCCTTCCTCCGGCGTCAGGTTGAAGGTCGCCGACAATTCGGCGTCACCGATCGTTGCCTTTTCAATTGTGCTGGACAGCGAGCCATGGTCCAGCAGCGTGTGAAAGTCCAGTTGGCCGAAAGACACACCGTAAATCCGGGTATCCGTCGCCCGAAATCGAAAATCGGCATCGAACTCTTCGGAGAAATCCAGGAGGTTAGAGAACAGGTCGCCTTCAGGCAGAACGTCGGATATGTTCCTTTCGGCAGCTTCAGATTCGTCGTCGTCTTCGGGATAGTCGACATTCGACACCGCGAGGGCACCATCAAAAAAACGCCGTTCGCCGCGATTTCCAATGAGCAGGTCCCCTGTCAGCTTACTATCAGCGCGCCTTGCGAGAATACTCGTCAGCTTCCAGTCGGTACCCGGATCGCTGACATTCATTTCTATATAGAGGTCCGGGTCGTCGTCACCCAGCTTTTTGAAAGTGACAAACAGATCCAGGTGCGTCATCTGGTCACGGCTCATGGTGCCATCGAGCTGTGCGTTTGATTCGCCGACGGTAAACGAAGCGTGCAACGGAACACGCGCCATTGGATCGCCGTCAAGAAGGTTGCCACCCTGCGCCCGAATACTCAGGCTCTTGTCACCAATACTGCCCGCGACAATGAGTGTCACAGGCAGATCGCTGCGCTGGCGGCCCAGTTCCAGATGCTCGATTCGTGCGGTGCCGGTAATACGCAAAGGCAAAGTCGTTTCGAGGTTGGCCTCCACATCCGAGGCGACGAGGACGAGGTCAGCGGGATCCGCCATTGCTCCTTTTATGGTGCCGGCGGACACCAGAAAATCATTATCGTTGGTGACATTGCGGGTATCGGATTGCAGGTTGCGCACTTCGAAATTACGCAGTGACCAGTCGAATCGATGCAGCCACTCGGACACGGCATTTACGAGCGGATCCCAGTAAAGTGCGCCTTCTTCCTCACTGACAGGTACAGTGATCCGTACGCCGTCGATCACAATGTCATCGAACGTCAGTGAGCCGATAATGAAAGACCAGGGATGAACTCTGAATGACGCCGAATCCACTTCAATGAGTTCGTATTCGAGGTTATCGGCGTTTGCGACTCGCAGGCCCTCGATCTGTATCAATGGCCGCAGCTCGAAGCTGCGCTGCAAACTCTTTATTTGCAGGTCGACACCATAGCGCACCAGCATCCGCTCCGTAATAGCAGCGCGAATTCGCTCGCCGTCGTACCAGCCGAGAATTGCCGTGTAGGCCACCGCGGCTACCGCCGCGATTCCGACTGTTGTAATGAGAACTCGCCTCAACGTCCTGTGCCTCGAGAACTGTTGCTGCATGGGAAGCAAGTTTCGTACCGCCCAGGGAATCATCCGGAATTCTTCGACTTGCGGTGCCGTATCTGACATACAGCGTGTAAATCCTGCAATCGGTCGTGCCGTTTTGCATCGCAGCACGCCCGAAACGACGTACAAAGCGCATGGCACGGCTTTTGCTTGGCTAAAGCTGGCAGCCGACGTTTCGGCGGAGGGCGGGACACTGAATATCTCGATAACGCGACCATTTGGCCGGGAATGCCGGGTGTTGAAACTGTCCGGGTTACTTGCCAGTGTTCTGGCGACCCTCTTCCTGTCCGGATGTGCCACGCAGGCCGCCGATCCGGTGCAATCGGAGTCGGTACAGGTACCTGACTCGGAGGACACGGCAACAAAGAGCGTTTCGGGCGACGTCGATCCGAATGTCATCAAAGGCGATTCGGGCGACGTCGATCCGAATGTCATCAGTGTCGATCCGAACGTCGTCAGCTATGACGATTACAACGATCCCCTGATGCCTTTCAACCGGTTTGTATTCGGCTTCAATGACATTGTTGGACGTTACGCACTAATACCGCTCGGCAAGGGTTACGCAAAGTTTGTGCCGGAGCCGGTCGACAAGCGAATCGACAACTTCTTCGATAACGTGGAATCACCGATTTCCGCAGCTAACAACCTGTTTCAAGGTGAATTCAGGGCGAGTGGACGCAGCCTGGCGCGATTCGGCATCAACACGACAATTGGTCTGCTGGGTCTTTTCGACCCGGCCGAGTCCTGGTTCGGGCTGCAGCGGGCCGAAACGGATTTCGCCGCTACGCTTGCGCACTACAATGCGGGTTACGGCGCCTACCTCGTGTTGCCCTTCCTGGGTCCCTCGGACACGCGAAATGCAACCGCACGTGTGGTCGACTATTTTATGAATCCGATCCCGTATGTGCTAGACAACCCCGAGTCTTTCATGGTGGTGAGTTACGGCTTCTTCCATGATTTCGCGCAGAATGCTGAGGATTACGAGAAGCTGATCGAGCAGAGCGAGGATCCTTACATCTTTATGCGCAACCTGCACTTGCAGGGCATCCAGCGCGACGCCGCATACAGAAGATAGGCGCAGCGCGTGAAAAACCTGAACGTCACAAGCGCGTGGGTGAGCCTGCTGAGTGTAATTGCCATTTCCGGCGTGCTCGGCTGGCAAGTCCGGCATTTCGAAATCGATGCCTCCGCGGATACCCTGCTGACACATGGCAATGAGAAGTACATTCAGAGCAAGGTCGTCTCCGAAGAGTTCTCGCCCGAAGAGTTCCTGTTTGTCGCATACCAGCCGACAGACCGGCCGTTGCTTTCGGCGGAGACTTTCGAAGACTTGCGGTCGCTCAGCGATGAGATCGAACAGCTTGAACGCGTCAAGTCGGTCCGCTCGATACTCAACGTTCCTCTGCCGACGCTGGCAGGCGAGGGGAGCATGGGCAATATGGATCCGGCGGCACTGACAATCGAGCGCGCCGGCTTTTCGGTCGATGCCATTGCATCGGCGTTACGGGATCACCCGATCTACGAAGACCTGTTAGTCGATGACGAACTGTCGGTTACGGCACTGCAAGTCCTGTTTCGTCCAAACAGTGAACTGGCGGCGCTGCAAAGCAAAATAACAGCGCTCGAAGCAGCGGCCCTGCAAAATCCCGCGGGCAACGAAGAGAAAGACGAACTCGAACAACTACGTCTCGAAGCTGCCCCGCTGCAAAAGGAGTTGACCGATGTTCGCAACGCTGAGGTTGAAGCGATTCGGAGTATCGTTGCAGAGTATGAAGACACTGCCGATATTTACCTCGGCGGAGTTCACGTACTGGGGTACCAACTGGTGGAGATCGTACGCAACGATCTGGTCGTCTTTGGCGCCGCTATCGCCATCCTGATTGCTATTCTGTTGCTGGTTCTGTTTCGCGAGTTTCGCTGGATTCTGGTCGCCTTCGCCTGCTGTTTGACGAGCATCGTTTGCACGATCGGACTGTTTGGACTGCTCGGGTTCAAGGCCACGGTTATTTCCGCTAATTTCGTCGCGTTGCAGCTCATCCTGACTCTGGCCCTTGTTGTGCACCTGATCGTCCAGTACCGGGAGTATGCGCGCGTTAATTCTGACTGGCAGCAATCGCAACTTATCCGCGAAACGATGCGCATCAAGATTCCGCCCAGCCTGTACACGGCGCTGACCACCGCCATCGGCTTCGGATCCCTGCTTGCGAGCGGGCTGCAACCGGTGATCAGCTTTGGCTGGATGATGATGATTGCAATGGCAGTTTCCTTGGGCATCACACTACTGCTGTTCCCGGCGTTGTTAACCATCCTGAATCGGCGTACCGAGGTCGATGAGACCGGCATGGTCCGTCGCTTGCTGAGCGGTTTCGCGGAGCTGTCGATTTCACGCCCTGTGCTGGTGGGAATCTGCACGTCGATTCTCTTTGTAGCGTGCGTCGCCGGGTTCCTGCGGCTCGACGTCGAAAACAGTTTCATAAACTATTTTGCCGAATCCACCGATGCACATCGTGAACTCACGTTCATTGACCAGCATCTGGGTGGCTCGACGCCGCTCGACATTGTCTACACGACCCCGCCCGCTCCAGCCGAACTTCTCATGGAGGCGGAAACGTTCACGACGATGCAGAAAATACAGGCACTGCTCGAGCAACATGAAGCCGTTGGCAAGGTCTTGTCCCTGGTCAATTACACGGAACTTGCGCGAGAAGTGAATGATGGCAAGCCACTGACGGAATACGAGATAACGGCAGCCTACCGCTTGATGGACACGGACCTGCGCGAATCGCTGCTCGGCTCATACTTCTCACCTGAAACGCGCGACGTGCGAATCAGTTTGCGGATTCAGGACACGACGCCGGACCTGAATCGCGGTGAACTGCTACAGGCCTTGCGAAGCGATGTGGAGGCCGTCCTGGGCGAAGATGCCGATTACAAAATGACGAACCTGTTCGTGCTTTACCAGGACATTCTGGAGCGGCTGTTCCGCTCGCAGATAGTGACGCTGGGCATAGTCTTCGTCGCAGTATTCATCGCTTTTCTTCTGATTTTTCGTTCGCTGCGAATCGCAATGATTGCAACCGTCCCGAACGTCCTGGTTACGGCGACGGTGTTCGGCATTATGGGCTGGCTGGGAATTGCGCTCGATCTTATGACAATCACCATCGCCGCCGTTGCAATGGGCATCGCCGTCGACGATGCGATCCACTACATCCATCGCTATCGAATCGAAGCAAGCAAGTCGGACCCGGACACCGCAATTAGAATGACGCATTCCAGCGTCGGGTTCGCAATGCTCTATACGACACTGATCATCGTCGTCGGATTCGGTTCACTCGCGTTTTCCGACTTTGTACCCAGCGTGTTGTTTGGCGCACTGACCGGAGTCGCGCTTTCGGGCGCATTGCTGTTCAACGTTACCGTATTGCCCGTTTTACTGGCTCACTTTCCGGAAAAGCGCTCCGTCAAACAGCGAACGTTGTCCAGAGAAACTGCGTGAGTTTGATTGTGATCGTCACCGCCGCCGCTGCGACCAGGGCGAGAAGCAGGATAACGGCCGCGACTAACCAGCGGCTGTGTGACCGTGTAGGACTCGGCCTGTGCAGGTATGACTCTAACAATTGGATGTTGCGCACGTTCGCTTTGAATGCGAAATCGAACAGGTCGCCCGCAAAGGGTATCGCCCCGACAATGACTTCTACCAGGACGTTCAGCGCCATGCGTACAAGGACGCTTTTCGGCACCTTCATGCGCGCAGCTTCCGCGATGATATACGAGGACACGCCTGCCGCGACGAGGTCGCCGACGACGGGTACCAGGCCGATAATGCCGTCCGCGCCGATTCTGAATCCTCCGGGCAAGCGGATGGATTTGTCCATCAGCCACGCCAGCCGCTGTAGCCGCGCAAGTGATCCGGCCGATCGATGGTGCTGCGGGTCAATTGTCGTAGTCACGTCTGCCTTTCTTCGTCCCGCCCAGGTACCTGTTCGATTCCCAGATTCGGCAATCCGGTTGCCATCGTCTGTTCGTCATCGCACATTGTGCCGGACCCGCACAAATGCTTCGATATCCGGGTTCCACTGTTAGACTTACACCATGCTGTTAATCGTCATTGGCACCGTTGGCGGCCTGCTGATTGGTAAATTCCCGGGCCTCCTGATCGGTGCGGCGCTCGGCTACATTGCAAGTCGTATGCTGCGCCAGAACCTGCTCGGCCGGCTGCAGGTCGTCCAGTCGCAGTTGCTCGATTCGACTTTTTCGATCATGGGGGCGCTGTGCAAGGCAGATCGCGTGGTGACGCGCGACGAGATCAAAGTGGTTGAGTCCATTTTCGATCGACTGCATCTGCAAGGCGAACAGCGCGCAGCCGCGAAAGCAGCATTCAATCGCGGCAAGGCGCCGGAGTTCGATGTTGACGCGGCGGTCGACGGTTTCGCACAGATCGCACGTGGTCGTGCTCCGCTGATACAGCTCTTTCTCCAGCTGCAGTGCATCGCAGTTGCCGCCGACGGCCAGGTACACGCAACGGAGCACGACATGCTTGTTCGTGTCGCGCGGCGGCTTGGCCTTACCGAGCAGGACGTGGCGCAACTTGAGGCACTGCTGCGCATGACCTCCTCCGGACCATCGACTGCAGGCGTACCCTCCCGTGCCCGAATCGACAGCGCCTACGCTGCCCTTGGCGTGAATCGGGAGGCCAGCGACGACGAGATCAAGCGCACCTATCGGCGCCTGATGAGCCAGAACCACCCCGACAAGCTCGCTGCGCGGGGCCTTCCCGAAAGCATGCGCGAAATTGCCGAAGAGCGGACGCGCGAGATCAATACTGCCTACGACCTGGTCAAGGAGTCTCGACGACTCGCCTGAACTTGCCGATTAACGCACGACCCGCTTTTCGCCCACGGTTCAGGAAAGCGGGTCGACTCCGTTGCGTCGCAGGCAGCCGTGATCGTGGCTACATCAACGGACCGAGTGCCGTCGTGATGCGCTTGGTCTGGTCCTCCGTGATCATGCTGGTCAGTATACCCAGGAAGCGACCGTCCTGGATGCCGGACACGATGTATTGCCAGCGGTAAGCCTGCAGCACCTTCTCGTGAATAGCCTGTTGCTGCTCGTCGCTGAAAGCACGATCACGTGTGTCGATAAAGTAATCGGCATCAGCCGTGGCCTGTCCCTGCAGGATGCCATCGATTGCAACGACTAGGTCGATCAGGTCAGTGACACCCTGATCGCGCTCCTCCGGCGGTACTTTTGCATCTTCGCGACGCCACTCCAGTTCATCCATGATGGCGTGCTGCGACTCTTCCTTCCAGTGGAACAGGAAAACATCTTTCCACAACGGCGAGAGGTCGGCCTGTGGTTCGATGCTCTTCTTGTAATGCACCAGCGTGAAGATCTCGATGTGGCAGGTTAGCGCGAGTACCGCCCAGGTGTTCTTGCTCAGCACCACTTTGGCGACTTCATTCGCATCGGCGGTAACAGCGTAGCCTGCCGGCATGTCTTTTGCCGCCAGGAGTTCGATGCGGCGAAACAGTTCCTGGTGCTTCAGTTCTTCATCGCTGAACCGCACCAGCGCCTCGAGCGCGGTCTGGTCACCGAACCAGTAGTCCCTGCTGACGTCCAGAATCTTCGCATTGATGTAGCGTTCGATCAGGCCGAACATGTTTGCGTAGGTGCGGCCCTGGACCTGGCTGAGGAAGCGCTGGTCGTCGACATTCAGGAAGTCGAGAGTATTGACAAGTGACAGGCCATCCGGCAGGAATTTCTGGCCGATCTCCAGGTCGCGGTTACGGATTACGTCCTTGTCGATGTCCCAGCGCACGCGCTTGGAGATATCGATACAACGTGCGTAGCGTTCGGTGTCGGTGGCGGGTATGGCGTCAAACATGGTGGTCTCCCGGGCGCCTGCGGGCGCAAATTTGCGTGGATAGATCGTGGGGAGAATAGTCGGCTAATCCACTCGCCACGCCTATGGGACGGATGTCCCGATCTATGCCGTAATCGGTCCGGGAACGGGTGAGGTTTGTCCCGACGCGCGCTAGACTGGGCCGAATGACCCATCGGCCTGCGCAACAAAAACCATGCAGCAAAGCGTCAAGATCACCCGGAGCC
>JBGTHC010000077.1:0-4628 GCA_041746375.1 Woeseiaceae bacterium
GCTATCGAACCTACGAATTATCGACCCCGGCACTACCTACGTGTGCAGTAGTGGACGCTGAAGAGGTTGGCTGGGTCGGTCCATACGCGTTGCGCTTTGAAACCGGCGCGGTCCGCCAGCTTGGCGAATTCGTCTATCGTATATTTGTGCGAACACTCGGTGTGAATTGTCTCGCCGGCGGCGAAACTGAACGAGCGGCCGGCGACAGTTACCGTTTGTGAGCGCTGACTCACCAAATGCATTTCAATGCGCCCGAAGGTTTCATTGTAGATCGCGCGATGCGCAAACCGGGCCAGATCGAAATTGGCGCCGAATTCGCGGTTCAGACGACGCAGCATGTTGAGATTAAATTCGGCAGTAACCCCCGCGCTGTCGTTGTACGCACGCTCGAGGATCGACTGGTCTTTTTTCAGATCCACGCCAATCAGCAATGCACCATCAGCACCCGCTTCCTGATACATGACCTGCAGCAGCGAGAGTGCCGCATCCGGCAGGAAGTTGCCGATCGTCGATCCCGGGAAATACACGAGGTTGCGACGCGGCATTACCTTCGGTTGCGGCAGGTCGAACGGGTGCGTGAAGTCGGCGCCTACCGGCAGCACCTCGATGTGCGGAAAGTCTCGCGCCAGTACATCTGCTGCGGCAACCAGGTGATCGCGGGAGATATCGACCGGCACATAGGCGGCGAGCCGGTCGAGATGCTGCAACAGAATACGCGTCTTGAGACTGGAGCCACTGCCGAACTCGATCAGGCTTGCGTCAGGTCCTGTCAACTCTGCGATGTCTCCCACATTGATCTCCATGATTGAGGTTTCAGTGCGGGTCAGGTAGTACTCCCGTAACTCAGTGATCTGATCGAACAGTTGCGAGCCCCGATCGTCGTAAAAGAACTTCGGCGACAGAGTCTTCGGCACACGTGAAAGACCGGCGTGAATCTCGGCAATATCGTGCGCGAGATTTTCTTCCTGTTCCGTCAGTTCCGGTTTGCTAATGGCTGTGATTGCCAAAATCCGCTCCTGTCCTCAGTTCGTTATGTCTCGCGCCAAGCGAATGCCCAGAAACTGCCAGCGCGCATCCGGGTAGAAAAAACTGCGATACGTCGCCCGCACATGCTCGGCCGAGGTGACGCAAGATCCGCCGCGCACCGTCATCTGGTTGCACATGAACTTGCCGTTGTACTCACCCAGCGACCCGGCGAGCGGCGTGAACCCCGGATACGGCAAATACGCGGACATCGTCCACTCCCAGGTATCGCCAAAAAACTGTCGTTCGCCGGCTGCAACCGCCGCTGGATGCCAGAAACCGCCTTCCGCCATATTTCCATCCACATCGTGCGGTTCTGCGGCAAGCTCCCATTCCTGCTCGGTCGGCAAGCGCGCGCCGGCCCAGCGGGCAAACGCATCTGCCTCGTAATAGCTCACGTGTGTGACAGGAGCGTGAACATCGAGCTCGCGAATGCCGCCGAGCGTAAACTCGCCGTCGAGGTCCTTGTTCCAGTAAAGCGGCCGGTCCCAGCCACGTTCATTCACAGCAGCCCAACCGTCGGACAACCACAGTCCGGCATTACCGTATCCTTCGTCGATAATGAACTCGCGATACTCGCCGTTCGTGATCAGGCGCGAGCCGATCGCATGCTCGTTCAATAGAATACGATGACGCGGCAATTCGTTGTCGAACGCAAAACCGGCGGAAGTGGCACCGATCTCGCTGATACCAGCCTTGCCGGGAATGAACTCATGCTTCTGCGAATCCCGGACTGGCGGCCGTTCAAGCTGCGGATTCACAGCCGGCTGCAACGGATTGCATGAGAACACGTGTTTGATATCGGCCAGCAAAAGTTCCTGATGCTGCTGCTCGTGATTGATGCCGAGCTCAACCCGTTGCGTGACCTCCACATCATCGCCGTGTTTTTCGAGGAGCGTTTGCATGGCCTCGTCCACGTATACACGGTAGGCAATGATGTCCCGGACAGGCGGACGGGTCAGTAAACCGCGATCAGGACGCCGGTGCATGTCACCGACCGAATAGTAGTAGGAGTTAAACAGGTAATCGTAAGCGTCATTAAACACCTCGTAACCAGGCGCGAACGGCTTCAGGAGAAAGTGTTCAAAAAACCAGGTGACGTGTGCGAGATGCCATTTCGTCGGGCTCACGTCCGCCATGCTTTGTACAACGAAATCTTCCGGCTCCAGGTGCCGGCAGAGTGCGAGCGTGGTCGCCCGGCTGCGCAAATAGCGCGCCGACAGGAGTTCCAGTGAGCCGTTCCTCTGAACGGATTGCGCCGCGGAGGACATGCGATTTCCTCGGAGGGGAGAGTAAGCAGGTTACGGTCCGTAACCCGCGATGTCAAAGCACGCTGGCGCTTTAGTTGGTTGTAAAAGTTACAAAACGGGCAACGATTTTTTTTCAGCGCATCGGCAACTCCGTTGTCTTTCGCACCGTACGAATGGCGACACTCGAATTGACGCGCGCAACTCCCGGCAGACGCGTAAGTGCCTCGTTATGCACCCGCTCGAAATCCGCCATGTCCGCCACGACGACGCGCAACAGGTAGTCGAACTCACCGGTCATGAGGTAGCACTCCATCACTTCCGGCAAGTTCTGAACCGCCTTTTCAAATGCGGCAAGTTCACTTTGCTCCTCACGATTCAATGCGATGTGCACGAACACGTTGCCGGCCAGCCCCGCTTTTTTCTGGTTCAGGAGTGCGACATAGCGCTCGATCAGTCCCGCTTGCTCGAGTGCGCGCACCCGGCGCAGGCACGCGGACTCGGAAAGGCTCACGCGCCCCGCCAACTCGACGTTGCTGATGCGGCCGTCGCGCTGCAGCTCGCTCAGGATTCTGCGGTCGAACCGGTCAGGAGACATGGCAGAAAATCGCTAAAAAGTGGCTAACAACCGCAGAAAATGCCACAAATACTGCAAGATGTCACTGATTCAGCAAGTGAATTGCGTCCATGGCGGTCTATCCTGCACGACTGGCCCAAAGCGACCAGCACGGCCTGCAGGCACTCAATTCGGGACCTGCCCGGCCTATACCATACAGGGGAGAGACCACAGTGAAGATCGGCGTGCCCAAGGAAATCAAGATACTCGAGTATCGCGTCGGCATGGTGCCGGCAGGCGTGCGCGAACTCGTGCTCGAAGGCCACGAAGTGATCGTGCAGTCGGACGCAGGTGCCGGCATCGGCATGACTGACCGCGACTACGAGGACGCCGGTGCTCGCGTAGTCAAGACAGCGCGCGAGGTTTTCGACCAGGCCGACCTCGTCGTGAAGGTCAAGGAGCCGCAGCTCGCCGAATGCCAGATGTTGCGTCCCGACCAGGTGCTTTTCACCTACCTGCATCTCGCCGCCGACCGTTTGCAAACCGAGGCACTGGTGAAGTCGGGCGCGACTGCGATTGCCTATGAAACAGTTACGGCCGCCGATCGCTCTTTACCGCTGTTGACGCCGATGAGTGAAGTTGCGGGCAGGTTATCGATTCAGGCCGGTGCGTTCGCGCTGCAAAAGGCGAATGGCGGACGCGGCATACTTCTCGGCGGCGTGCCCGGTGTATTGCCGGGTCGCGTTGTCGTTATCGGTGGCGGCGTCGCAGGTACGCACGCGGCGGAGATGGCGGTCGGCCTCGGCGCTGAAGTAACCATTCTCGATCGCTCCGTAACGCGCCTGCGCCAGATCACTGACATATTCGGCAGTCGTGTGCGAACTCTGTACTCGACGAAACAGGCGATCGATCAGTTGCTGCCGGAAACGGATCTCGTGGTTGGTGCCGTGCTGGTTGCGGGTGCTGCCGCGCCGAAACTGGTGACGGCGGAGAATGTCCGGGCGATGCGCGCCGGTTCGGTGCTGGTGGATATCTCTATTGATCAAGGCGGCTGCTTTGAAACCAGTCGACCGACGACGCATGCCGAACCGACCTATGTCGTTGACAATGTGGTGCATTACTGCGTTACCAATATGCCGGGTGCCGTGCCGCGTACGTCGACCTTCGCGCTCACGAACGTTACGTTGCAGTTCGTGAAGGCGCTCGCGAAATTCGGCTGGCGCGAAGCGTTGAGCCGGGACAAGCATCTGGCGAATGGGCTTAACGTGTGTGGTGGACATGTGACGTTTGAGGCAGTTGCGCGGGATCTCGGGTACCAGTATCGGTCGGCGGATGAGGTGCTGCGGGCGGCGTGACGGATCGCCCGTGGTACGGGCCTCTGCAGGGTTCAGATTTATAGGCTTAAAAATATCGCCCGCGGGGCGGGCTTCTACAATGGGCAAATAGAAAGGTAGGAGCCCGCCCTGCGGGCGAAGGCGGCAACGTCCAAACTCTTCCCGTTCGCGCGCAAGGCGCGCTCCAACGACCCCTTGACCGCTCGCACCACTACCGTTCTAATCCCCACAACCCCCTCCGGTCTCACCCATGCGCCGTTCATTGCTCCTCCCCGCCGTCACAGCGACACTCCTCGTCGCCTGCGCCTCCCACAACGGCGTCTACTCACCCGACTGTATCGCCTTCGCCGGCGATCGCATCGAACTCGACAACGGTGAATTCGTCTGGGACAAGTTCACGGACCAGGTACGGGTGAACGAAGCGGGCGAGGTGATCGACCGCTACCCGGACTATCCGGTCAGCGGCCG
>JBGTHC010000078.1:0-2411 GCA_041746375.1 Woeseiaceae bacterium
AAGAGCCTAAAGGATCTCGGCGCGAAGCTGACTTTCGGCAGCGACTTTCCTGCCAGTGGTGCGGGAATGCTCGGCATGTCTCCTGTCGTACAGATGGAGATCGGACATACGCGGCAGTCCGCCGGTGAACCGGGTGCGCCAGTACAGCCGCGCGAGTCGGAGCGCCTCGACCTTGACAGTCTCATCCGTGGTTATACGATCGATGCGGCTTACCAGTTGCGGCTCGAGGAGCAAGTCGGTTCGCTGGAGGTCGGCAAAAAGGCAGATCTCGTGGTACTCGACCGGAACCTGTTCGAGACCGAGACTTACGAGATTCACGAGGCTGAGGTAGTCATGACGTTGCTGGACGGCGAGGTGGTTTATCGCCGCGGGCCGACCTGAAACCGCAACCTCGTGTACCGTAGGAGCGCGACCTGCGCGCGAACGGGATGAGGTTTGACGCTGCACGTTGTCGCTGACTTATCGATTGCGTTCGATTTGGCGAAGCGCAAACGTGGTTCGTAGCCAGCCTCGCCCCGTTCGCGCGCAAGGCGCGCTCCAACATCGGTGAATGCAATGAATATGCAGGACCTGCCGCCGGCGGCGGCTGACGAGCCGCTCACGCTCGACGACGGCACTGAGCTTCTCCTGCGAGCGATTCGCCCGGACGACGCTGCCATCCTGCAACAGTTCGTACGCCGCCGATCCCACCCTGGTTCAGGTGCGCAAGACGCTGTCCTGACAGCGACCACCGGCAAGAAATATCCTGCGACCTGTAACCTTTCCGGCCGAACCCGTCTATAAGCCTGTATCTGCACATTTATCGAAAGGACACAACATGCATGCTTTACCTCTGGCGTTACTTTTGCTTGCCACGGCCCTGGCCGGCCCGGCCATAGCCCAGGTAACACCGTCCAACCTGCCCGCCGACACGATCTGGTACCTGCATGCCGACCTCAAACAGTTGCGGACGGCCGGTTCAGGCAAGCCCCTTTATGACTGGGTGAATGCCGAAATCTTTGTCGAGCTCAACGAGAATCTCGGCGTCGACCTGAACAAGGAAGCAAATACCGTAACCGCGTTCTCCGATGCAAAGGTCGGCACCGTGGTGGTCGTCGATGGCCCGATCGCCACGGGGACGCGTGAGAAGTTGCTGGCATTTGCCGCAGTGAAGGCCAAGCTCGACATGAAATCCTACGATGGCCGCACCTATTATTACGTGTCTGAATCCGGCACGCCGACCACCGGCAATCGATCGCTCGACGATCTGCAGGAATCCGCCTATTTCAGCTTTGACGTCAAAGACAAGCTGATTGTCGCTTCAGACGAAAACCAGCTCAAAACCTTGCTCGACAGCGACGGCCGGCTGCGGGGTAACCATGCCCATCCGGGCACGCTGTTCGTCCTGACCGCCGATCGCAGTTTCGTCCAGGCCGGCATGCGCACCAATGCACTCGCCGACGACGGCGACAATTGGGAATCGAATATCCTGCGCAATACGGAGCAAGTCGCCATTCTGGTTTCGGGGCGCGATGATTTGCTGGCCGTCGAAGCACAGCTGGTTTCGAGAGAACCGGGCATGGCACGTTCCCTGGGCGATATCGCCAACGGTTTGCTGAGCCTGCAAGCGCTGAATTCGGAACTCGATCCGTGGTTACGCGACTTGCTGCGGACAACGAGGATTGACGTTGAGGACAAGGTCCTTTCGATCAATGTTGCAATTGACGCGAACCAGATTGTTACGATGCTCAATAACTGACAGCGGACAACAGCGCCCTTGTGACGGAAGAACAGCTTGTTGAGGCGGCACGGCATGGTTCGGCAGAGGCGTTCAACGAACTGGTTGGCCGATATCGCGAAGGTCTGTTACGTTTTCTGTTATTGCGTTGCAGGACGCGGGCGGATGCTGAAGATGCGCTGCAGGATACTCTGGTCAATGCCTACTGTTACCTTGGCAGCTACAACTTGCAATGGCGTTTCAGTACCTGGCTTTACCGTATCGCGATTCGCAACATCCGGTGCTCAGCTATTCCCTCCGATGTATCCGTCGATGATCTTGTCGACGAGTCTCCGGATGCGCTGCAGCACTGCATCGAACAAGCAGAGCGCGAAAACCTGTGGCTGGTAGCGCGCCGGGTGCTCTCAGGGGATGCGTGTGCCGCGATGTGGTTGCGCTATGTCGAAGATCTGCCGCTGGCAGAGATCGCAACGGCACTCGGCCGTTCGCAGGCCTGGACCAAGGTGGCACTGATGCGCGGACGCCGCCGACTTACTGCGGAGTTGAATGATGCAGCAACCAACAACGACGAATAAGCGCGGGGCAGATCCGCTGGCGGCGGCGCTGCAACAGGATGCCGACCGCATCCGGGCCGCGGTGTCACCGGCGCTCGAGCGCCGCATAGATGCCGCGCTGGCGCGCTCGCAACAGGCAC
>JBGTHC010000079.1:0-3903 GCA_041746375.1 Woeseiaceae bacterium
GGATGATTACCTGGGAGCGTTCGACCTGGTGGTTCACCCGGCGTTGCGAGAAGGACTTGGAGTAGCGATGTTGAAGGCTGCGGCGGCAGGAGTGCCGGTGGTAGCATTCGACGTGGCCGGCGCGCGCGAGGCAGTCGTTGACGGGGTTACCGGCGTCCTGGTTACGCCCAAGGACAGCAAAAGTCTCAGCCAAACCATTGCGCGACTGCTGGGCGAAAACGCGCTGCGCCGAACGCTGGGTGCGGCAGCTCGACAACGCATGCGCGAGGAGTTCTCGCTTGAATCCATGGTGGCCCGGCACGCGCGACTCTATGACGCAATCCTTCATGGAACAGGATGAGACCCTCGAGACCATAGCGGCGCAGTGCCAGGCACTGGTGGGCGAGCTCGTCGTGTCCGGCAGGTCGGTTGCGACCGCCGAGTCCTGTACCGGCGGCTGGATTGCCAAGGCACTGACCGACGTGCCCGGCAGCTCAGTCGTGTTTGGCTGCGGGATCGTGAGTTACAGCGACGAGGCGAAGAACTCGATCCTGGGGGTGGCCGCGGATACACTGAGGCAGGAAGGTGCCGTGAGCGAGGCAGTCGTGCGAGAGATGGTTCTCGGTGTGCTGAAACTCAGTGGCGCTGATCTGGCAGTGGCCGTCAGCGGTATTGCCGGCCCGGGCGGGGGATCGGCGGACAAGCCGGTCGGGACGGTCTGGTTTGCCTTCGGCGCCCTGCAACAGGGGAGGCCGGTCGTCGACGCCGTGTTGCACCGACTGGCCGGCGACCGTGCCGCCATTCGCGCACAGAGCGTGGTTCTCGCCGTGCAAGGGCTGATCGACAGGCTGGCGAACCTGTGAGCCAGCGTAGCCTGTTCTTTGCGCTGTGGCCGACGGACCGCCAGCGGGAGTTGTTGCGCGACACGCTGCGCCCGGTCCTGACGTCGGTGGAGGGGGATACTGTCGACCGGCGCAACTGGCACGTCACGCTGGTATTCATCGGCGACTTTCCGGAGGAGCAGATCCCCTTCCTGCAGGCCGCCGCGAGCGAGATCGAAGAAACTGTCATCCGCCTGCGTTTCGATCGGCTCACTTTCTGGCAACGCCCGAGGATAGCCTGCCTGCAACCGCTGACAGTTCCGCCAACTCTCGTGCAGCAGGTTCGTTCGTTGCAGCAATTGCTGCCCCCTTTCGATATCCAGCCGGAAGACCGCGTTTACCGACCGCATATCACCGTCGCGCGACGTGCTCGTGCATTTGATGACGTCATCCTGGGCCGCCCGATTGACCTCGAATGGAACGGCTTCGACCTGATCGAATCCCTTTCCGGACCTTCGGGTGTCAGCTACCGGCCATTGAAACAATAGCTTACAGAGAGTTTCGAAAATTTCTGTTGCGTTCGGGTCGTAACGGCGATGAGCAATTCTTGTTATACAGCCCCGATTCACCGCCACATCGTGGCTGTCTGCGGCATGGATTTGTGAAATAATCGCCCATTAGTTTTCTCCCTTCTGAACGGCACAGAAACCATGGATGACAATCGCAAAAAAGCGCTCGCAGCAGCACTCGGGCAGATCGAAAAGCAATTCGGCAAGGGTTCCGTCATGCGCCTCGGCGACGGTGGTCCTACGAAGGATATCGAAGTCGTTTCCACCGGCTCCATCGGCCTGGACGTTGCACTTGGCATCGGCGGTTTGCCGCGCGGCCGAGTGGTCGAAATCTACGGCCCGGAATCATCCGGCAAAACGACATTGACGTTGCAGGTGATCGCGGAAGCGCAAAAGCTTGGCGGTACGGCGGCGTTTGTCGACGCAGAACACGCCCTCGACCCGAATTACGCGGAGAAACTTGGCGTTAACGTCGACGATCTGTTGGTGTCGCAGCCGGATACCGGCGAACAGGCGCTGGAGATCACCGACATGCTGGTGCGGTCCGGAGCCGTCGATGTAATCGTGGTCGATTCCGTCGCCGCGCTGACACCGAAAGCGGAAATCGAAGGCGAGATGGGCGATTCGCACATGGGCCTGCAGGCGCGACTGATGTCACAGGCGCTGCGCAAGCTGACCGGGAACATCAAGCGCTCGAATGCGATGGTGATTTTCATCAACCAGATTCGCATGAAAATTGGCGTCATGTTCGGCAGCCCTGAAACCACGACGGGCGGCAACGCCCTGAAGTTCTATGCCTCGGTACGACTGGACATTCGCCGCATCGGCGCGATCAAGAAAGGCGACGAGGTGATCGGCAACCAGACGCGTGTAAAAGTCGTCAAGAACAAGGTATCGCCGCCATTCAAACAGGCTGAGTTCGAGATTCTTTATGGCGGCGGCATTTCCCGGGAGGGAGAGATCATCGACCACGGCGTCGAACAGGGCATCATTGACAAGGCCGGGTCCTGGTACAGTTACAAGAACGATCGCATCGGTCAGGGCAAGGAAAATGCCAGGGATTACCTGCAGGCTAATCCCGAGATCCGCGCAGAAATCGAACGGCAAATCCGCGCGAAGCTGTTGCCCGGCACGGTGAAGGTCGCCGAAAAACCTGAAGACGCGGCACCGGCAGCAAAGGTCGCAAAAGAAGCCTGAGCACACGAGTCAACCGCCGTTGGAGCGCCCTGCGCGCGAATGGGACGACGTATAAATCGCAACCGTAGGAGCCCGTATCACGGGCGATGCGCCGTTGAAACGAGCACGGTCGATAATCGCCCGTGATATGGGCTCCTACAGGGGACGAATCCGTGGACCCCGCGAGTTGACACCATGACAAACCGGCGCAGACGTTTTGCTGAAAACGACGCCGACGACCGTTTCACCAACCTCGTCGAAGCGCGCAAGAAGGCAATGGACTACCTCGCGCGGCGCGAATACGGTTACGCCGAGCTGCAAACCAAGCTGCAGCGTGCCGGTTTCGAAGCCGACACGGTAAAGGCAATGGTGGATCAACTCGCACGAGAAGGACTGCAGAACGACCGACGCTTCGTCGAGAGTTTCTTGCGTTCGCGCGTCAGCCAGGGCAAGGGGCCTGTCCGTATCCGGCTGGAGCTGCGGCAGCACGGAATCGACGAGGCCATGATCGATGAAAGCCTCAACGCGAGCGACGAAAACTGGTCGGACCTTGCTACTGACATTCGTGCAAGAAAGTTCGGCAAGGAACTACCATGGGACTTTCGCGAGAAAGCACGACAGATGCGCTTTCTGCAATACAGAGGCTTCGAGTCTCCGCACATCCAGCGGGCAGTCGGTGGTGCCGACGAAGAATAGCTCGCAGAATCAGGAAAACATAAGCCATCTCCCTTACACTAGCCCGGATAGTATTCATTCCGGCAGCTCCCATACCTACTCTATGTCCTTCATGACCAGCAACGAATTGCGGCAGGCGTATCTTGGCTTCTTCAAGGAGCGCGGTCACGAAGTGGTTGCGAGTTCGCCGCTCGTGCCCGGTAACGACCCGACCCTGCTGTTTACCAACGCCGGCATGGTGCAGTTCAAGGACGTCTTCCTCGGCAAGGATAGCCGAAGCTACCAGCGGGCCGTGACGTCGCAACGTTGTGTGCGTGCCGGCGGCAAGCACAATGACCTTGAGAATGTCGGCTACACCGCGCGGCATCACACCTTTTTCGAGATGCTCGGCAACTTCAGTTTTGGCGACTATTTCAAGGAAGAAGCGATCAAGCTGGCGTGGGAGTTTTTGACCCTGGAACTCGGGTTACCCGCCGAACGGCTTTGGGTGACTGTATTTGAGAGTGACAACGAAGCCGCGAACATCTGGCTCAACACAATGCAAATCGACCCGATGCGTTTCTCACGCATGGGCGCTAAAGATAACTTCTGGGCGATGGGCGATACGGGTCCTTGCGGTCCCTGCAGCGAAATTTTCTACGACCACGGCGCGGATGTGGAGGGAGGTCCACCGGGATCGCCTG
>JBGTHC010000080.1:0-12680 GCA_041746375.1 Woeseiaceae bacterium
CGGCTCGTCAAAGCCCACATCGACATCGTTCGTTACGGCGCGATCGCGCTCGCGCTGCACCGGCTGAACGAGGAGAAGGTCCCCGGCGCGATGGCCGAGCTGGGCGTCTTCAAAGGTGAGCTCAGCGCATACCTGGCGGCGATCGAGAGACGCCGCACGCTGCACCTTTTCGACACGTTCGCCGGCTTCCCTGACAGCGACCTCGAGGAGGGGAGGGACGACGCGCGTTTCCGGGACACCAGCGAAGACGCGGTACGCCGTCGCATTGACGACTGCACGAACGTGCGCATACACGTCGGGCGGTTTCCCGACACCGCGGGCTCCATTTTGGACGAGCGTTTCGCCTTCGTGATGCTCGACGCGGACAAGTACCGCCCGACGCTTGCCGGGCTCGAGATCTTTTACCCGCGTATGAGCCCCGGCGGCTACCTGTTCATGCACGACTACAATAGCCCCGAGTCCGATTTCGCAGTATCGCGCGCTTCACGCGAGTTTATGCGTGACAAGCCTGAGCGCCTCGTCGATATCCCCGATGCGAGAGGCTCAGTCTTTTTCCGCAAGCTCTAAACCTTTGTACTCGTCAGACCGTACGGTTTCCGCATTCCTACTCCGGGTTTACGTCGGGATCCGCGGGGCGCTCAATCAGCATCAGGCAATCGGGTTTCGCTGACATGTTGTTGTTGAGACGGTAAAACATGCTTCCGTCGCCGGTGTGCTCAAGCTCCGACACCACAATTGCCTCGATGCCTACCCGATCGATGAACTGGGGATCGGCTTGCGTGATGCGGACCCGGTCTCCGATCATGAATGTGCTTTGCGCAGTATTTCTGCCGGCCCACCAACTGCGAAAGCGGCCGAGGAGGGAGCGGGATTTCCGCGGCGTGGTTCGTACCACCTCGCTGCCCGCGGCCCAGGAACTTGTCGTCGGTCGTCTTGTCCTGACCATGTTCTCGATTCCTGACCTGCAGTGATTTCCGAATTGGGAGATATCCTACATCAGCCGATTCCGCCATACGCCTTAGAAGGCACCGAGGCGTGCTACCCGGTCCGGTCAGCTCGCCGAACGCCGCGGCCGCCTGATTGTAACCGAGACGTCGCGCTTCGACGTGGGCATCGACAGGAAGTCACGACGGCTCCTGATGTAAGCGAGCAGTCCAGAGGACTAAAGCGACGCCCGACCTTGGTCGGCCGGCTGGATTTGCCTGCTCGGTATCGTTGGGACATTGTGGTCGCGGACGCCGTATGATGAGGCCCGCTATCCGGTATTGATGAGGAAAAGATTGGCAATCGGGGAGTCCCGAGCTCGATCAATTTAAAGAAGGCGCGAAGGCTTCTGCTGAGGTGCGCCCGGAAAAGGGGAGTAAAATGCGTCGGCTTTTGCTATTCATCGGCATCATGGGAGTGGCGTCGTGATTCAGGCCCCGATGCCGCCATGTCCGGTCTGTTCACGCGCCTGGCGAGCGAGTGGGACGATTTCAGCACAACGCCACACGAATTTGTTGTCGAGGGTGAGCGAGTGATTGTCTTCGGTCGTTACAAAGAAGTGTACAAGGCGACCGGCACAGCGCTGGACATCCCCTTTGTCCATTCATGGACAGTAAAGGGCGGCAAGCTCGTCGCATTCCAGCAGTATACCGATACAGCAGCACTGGTGGCCGCGATGATGCCCGTGAGCGCCGGCACGTTTGGTGACGTCATGCAACCGCCAGACATTGAAGACTTCGCCCGGCGCTACGCCGACGCCTGGTCAAGCCAGAACCCTGAAAGCGTCGCGACGTTTTTCGACGAATCCGGGAGCCTGACCGTCAATGACAATCCGCCGGCGATAGGGAGAAAGGCCGTCGAGGAGGTGGCCCGGGGATTCATGGCTGCCTTTCCGGATATGCATGTCTCATATGACGGGCTTGCAAGCGACGGCGAACGGACCCTCTTTCGCTGGACGCTGACCGGTGCCAACACCGGGCCAGGCGGATCCGGCAAGCCAGTCACGATCAGCGGTGAAGAGTCGTGGCTTTTCGGCTCGGACGGTCTCGTCGCTGAATCTCTGGGCAGTTTCGACGCTGATGACTACGCTCGTCAGCTGGGCGACGAATAGAACCCAACCGATGACATTTCACGCCCGCCGGCAGTGGGAACGCTTATGATCCTGCGACGCATCGCCGCAGCCTTCCGCCGGCAGGACTGGTTCACCGTCGTGGTGGAAATCCTGATCGTCGTTCTCGGTGTGTTTCTCGGCCTGCAGGTTAACAACTGGAACGAGACACGTCTGGAGCACGCAAGGGAGCGGCAAATCCTCATCGGCCTCCACGAGGATTTCGCGAAGCTGGAACTAAGCGTTGTCCGGGGCGTCGAGTTTCACAAGCGCGCATTCGCCGGCTTACAGGCGATTAGCGACGCGCTTGAAAACGGCGAGCTGCCGGAGGCCGACCGGCCGAGTTTCGAAGACGGCCTGCGTTACGCCACTCGAAACGCCGTCTCGGCGACTGTGTCGGGCACGCTGGCCGAGGTCATTTCCACCGGCCAGCTTGGGCTGCTTCGCGATAAGGAACTGCGCCGTGCCTTGACGGAGTACGAAGCCTATAAGGAAAGTGCGAAGGAGGCGAAGTTAAACATTCGGTTGGTCTTGACTGAATATCATCGCGACTTTTCAGATCTTTACCTGTTCAACATCCATTTAAACCGTCAAGGCACGTACGAAGAAAGTGCCTATGCGTTTGAGCTTTCGGACATCGGTGCCTACGATTTTCAAAAAATGGCGCTGTCGCCAGAATTCCGGAACGCCGCCAACTATTTGAGGGAGCTACAGCTGTTTTTCCTGCGATGGGAGGAGGGCAGCTTGCGGCATATCAGGAGCGTTCGTGAGAATCTCGCGCGCCAGCTGCTGCCAACGGACGGCGCCTCATAGTCCTCCGCAGCGTCATCGAACAGTTGAAAGCTCAGAACTGGACGGCGGAATTCGTTGAGATCCAGGCGCTCCTCGGCGTAATCGAGCGAGATTTTCCATAATCCTACACCGCGCCATCGAACCGCTGAGCGTTCAGGCCGTCGCAATTGAAATTGCAGCGGTTTTTTCTATTGCTTTTGCGCAAATTAATCGATGGACCTCGAGACGGGCGTGCAGCCGGTTGGGCAGCTCATGGAACCAGCCGGGAATGCCACATCTAATGTGATTTCTATGGTTGCTCGGGTAACTGACTCAGCAATCATGCAATTAATTGCTACTTCGAACGCCCGAAATCACCGCCAAAACTCGAACGAGGGCCTTTTTGGCGAGCCGCTGCCTGTGTCATAAAAGCATCATTTGTCAGTGGACCCGTTACGAGCTAAGTTAGAACGTCGCAAGTTTATGTCAACCGTTGCGAAAACCCACCTGAGACCAGGCACGATGCTGCGATACCAGTCACGCCGTCACAAGGTGCTGATGGACGAGTCCGAACAGGCACTGTGGTGCGCCGCAGAAAAGCCATCGGGTGCGGATGCGCGCATAGCGAAACAGATTCTCGGCGATGCAAAAAGCCACGGTCTATGGGAATCGCGACACGCCGAACTGGTACGCCCGGTGGCCGAGCAAACCAGCAGAGTTCCGCAGGTACTTGCGCTGCGCGATGTCGAAGTACGCCTTATCCATCGCCGTGCCCTGTTCGATCATATCCGTGAACACGAGATCCGTGGTCCGGCACGGGAGCGGCTTTTCCGCATTTTCTACGGTACGCGTGACTTCCAGGACGCCGTACTCGCTGAACACCGCCAATACATGCTGGCGGTTTCCAGCCGAGTGTCCACGGATCATTTAATCAACGTAATGCGCGATCCCGTGAGCAGGCGGTTGTTGGAACAATACGAATCGCTGTACGCACAATATTTCGATCTCTATTGCTACGTGAGCTCGTCGGAAGACAGGACCAGCGCGGACGCGGCCAAGTTTCTGATGATCAACGCGCGTCGCGAGGCCGAAAGGCTGCGGCGGCAGGTTAGTTTAATCCGTCCTGATCGTGGCGCGGCCGATTTCGAACGCCAGGCCCTGCTGGCCCGTAGCGGCCGGCACCCGGTCCTGAACTACATGGTCGGCTGACTCGTCCCCGGCGGGCCATTGCGCCAGCCGGAACCGATGCCGTATACTTCGCGGCTTGCGTGTCGGGGTTCAGGTCGGTTTAACCGGTCCGGATGTACGGGAAAATCCTGCCCCTGCTGCCGTTGCCTGGTAGCGTAGAAACCCCGCGATGGGGTTTTTTCTTGCCCGGAGAATGGGCAGTGTTGCGATACTCGGGACTAAAGGAATGGGCCAATGGCCCATTTTTTGTTTAAAAAACAGATAGATAGGTGTGGTGCGTAAATGACCGGTGACGAACTGGCCAGATTGCTGGAACCCACCGTCGAAGGCCTCGGATACGAGCTGGCCGACCTGGAACTACGCATCGGCGGCCAGGGTGGTGTGATTCGATTATTCATTGACAAGGCCGACGGTGTTGGCCTGGGCGATTGCGAAAACGTCAGCCGGCAGGTCAGTGCCGTGCTGGATGTAGAAGACCCGGTGCCTGGCCATTATGTGTTGGAAGTGTCGTCGCCCGGGCTTGACCGGAAGTTGACCAAGCCTGCACATTTTTTGCGTTTTCTCGGGCATGAGGTGCGCGTACAGATGCGGTTTCCGATTGATGGCCGACGGAAATTTCGCGGTAAGTTGTTAACTGCCGACGACCAGTCGTTCGAAGTCGAGGTAGATGGAAAAACGCACAGTTTGCCGATGGCGACAATGGAATCGGCGCGGCTGGTGCCGTCGCTGTAAAGCAAGCCTTTAAGCGGCGTTAGCGGAGTAGTTTGGCAAATGAGCAAAGAAATTCTGATGGTTGTTGACGCCGTTTCAAACGAGAAAGGCGTTGACAAGGAAATTATATTCGAGGCAATCGAAGCCGCACTCGCGTCTGCTACTCGCCGGCGCCATGGCGACGACATCGACGTGCGTGTTGCGATTGATCGCGACTCCGGGGACTACGACACGTTCCGCCGTTGGCTGGTGTTCGACGACGAGTCAACGGAACTCGAGTTTCCGGATCGCGAATTGCGCATGATCGACGCGGTGGATGTCGACGAGGCTGCCAAGCCGGGCGAGTTCGTAGAAGTACCTATGGAATCGGTCGATTTCGGGCGCATCGCCGCACAGACCGCCAAGCAGGTGATTGTGCAGAAAGTCCGGGAGGCCGAGCGCGAACAGGTCGTCGAAGAATACAAGGGTCGCGTGGGTGAACTGCTCTCGGGCCTGGTCAAGCGGGTCGATCGCAACGGCGTCTTCATCGATCTTGGTGGAAATGCCGAAGGCTTTGTTTCGCGCGATCAAATGGTACCGCGCGAGCCGGTGCGTCCGCAGGATCGCATGAAAGCTCTCTTGATCGAGGTTCGCTCCGAACTGCGCGGGCCGCAGCTGTTTATGACCCGGACTTCGCCGCAGTTTCTTGTCGAGCTTTTCAAGATCGAGGTGCCTGAAGTCGGGCAAGGGCTTATTGAGATCAAGGGCGCTGCGCGTGACCCGGGCCTGCGGGCCAAGATCGCGGTCAAGAGCAACGACTCCCGCATCGATCCGGTAGGTGCGTGCGTTGGTATGCGTGGTTCGCGAGTGCAGGCTGTGTCCAACGAACTGGCGGGCGAGCGTGTCGATATCATCCTGTGGGACGAGAATCCGGCGCAGTTTGTCGTGAACGCTATGTCCCCGGCCGAAGTGGTGTCGATTGTCGTCGATGAAGATGCCCATAGCATGGATATCGCCGTCGACGAAGACAAGTTGTCGCAGGCCATCGGGCGGGGCGGCCAGAACATCCGGCTCGCCAGCGAATTGTCCGGTTGGGAACTGAACGTCATGACCGAAACGGATGCCGAACAAAAGAGCGAGTCCGAAATGCGTGAACTGCTCGAACTGTTCACCAAGCAACTCGACGTTGACGAGGAAGTCGCATTGATCCTGGTACAGGAAGGTTTCTCAACCATCGAAGAAGTGGCGTACGTACCGACTTCGGAACTCGTGGAGATCGAAGAGTTTGACGAAGACATCGTCAATGAGTTGAGAAATCGTGCCAGAGACATATTGCTGACACAGGCGATCGTGCAGGAAGAGAAGATCGACGAAGCAGAACCTGCTGAAGATTTGTTGAGTCTCGAAGGAATGGATCGCGGATTGGCCTTCAAGCTGGCCAGCGAAGGAGTAGTGACCCGTGAAGATCTCGCGGATCTGGCAGTCGACGATCTGCTGGATATCAACGAGATGGATCAAGAGGTTGCTGCGGCATTGATCATGAAGGCCCGGGCGCATTGGTTCGATGCCGAGCAGCAGGCTTGATCGCTGAATATTCTGGAGTCGAAGAATGGCTGACGTTACAGTCTCACAATTTGCAGATGTACTGAAAGTTCCGGTCGAAAAGCTGCTAAGCCAGCTTGATGAGGCTGGAATCAAAGTCAGCGGTTCGGACGATACGATCACCGAAGACGCGAAGCTTGAGCTTCTGACACATTTGCGACGCAGTCATGGCCAGAGTGAGTCATCCGAAGCAGGAGCGGCACCGCGGCGCATCACCCTGAAGCGCAAGTCTCAATCCGAACTGCGCCTTGCCGGGTCCCAGGGACGCGCAAGAACCGTCAATGTCGAGGTGCGTCGCAAGCGCACCTACATCAAGCGCGATGTTCTCGAAAAGCAGGCCCAGGCCGAGCAGGAAGAGCTGGATCGCCAGCGCCGCGAGGAACAGGAGCGCATCGACGCTGAGAAGCGCGAACAGGAGCGACTGTTTGCTGAGAAAGAGTCGAGCGCGCGCCTCGCGGAAGAAGACAAGCGCAAGCAGAACGAGGCCGTGCAGCAGGCGGAGGTCGAAGCGCGGGAAGCAGCGGAAACCGCTGCCCGTGTCGCCGCTGAAGAGCAGGCGCGCGTCGATCGCGCCGAGCAGGATGCCCGGGAACGTCGACAGAAGGAAAAGCAGAAGGCGAAGGCCCCGGACACCCGATACGGCCGCAAGGAATTGCATGTTGCCGGCGACAAGAGCGGCCGCCGCAAACGCAAAACTCCGTCGCGAAGACGTCCGGTGTCAATTACATCCGATGGCCAGCACGCTTTCGAAAAGCCGACTGCACCGGTAGTACGCGAGATCGATATTCCAGAGAACATCGCCGTCCCCGATCTGGCGCAACGCATGGCGGTCAAGGCGAACGAAGTCATCAAGATCCTGTTTAATATGGGTGCGATGGTGACGATCAACCAGGTGATCGATCAGGATACCGCCATCCTTGTCGTCGAAGAGCTGGGACATACGGCCAGGCCAATCAGCGGCATGGCGGTCGATGAGGGTCTTCTGGCGGACGAGCAGCCGACAGGCGAAAAAGTACCGCGTAGTCCTGTCGTTACCATCATGGGTCATGTCGATCATGGCAAGACGTCACTGCTCGACTACATTCGTCGCACCAAGGTAGCCGCAGGAGAAGCGGGCGGCATCACACAGCATATCGGTGCCTATCACGTTGAGTCGGCGAAAGGTGGGATCACCTTCCTCGATACACCCGGTCACGCGGCCTTTACAGCCATGCGCGCCCGTGGCGCCCAGGCCACGGATATCGTCATTCTGGTCGTTGCTGCCGATGACGGTGTCAAGCCACAAACCATTGAAGCCATTGAACACGCGCGAGCGGCTGAAGTCCCGATCATTGTCGCGATCAACAAGATGGACAAGGAAAGCGCCGATCCCGAAAAGGTTCGGTCCGAGTTGTCGCAGTACGGCGTGATCGCCGAAGCATGGGGTGGAGAAAACCTGTTTGCTGAAGTTTCCGCACAAACCGGCGCCGGCATCGACGAACTTCTCGATACCATTTTGTTGCAAGCCGAAGTTCTGGCCCTCGATGCAGTCGCCGAAGGTCCGGCGCAAGGCATTGTCATCGAGTCCAGTCTCGAGACGGGTCGAGGCGCGGTTGCGACCTTGCTGGTGCAAGCGGGCATTCTGCAGCAAGGCGACATGATCATCGCCGGCGAGGAATACGGCCGCATCCGCAATATGTTCGATGAAAAGCAACAGTCGATTCAGTCGGCCGGACCCTCGACTCCGGTTGTAGTGCTCGGACTGTCGAAAACGCCGAACTCGGGTGACGACTTCCTGGTTGTCAAGAACGAACGCAAGGCAAGGGAAGTCGCACAGTTTCGACAGGGCAGGTCACGCGAGTCCAAACTTGCCCAGCAACAGGCTTCCAAACTCGAGGACGTGTTCAGTCAGATGACCGAGGCCGAAGGCAAGGTTGTGCCGATCCTCATCAAGTCTGACGTGCATGGCAGCGCCGAAGCGTTACGGGACGCTCTGATGAAACTTTCCAATGACGAAGTGAAGGTCAAGGTCATCAGTTCCGGGGTCGGCGGTATTACCGAATCCGACGCTACGCTGGCGGCGGCGTCGAAAGCAGCCATTATCGGCTTCAACGTTCGTGCCGACAACGCAGCGCGAACGGCGATCAAGGAAGGCGGTATCGATGTCCGCTACTACAGCATCATCTACGAAGCAATTGATGACGTGAAAGCTGCAGTCAGCGGACTGCTGGCTCCCGAAATTCGCGAGAACATCGTTGGCCTGGCCGAAGTCAAGGAGGTATTTACCTCGCCGAAGCTTGGTAACATTGCGGGCAGCATCGTCATCGAGGGCTACGTCAAGCGTGCCAATCCGATAAGGGTTTTGCGCGACAACGTTGTCATTTACGAGGGAGTCCTCGAGTCGCTGCGTCGCTTCAAAGACGACGTTGCGGAAGTTCGCGCCGGTACCGAGTGCGGCATCGGTGTAAAGAATTACAACGACGTTAAAACGGGTGACCAGATCGAGTGCTTCGAGAGATTCGAGGTCGCGCGCAAGCTTGACTAGCCCCGGGAAATTCTGCCGGTAACGGCGCCTGAATTATGCCTCGCGAGTTTTCCCGTCAGCAGCGACTAGGGGCGCAGATCCTGCGCACGCTGAGTGAGTTGCTGCGTTTTGAAACCAAGGATCCGGCATTGGCCGAGGTGTCCCTGACAGCCGTCGATCTCAGCCGCGACCTGAGCATGGCCAAGGTCTACTTCAGCCTGTTGAATCCAGGTGCGCGACCGGAGCCGGTGCATGAGGGACTGCAACGTGCTGCAGGTTTCCTGCGCTCGCGCCTGGGCAAGGACCTGCAGATTCGCTATGTACCCGAATTGCGTTTTATCCACGACGACAGTATTGCCCACGGAGCAGAGATCAGTCGGCTGATCGATAGTGCGACTGCAGCTCACAATGATGATCCCGACGAAAAAGACGCGAAATGACCCGCTGCGACCGGCTCGTGCCCCGGTGGATGGCGTACTACTGCTCGACAAGCCCTTCGGGCTGACTTCGAATCAGGCGCTGCAGAAAGTCAAGCGATTGTTGAATGCAAAGAAAGCGGGCCATACGGGCAGTCTTGATCCCGCGGCGACCGGCATGCTGCCGCTTTGCTTTGGCGAAGCGACGAAGATATGCGCGTATATGCTGGATGCCGACAAGAAATACCGGGTCACGGCGCGACTCGGTGAATCAACCGACACCGGCGATGCGGACGGCCAGGTAACAGCGACGGCCGAGGTCCCGGACCTGCAATCGGCCGATTGGCTGCGCATCTTCAAGCAATTCATCGGCGATATTCAACAAGTGCCGCCGATGTACTCTGCGCTCAAAGTCGATGGTAAGCGGCTCTACACACTGGCTCGCCAGGGTTGCACGGTTGAGCGTAAGTCACGCACGATTCGTATTCATGAACTACAGCTCCTCGAAGCGCAGGGCAGACGGTTGGTCTTTCGGGCGCATTGCTCGAAGGGCACTTACATTCGAACGCTGGTCGAGGATCTGGCGAAGTCGGCGGGTACCATCGCCCATACCTCCGGTCTGCACCGCGAATCCGTTGGTGCTTTCCAGGCTGCCGATATGCTTGATCTGCCCGGCGCGCAACGCGTCGCCGAAGAGGGCCCTGGCGGGCTGCAGAAGTTCCTGCTGGCGCCGGACCAGGCCTTGCTGCACTGGCCCGAACGGCATCTGGACGGCACTGCCACCCGGCGATTTGTCGAGGGCCAGTCAATAGCAATCGAGGCAGACGTTTCGCACGCCGCGGGCACGCTCATGCGTATTTACGGCGATTCGCAGGCATTCCTCGGCATAGGTGTGTTGACCGGAAACAATCTGTTAAAGCCGCACCGGGTTTTCAAAGCAGTCCTGTAACGCTGTTGCCACCCGGTTTTTTTGTAGATTTGGGCTATTACTGGGGTCTGTCTGGCGATAGAATACGCGGCTGCCAAGAAGGACCAGAGAAAAGAGAATGATTGGAGTATTTCAGAAATGCCACTGTCCAGTGAAGTAAAGGGAAGCATCATCAAGGAGCACGCGCGTGCCGAATCCGACACGGGATCGCCTGAGGTTCAGGTTGCTCTGCTTTCCGCTCGAATTTCCGAGTTGACCGAGCATTTTGGTCGGCACGTGAAAGACCATCACTCCCGCCAAGGATTGCTGAAAATGGTGAACAAGCGTCGCAAGTTGCTTGATTACCTGAAAAGCAGGGATCCGAATCGGTATCGTGAGCTGATTACCCAGCTCGGCCTGCGTCGTTAGACTCCATTCCCGTTTTCCGCAGGCTGTTAACGACCTGATCGCTCGATCCTGATAAGGCTCGACTGTCAGCGAGTGTTCATTCAATTTAAAGAGAATTCCAGTGCAATCAATCAAGAAAACGTTCAAGTTCGGACAACACGATGTATCGATTGAGACTGGCGCTGTCGCGCGCCAGGCGGATGGCGCCGTTATCGTCAACATGGCCGATACCGTGGTGCTCGTTACCGCAGTAGGGCGGAAAACCGCCGAGCCGGGTCGTGACTTCTTCCCGCTGACCATCAATTATCAGGAAAAAACCTATGCAGCCGGCAAAATTCCCGGCGGCTTTTTCAAAAGCGAAGGTCGTCCCAGCGAAAAAGAGACACTGACGAGCCGGTTGATCGATCGGCCGCTCCGTCCGCTTTTTCCAAAGGGATTCACCAATGAAGTGCAGGTAATCGCTACTGTCGTGTCACTCAATCCCGACGTCGATCCGGATGTCCCGGCAATGCTCGGCGCATCCGCTGCGGTTGCAATCACCGGTATGCCCTTTGCCGGCCCCATTGCCGCGGCCAGGGTGGGCTACGCGGACGGGCAGTACGTGTTGAATCCGGGCGTTGAAGCGTTGGCAGCATCGTCTCTCGACCTGGTTGTCGCTGGGACAGCAGACGCAGTACTGATGGTCGAGTCGGAGGCCAAGGGCCTGTCCGAGGAAATTATGCTCGGTGCTGTAATGTTTGGCCATGAGCAGATGCAGGTCGCGATCGCCGCGATCAATGAACTGGTCGCCGAAGCCGGCAAACCGGCGTGGGACTGGCAAGCAGCGGCGGTCGATGCAGACCTGGACACGGCTGTTGCCAAGGCGGCGCACTCGGGATTCGAAGCGGCCTACCAGATCAGCGACAAGATGGACCGGCAGACACGCGTTTCAGAGATTAAATCGACTGCAAAAGAAGCGCTTGCAGCTAGCAATAACACGCGTTGGACCGAGGACGACGTGAAGAATGCGCTGTCGCGACTCGAAAAGCGCATCGTACGCAGCAGGGTACTGGCGGGCGAACCCCGTATCGACGGTCGTGATCGCACTACCGTGAGAGCCATTGACGTACAGATCGGCGTCCTGCCGCGTGCACACGGTTCTGCATTGTTTACCCGCGGTGAGACCCAGGCGCTGGTCGTTGCGACCCTCGGCACCGGCAGGGATGCGCAGGTTATCGATGCGATTGAAGGCGAGCGCAAAGACCCGTTCATGTTGCACTACAACTTTCCTCCGTACTGCGTTGGCGAAACCGGCTTTGTCGGGTCTCCGAAGCGGCGGGAAATCGGTCACGGCAAACTGGCTCGGCGTGGCATACAGGCCGTAATGCCGAAGACGGATGAATTCCCGTACGTTATTCGCGTCGTCTCCGAAATTACCGAATCCAACGGCTCGAGCTCGATGGCGTCGGTTTGCGGGACCAGCCTCGCGCTGATGGACGCCGGTGTACCGACGAAAGCGCCGGTGGCAGGCGTCGCGATGGGCCTGGTGAAGGATGGCGACAAGTTTGCGGTATTGACCGACATTCTGGGCGATGAGGATCACTTGGGCGACATGGATTTCAAGGTTGCCGGAACCAGCGAAGGCGTTACGGCACTGCAGATGGATATCAAGATCCAGGGCATTACGCGCGAGATCATGCATGCCGCGCTCAACCAGGCCAAGGATGCGCGCTTGCATATCCTCGACAAGATGAACGCGGTGATTCAGAAGCCGCGCGAGAAAATGTCCGACTGGGCGCCCACCATCATGACTTTCAAGATTGATCCGGAGAAAATCCGTGACGTAATCGGCAAGGGCGGTGCGGTAATTCGTGCGATGACGGAAGAAACCGGAGCTACCATCGACATCGACAACGACGGCACCATTCGAATCGCTTCGGTGGATGGAAAGTCCGGAATGGAAGCGCGTCGCCGTATCGAACTCATTACTGCCGATGTCGAAGTCGGTCGCATTTACGAAGGTAAGGTAGCGCGACTGATGGACTTCGGCGCGTTTGTGACAATACTTCCGGGCAAAGACGGCTTGGTGCACATTTCACAGATCTCCAATGAGCGAGTCGAAAA
>JBGTHC010000081.1:0-1656 GCA_041746375.1 Woeseiaceae bacterium
CCGGATCAGGCGCATGAGTTCTGCCGCACTGAGGCCCGCTGGCTCCACGGCCAGAAGCTGCAGGACCTGTTCGCGTGTGGTGGGTCGCATGACCGATCTCCTACACGTATGAATAGATAATGAATGGATTATAGGCATAAAGAACTAGTTGGGCAAAGCTGTCTTTTCGGGGCCTGCGCAAATCGACTGGTGCGGGAATATCGCGGGAGTCAGTCCTGCGCCGTTCTGCATCGTAAGGCAAGTTTGGCAGCGGGTGCCCCAGCTAACCCGTTGATGCAGTTGATGTTACGGATGCCGGTTTTGAACCTGAAAATCCGCACGTCGGTGGTTCATGCCGATTCGCCAGAAGGCCTGCGAAGTTTCGCACAGGTTTTCAGGGCGGCATTTCCAGCCTAATTTTGATGGTACAGATAATCAGGTCTTTGAAAGAAATCCTTGTGAAACAGTACCCTGCCCAGGGGCATTGCTTCCTCGGTTCTGGTGCGTTGGCGGTGGGAAGGTAGCATCAACGGGTCCGGCAGGAGCCTGTGATGACCAAGCCGATTGCTCGTGACCCGATCTACCGCCGTCGGCGCTTCGAGGCCGAGATCATCGAGTTATGTGTGCGCTGGTACATTACGTATCGGCTGAGCTATCGGGACCTCGTCGCCATGATGGCCGAGCGCGGATTGCCCGTGTCTCACACCACGATCCTGCGGTGGGTGATCCGGTACGTACCGGAGTTCGAAAAACGGTGGAGCCGGCGGGCCCGAAAGGTGCACTCATCCTGGCGGGTTGATGAAACGTACATCCGAGTACGTGGAAAATGGCACTACCTCTACCGCGCCGTCGACAAGCGAGGCAAAACCGTCGACTTTCTGCTCCGACCCGATCGAGGCATTGCGGCGGCCCAGGCATTCTTCCGCAAGGCATTGGCGACGTCTCTGCCGCGGTTGCCGCGAAAGATCACGCTCGACGGGCACGCCCCGAGTCATCAAGCGCTGCGGCTTCTGCGCCGGGAGGATCCGAAGTGGAAGTACGTTCTCGTCAGGAGCTGTCCGTACCTCAACAACATCATTGAGCAGGACCATCGCGCGATCAAACGCCGCTGCGCTTCCATGCTGGGCTTCAAATCGTTCGGCAATGCGGCGATAACCCTCGCTGGCATCGAGTTGGCGCATCGGATTCATAAGCGACAGTTCTCGTTCGGCCCGAGTCGTCAGTGGCGGACCCAGTCACTCAAGCAGCTTTGGGACCGGGCTCTCGTTTCAACTTGAAACTGAGATCCTGGCCGCGAATGGCCGGTTTTCTCGTGCCGCCAGTGCACCAGAACCGGAAAAGGCCGCTGGTCAGAGGCCCCTTTAACTTCAAAGGCCTTACTGCGCTCATGGCACGCGGTGTAGGACTGCTGTAGGGATTCATACCAAACGCGCGATATCTCGCCGTTGCGCCGTCGGAATACACGCCGCGTCCGACGGCCGGGGGCTTGATCGAAGTGAGGACCCCCATCATGCCCTCGACTTAGGCGTATACCAGCCTCACGTTAACTAGGGCAGAGAACCAGAAACCGGACAAAGAGCACGACTCGAGGAATGGCTACGGACACTCAAGAATTTCGATGCAGAAACGAGGATTGCGGAAAAACATCGCCGATGTGCAACGTCGAATGGTACTCCA
>JBGTHC010000082.1:0-3422 GCA_041746375.1 Woeseiaceae bacterium
GGACCGACCGTCATCGAAGTTCCGCCGGGGATGCTCGGCTTTCTTGACGACGCTTGGCAGAGGTTCGTCGGCGATATTGGTGTGACAGGTCCCGACAAAGGAAAGGGTGGAAAATATCTCCTATTGCCGCCCGGCTATAGCGGGGATGTCCCGGAGGGCTATTTCGTCATGCGGCCCGCGACCAACCATAACTTTGTCTTTCTTCGCGGTTCGATCAAGGATGGCCTGGAACCCGCCGTCAAGAACATCACGTCGAAACTCAGGGTGTATCCGCTGAAGGATGCGGCCAACCCACCTGTGACAGAATTCGTCAACATGTCCGGCAAGGCGTTCAGCACGATCGTGCCGAACGACTTCAGCTACTATGAGACCTTGGACAAGATCGTCCAGGCGGAACCCATCGATGCCATTGGGCCTGAGGTGCGTGGGGCCATTGCCGCGATTGGTATCGTCAAAGGCAAGCCGTTCAATCCCGACGACCGGATGAAAAAACTGCTTACCGAGGCAGTTGCGATCGGCAATGCCACTGCCCGCGCGATCACGTTCAATCCACGCGAGAAAGGCGCCTTCATTTATCCCGATAGCGAAAGTAATTGGACAACGGCCTTTGTCGACAAGAACTCGTCCTTCGAGGCGAACGGGACGATGAACCTGGACGCCCGGGTCCTGTATTACTACAATGCAGGTGGCGTGACGCCGTCGATGGCGGTCACGGTTCCTGGTGCGGGCTCCGACTATGCACTCGCCAATCGCGACGCGACCAAGCAGCCATTAGACGGCTCGAAGAACTACAAACTCCATTTGCCGCCCGATGTGCCGGTAAACGATTTCTGGGCCGTCACGATGTACGACACCCAGACACGCTCTCAGCTGCAGACCAGCCAGAAGTTCCCCACAGTCGGAAGCCAGGACAAGGGGATCGAGAAGAACGCGGACGGTTCGTATGACGTCTATTTCGGACCGAAGGCACCCGAAGGCAAAGAGGGCAACTGGCTCCAGACAATTCCGGGCAAGAGCTGGTTCATCCTCCTGCGGATGTACGGCCCGCTGGAGCCGTGGATCAAGCAAACCTGGCGGCCGAGCGAGATTGAACTCGTTCCTTGATTAAGGTTTGCACCGGGAAGGCGTCTGGTCATTCAGACGCCTTCCCGGTGCCTCGTTTTCACAACGCTTACGACCGGGAGGGAAATATGCGGATTCTTCGTGCTAGCGTTCTATCGATATCGACTTTGATGGCGCCTATCTCATCCGCGCAGGACGCCGACGAACTGTCGAAGCAACTCTCCAATCCGATAGCCAGCCTGATCAGCGTGCCGTTCCAGAACAATTTCGACGTGGGAGCCGGGCCGGACGGTGACGGCTTTGCCTATACGTTGAATATCCAGCCCGTCATCCCGATTTCGCTGAACGACGAATGGAACATGATTTCAAGAACCATCCTTCCGTTGAGCTACAAGGACTATACCCCCGACGGCGATGTCTTCGGGCTGGGCGACATTACCCAGAGCCTTTTCTTTTCACCAAAGGCTCCCACTGCCGGAGGTTTGATTTGGGGCGTCGGCCCGGTATTTCTGGTGCCGACCGCCACCGACGATTTCTTAGGTAGCGGAAAATGGGGAGCAGGCCCAACTGGCGTTGCCCTCGTTCAGAAGGGCAATTGGACCGTTGGCGCGCTTGGCAACCACATCTGGTCGTTCGCCGGCGAAAGCGACCGCGCTGACGTGAGTTCGACTTTCATCCAGCCCTTCGTGTCCTACAGTCTTGGCAAAGGTCGATCGGTGTCTCTGAACACCGAGTCCAGCTACGACTGGGAGAATGAGCAGTGGACGGTCCCGATCAATCTCGGCTTCTCGCAGGTGCTGAAGCTTGGCGAACAACCCGTCAGCTTTCAGATTGGCGGAAAATACTATGCCGAAGCGCCGGAAGGCGGACCAGAATGGGGCATTCGAACGACGATCACGCTGCTCTTCCCGAAGAAATGACGTAAGGTTTGACCTGAGGAGACGACCCATGCAGATGCAATATAAAACCGCTTTGCTCGCTTCGGCGGCTTCGTTGCTGATTTCCGCCTCAGCTGTGGCTCAGGAACGGAATGCGTACTTCGGCGAAACGCACGTCCATACAGGATGGTCGTTCGACGCCTACATCTTCGGAAACACCAAGACAACGCCTGCCGACGCGTACAAATACGCCAAAGGGCAACCCATCAAGCACGCGCTTGGCTACGACATCAAGATTGACACACCACTCGACTGGATGGGGGTGACCGACCATTCTGAGTATGTCGGCACGGTATCAATGGCTAATACGCCTGGTTCGGATATAGCCAAATTGCCGATTGCGCAGAAGCTGATTGTCAAGACCCCCGCAGACATTCAGCGCATCTACCTCTGGCTGGGTGGGACCATCGTCGACAAGAAGCCGATCGAGGAGTTGATTTCGCCTGCGGTTGCCGGCTCCGTCTGGAAGCAGAACAACGACATGGCCAACGCGGCCAACGAGCCAGGAAAGTTCACGGCGTTCTGCTCGTACGAATGGACCTCTACACCGAACAACCGCAACATGCACCGCAATGTCTTCTTCAAAGACTGTGCGAAGGTGCCGGCAGCGCCCTACAGCGCCATTGACTCCAGCGACCCGTCGGATCTCTGGAACTGGATGGACGGGCAACGTAAGGACGGAAACGAACTTCTGGCGATCTCGCACAATGCAAATTTGTCGGACGGCCACATGTTTCCGACAGATGTGGACGAGAAGGGTCGGCCGATCGATGCTGCCTGGGCCGCGTCACGGGACCGCAACGAGAAACTCACCGAGATCAAGCAGATCAAAGGTGCTTCGGAAACCCATCCGACACTTTCGCCTAACGACGAATTCGCGAATTTTGAGATCCTTACTTATCTGCTCGCCGACCCTGCGGGGCGTTTCCCCCAGATCCCGGGCAGTTACGTTCGACAGGCGCTCAAGGACGGCCTGTCGATGAACGAGGCCGACGGTTATAATCCGTACAAAACCGGCTTCGTCGGGGGATCAGACTCGCACAACACGGGCGTGCCGTATCGCCAGGATAATTTCTATGGTGGCCACGTTCGCAACGACGGAGACATCAAGCAACGCATGTCTGGCTATGTCTTCGCCGGCCTCGACGTCAGGCTGGAGAACCCGGCAGGGTTGACCGGCATATGGGCCGAGGAAAACACCCGTGCGTCGCTGTTCGACGGCATGGCCCGCAAGGAAACCTTCGCCACTAGTGGGCCCCACATCCAGGTTCGTCTATTTGGCGGCGCCGATTTGGCTGCTGTCTCCGATCATGTTGATTTCCGCTGAGAAGTGACCCGGGTTTTCCATCGAGTTTTGACCCGGCTGAAGTTTATGTTCTTGGGGTCACGCTGGGGTCAAGGGCTGTTTGTCCTCCTTCCGTT
>JBGTHC010000083.1:0-3739 GCA_041746375.1 Woeseiaceae bacterium
ATGCTCAAAGGTAGCTCCCGCTTCGGCAGGCTCCGTACGTTGTCGGTTTCCGCAGCGTTTCCGCTCGCTTCTTTCCTTTCTCGAAAGCCGTTTTCAGATTCAGATTTAGAGTCTGGTTTTGAATTCTGTATGTGGCGCTCAATTTGAGACTCATTGGCGTTCAGATTCTTTGTTTTTATAAATGATTCCAATGCGCCCCGCACCTGCGCCCACAAATCGTCGAGGTCGGCCGCTATTGCCTCCAAGACCTGTCTGGGCGCCGTGCGTGGGATCTGGCTAACGATGGACTGGTAGGTCTGCTGCACCCTGCCCCAGTTCGCAGGCACGCCTTCCTCGATGCCAGTCTCGATCATCTTGACGATATCGCGGCGGCATATGGTTAACCGTTCCCTAACCAGACGATAGGCCTTAGCCTCGGCGCGGACTGCCTCGGCCAGATCCTTGAACTCTTCGGCCCGCGCCACGATCGGCGAAAGGTCGAAGCCATAGGCCTGCTCGACCTCACCGCCCTGCCCCTTGCGGGCAAAGCGCTTGCCATTGGGACTGTCGCGACGGATGACCAGGCCGCAATCAACCAGATTGGCCAGATGCCGGCGCAGCGTCGCCGGCGACATACCGTTAGCCCGCCGGATCAGCTGCTCATTGGATGGCCAGACAATCAGCGCGCTATCGCCATAGAGTGCTGTATCCGGATGGAATGACAGCAGCGCATCCAGGATTGCCAGAGCGCGATCGGTTGCGCCCAGAGCCATCCGGGTTTCCTTGATGTTCTGGAAGACATGCCATTTATGGACGGATACGCCCGCCGGCATGGCCTTGGCCGTGACCTGGCTTGAAATCATGCCAAGTGTCATCGATCGCCGCCCAAAGGGCGTCGTTGAGATATGCGTTTCCATTGTCCTTCACCTGTGTTCAGGCAAAAGAAATCTGCTCGCCGAAACGGCGCTGAGTCTCATCAGCTCTTGACGGTGATTCTCGGAAATGCGATTCTCTAGATACCACTCATGAGAAGGGCTTCCGGGACACTGTTTCGGGGGCCTTTTTCTTTTGCGCGCTACATTTCCGTCTATCTTTCCTCGTTTTCACACTGCTTGAATTCGCCGTAGAGCCGGTCGAGGTTCGCGGCGAGATACCGGCCAAAGCGACTGGCATCCTTCGATTTGAAGGAAACCGCGAACATCTTGCCGGAATCCGTCAACTCGGCGGACAGGGTTTTGTCCTCCGGTTGCCATTTGGTCTTTGCCGGTTTGACACTTCCGTCCCGGCGTGGCCGGTCCGTGCGCTTCAACTCTGCCAGTAGCAGATCGAAGCGAGCGTCTGATTTTGCTTCGACGAAGGGTTGCGAGGTCACGAACTGCGCCGCCGCCGTCCGGTTTGACGGTCTCTCGATCGTTTGGGCGAAGTCGAGCCAACGATCTCGGCCGATTCCCTTGCATGGACCGATCGCTCTTATGAGAGCTTCCGGCACGCGATTTGTCACCGATAGCATTCTCGTCAACATCGGAGCGTCGATCGTTAGGGCTGCCTGAATGGTCGAGCGTTCATAGCTCCGATCCAAAAGCTGCTGTGCAAACACAGCACGCTCGATGAAGGACAGGTTCTCGCGGGCAGAGTTCTCCTGCCCCTGGGCGATCACATGGTCGACGTCGGTGACTGGCTTGACGACAGCTCTTACGGGGCGGCCGAGAAACCGCGCCGCTCGGAGACGGCGATGTCCAAAGACGGCCTCGTAGCGACCCTCCTGCTTCGGATGCGGCCGTGCGAGAATTGGGGTTTCTTGCCCATGCTCACGGATCGCATTCACAAGATCTTGGAACGACCCGTCGTCGTCGTCTTCCATGCGATCAGACACGAAGGATGAATCGACGAGGGCGGTATCAAGCTCGACAACGGATGCACCCTGAAGATACTGCTCGGCTTTCGCCGCTTTCTCGGCTAGCTCCCCAATTGAGGCGAGTATGTTTCGTGAAGCTCCGCGTGCAGCGTAGCCCGGCGCCGGTGTCCGCTCTTGCTGCGAATCGGCCTCCGCACCCTTGATGTTCCGAAAGATATCGCGACGGGCCATCTTACGGCCTCCAGATTTTCTTTAAGCCGCTGTTTAGACGCCAGAAATCGCCCGCGTGTACGGCTGACAATTCATTGATCATGGCGTTCTGCCCCATGCGGAGAGGATGAGACCGATGATCTCGGAGTTGACCGCATCCAAGGATTCCCGTGCGCGGTCGTAGGTCGAGGGGACGAAAGACGATCGCTCAACCTCATAGAGGCTTTGTTTGGTCAATCCCGCGTCGGAAATCGCAGTTGACTTCACCATCGGATTTCGGAGCATCTGACGAGCGAACATCGACTGCATCAGCCCAACCATTTCCTGCTGCGGTATGTCTCCTGGCTCGTACCGCGTGACCAGGTATCGGAACCAGTCCAAAGAGACCTTGACGTTTGCCGCTTCTATGCTCTTCAGAATTCCGCCAAGCATAAGCAGGAACTGGCTCATCGACATGATATCGAGCATCTGAGGATGAACGGTGATGAGTACCGACGTTGCAGCGGCAAGGGCTGTGAGCGTCAGGTAGCCCAACTGCGGAGGACAATCGATCACCACGACATCGTATCGATCATCCACCTCAGAGAGGGCACCGCCGATACGAGTGTAGAAGGTTCGTCCAGCGACCGAATCTTGGGCGTGCATCGCAATCGGCGTCTCGTACTCGTATTCCTGCAGCTCGAGATTCGCCGGAGCGATATCCAAGGACGGGAAACTGGTCGAACGAATAACCTCGGAGATCGGTTTGCGATTCTCGTCATAGCGAAGTGATTCATACAGGGAGAGATTGCCATCGATCTCCGGCTGAATGCCGAACAGCGCAGTGAGCGACGCTTGAGGGTCGAGGTCGATCGCCAGAACCCTGAAACCTTTCAACGCGAGATGCTGCGAAAGGTGAGCAGCGGTCGTCGTCTTGCCGCTGCCACCCTTGAAATTGACGACGGCGATGACCTGCAACTTGTCGTTCTCCCGACGACGCGGGGAGCGGTCGAGGAGAGTGCGCAACTCCTCTATCTGCGCAGCAGTGTAGTGGCGTCTGCCGGTCGGCGTCACCTGCGGTTCGACGCCTTTCCCTTGAAGGTGAAGCTTCTTCAGATAGCTCGGCGAAACACCGACAAAATCTGCGACTTCAGCGAGCGAGAAGCGCCGGAGCTTCTTTTGCGCATCGGGCGGAAAGTTCTCAATCCGCAGCATGTCCAGACGACGGGAAATCTCGCTGCTCTGCTGAAGGATGGTATCAGCAAAGGATGCCTCTGGCTTCGAGTCGGGGAGATTCACGCTCATCGTCGCAGGATGTCCTAGTGTCGATATTTTCCAGAAATCAGGAAATTATCGTGACCATTGCTTGTATCCAGATTCTGCGCAAGCGGAATAGGGTTAACAAGACCTTAACGAAGCGCCCGTGAACGGCTGCCAGCCGCTTTAGAAACGAGCCTTTTCTCGTTATAATCCAATGCCATACGGCGCTGGCTCGCGAACGCTGCGGCCCAAGGGCGACTAATACATTTACTAGTGTGTTTTGACCCTTTCAGCGGGGTGAGCCCGCAATATTAGCCTACGGACCCGACTCAACACGCTCCGCAGCGAGAATCGCACTCATACTTTCGCTAGTCGCGACGAGAACCGCGTCGTGGCCAATTGTCTCCGAAAGCAATCGAATCGGAGCAATACTGATGCAGGCCCTGGCCCTTGCTG
>JBGTHC010000084.1:0-5549 GCA_041746375.1 Woeseiaceae bacterium
GCTGGGCTTCAACACGCAGCGAACGATGCGGGTTGCACAGCGGCTTTATGAAGGCATCGAGCTGCCGGACGAAGGCAACGTGGGACTGATCAGTTACATGCGCACGGATTCCGTGACCCTGGCATCCGTTGCCGTTGAGGATATCCGCGACGTTATCCGTGAGCGCTACGGCGCCGTTAATGTTCCCGAGACATCCCCCGAGTACAAGAGCAAAGCCAAGAATGCCCAGGAAGCGCACGAAGCGATACGACCGACATCGGCGGCACGAACGCCGGATGCGCTCAAGGGCAAGCTCGACGCTGACCAGCTCAAGCTTTACACCCTGATCTGGCAACGGACTGTTGCGTCGCAGATGGTACCGGCAATCTTCGATACCGTTGCGCTGGAATTTTCCGCCGGCCCGGACCGCGAGGACGGGCATCGTTTTCGCGCCAACGGTTCCGTGCTGGTCGAGCCGGGATTCATTGCCGTCTACCAGGAAGGGCGGGATGACAGCAGTGACGACGAGGGTGACCGCCTGTTACCCGAGGTCGAAGTGGGCGACGTAATTTCGCTCGACAAGTTGCGTCCGGAGCAACATTTCACTGAACCGCCACCACGATTTACCGAAGCGAGCCTGGTAAAGACGCTGGAAGAGTATGGCATCGGACGTCCGTCCACTTATGCCAGCATCATCGCCACCTTGCGTAATCGTGAATACGTCGACATGGACGGTAAGCGCTTCATACCAACCGACATCGGCAGGATCGTCATCGCTTTCCTGACCGAACACTTTACCCAGTATGTCGACTACGACTTCACCGCGCGACTGGAAGACGATCTGGATGCCATTTCATTGGGCGAAGGCGAATTTGCGCCGCTGCTCGAACGGTTCTGGAGACCGTTCTCGGCGCTGGTTATAGACAAGGAGCAAAGCGTCTCTCGTGAGCAGGCAGCGCAGGCCCGCGACCTTGGCATCGACCCGAAGAGCGGCAAGCCAATGACGGTCCGTATGGGCCGCTATGGCCCGTTCGTGCAGATCGGTACCAAGGACGACGAAGAGAAACCCAGGTTTGCCGGCTTGCGGCCGGGCCAGAAAATGAACGACATCACCCAGGAAGCGGCGCTGGAGTTGTTCAAATTGCCGCGCAAGCTCGGGGAGTCGCCGGACGGCCAGGCTGTCTCGGCCAGCGTCGGGCGGTTTGGCCCCTACGTTCGATACGGCGACAAGTTTGTTTCGATTCGCGGCGAGGACGATCCCTACACGATCCAGCTACCGCGCGCACTGGAGTTGATTGAAGAGAAGAAAATCGCCGATGCCAACCGGACGATCCGCGATTTCCCCGACGACGGCATTCAGGTGCTGCACGGGCGCTACGGGCCGTACATAACCGACAAAAGCAAGAACGCCCGGATTCCGAAAGATCGCGAGCCGGCATCGCTGACGCTTGAGGAATGCAAAGAGTTGCTGGCAGCGGCGCCACTCCGCGGCGCGCGTGGCAAAAAGAAGAAAACGGCGGCGAAGACCGCTGTCAGTGAGGAGACAGCGGTGGCGAAATCCGCCCCCGCCACGAAAAGGGCTGCGAAGAAGAAAAAGAAGAAGAAAGTCGCACGCAAAAAGGTTGCGAAGAAGTCATCGAAGCAGCCCGACAGCGACTAGGTTCGGTCAATCCCCGGACCTGCAACGACATGGGCTGGTCGATTCCTATACAGAGAGCGGCGCGCATCGCAAATGAAGGCGGTGTAATTGCATATCCGACCGAAGGTGTCTATGGACTGGGATGCCGCCCGGATGATAACGAGGCGATTGCCCGGCTTCTGACCATCAAGAAACGGGATCCGGCACTTGGCCTGGTCCTGATTGCTGCAGATGCTGAACAGTTGCAGCGGTGGATTCTGCTGCCGGCCGGTGCGCATATACCCGCATCCTCCCTCCTGCACCCGCAGACCTGGGTTGTGCCGGCGTCGTCGTGCGTACCGCTTCTCATTCGTGGCAACCATACGACAGTCGCGGTGCGGATCACCATGCATCCGGTGGCCGCGAGACTTTGCCGAGCTGCCCGCTCGGCGCTGGTTTCCACCAGCGCCAACATCAGCGGCCGACGGCCGGCGCGCAACGTGTACGTTCTTCGCCGCACTTTCGGCCATCTTGTAGACTGCATCGTTCCTGGTGCGTGCGGTCCGGCCCCCGGGCCGTCCGAGATACGTGACCTTCTGAGCGGCGCGACGTTGCGACCGGCAGTCTGAAACCGGACGGCAGTAGATGAACGAAGAAGCACCCGTCGCGGACGAAGTCCGGGACTACCTCCTGAACCTGCAGCGTTCGATTGTCGCAGCAATTGAAGAAGTCGACGGTGGCGCCACGTTCTCCAGCGACCGCTGGCAACGCGAGGGTGGTGGCGGTGGCGACAGCCGCGTACTGGCGGAGGGCCGGGTCTTCGAACAGGCCGGTGTGGGTTTTTCGCACGTATTCGGCGAGCAGATGCCACCCTCGGCCACCAGGTCGCGGCCTGAACTGGCCGGACGGGCATTTCAGGCGATGGGTGTCTCGCTTGTTTTTCATCCGCTTAATCCGTACGTGCCGACGACCCACGCCAACTTTCGCTTTTTTTCCGCGGGTACGGGCGATGAAGAACCGGTATGGTGGTTCGGGGGAGGATTCGACCTGACGCCGTACTATCCGCTGCACGACGACGTTCTGCATTGGCATCAAACGGCGCGCGCTGCCTGCGCGCCCTTCGGCGACGACAAATACGCTCGCTACAAGAAATGGTGCGATGAATATTTTTTTCTCAAGCACCGAAATGAAACTCGCGGCGTCGGTGGCTTGTTTTTCGATGATGTCAACGAAACGGGCTTTGCTGACTCGTTCGCATTCATACGCAGTGTCGCCGACAGCTTCCTGCCCGCGTATCTGCCAATTGTCGCCGCACGCAAGGAGCAGCCGTTCGGCGAGCGGGAGCGCGAATTCCAGCTTTACAGGCGTGGGCGCTACGTCGAATTCAACCTGCTCTACGATCGCGGTACCCTGTTCGGCCTGCAATCGGGCGGCCGGACCGAATCGATCCTGATGTCATTGCCACCGCGGGTTCGCTGGCGATACAACTGGCAGCCCGAGCCGGGCTCCGCCGAAGAACGCCTCTACACCGACTACCTGCGCCCGCGCGACTGGCTGGCCGGCGGCTAGCAGCCTGCCGGCCACCTATGGTAAGTTCCTTGCAAAACCGGGATTTACACTGGTTAGTTCTATTGTTAGTTCTATAGGTTGGAAAGCACGCCGAGCGGCACGGAAGCGCGCTCGCTAAAGGGGCGTCATTCCATGGTTTGGCGATCGATACTCCGGGCGGAGCATCGGCATGCGGATTCTCCGTGCAATTCTCGAAACTGATGATTCTTTGCAGCGGATTGCTGGCTGCGGCGGCATCGGCCGACTTTGACAGTCGGCTGCAGGATGCGGGCCCGGCTTATGGCATTCGCCTCGCCGGCAGCGATGAGAACGGCGGAACTGCAAAGATCTACATCGTCCAGCTGAAGACGCCCTCTGCGGCCGAACACTATGCCTCGCAACAACGGCCGGTTTCCGGTAAACCGATGCCTGCGGGCAAGGGTAGTGCGCCAGCGACCTTCAACAAATCCATAGCGGGTGTCGAAAGCTACGCACAAAGGCTCGGCGATGAGCAGGACTCCGTGCTTGCGCGCCTCGGATCGTCCACGGAAAAGATCTACAGTTACCGTTACAGCCTGAACGGTTTCGCCGTGCGCATGACGCCGGCTGATGCGCACAAGCTGCAGCAGATGCCGAACGTGTTGCAGGTATGGGAAGACGAAGTGCGGCCGCTCGGCACCAGCTTCAGCCCCCGGTTTCTCGGCCTGTTCGACGAAACGACAGGCTTGCGCGGTGCGCCTGGACTGGATGGCGAGGGCATTGTCATAGGCGTGATTGACAGCGGCATCGCTCCCGAGCATCCGGCACTCTCTGACACGCGAGAGGCAGACCGGCCGCGCCTGTGCCGTTCGAGCTGGGCGGCGAATACATTCCTCGGCAAGTGGCTCTGTCGGCGCTATGACCGGCTGGACGACACCTTAGCGTTCGAGCCGACGGAGAACTGGAATGGCATTTGCCAGGCTGGCCCGGAGTTCGCCGCGGACCTCTGTAACAATAAACTGATCGGCGCACGTTATTACTCGGAAGGAGCGGAACAAGGCGGGCCGATCGATGACGGCGAGATTTTTTCGGCGCGCGATGTGGACGGGCATGGTACGCATACCGCAACGACCGCTGCAGGCAACAAGGTCAGAGCCTCGATTTACGGCACCTTTCTCGGTCGGGTCGAAGGCATCGCGCCGCGAGCGCGGATCGCCGCCTACAAGGCCTGTTGGCTGCGACCGGGCGATATGCGTGCAAGCTGCAATACGTCCGACCTGGCCAATGCCATCGATGCCGCAGTCGCGGATGGCGTGCACATCATCAATTACTCCGTCGGCAGCTCGCTCATTACGACCACTGCGCCGGACGATGTGGCGCTGATGGCCGCGGCCAAAGCCGGCATCCTGACGGTCGTGGCTGCCGGCAATGACGGACCGAACTTCAATACTGTCGGATCTCCGGCCGGCGGGCCGTGGGTCATTGCAGCCGGCGCATCCAGCCGGGATGGCGAACATTCACTGGAGGCCCTCGAAGTAACGACACCGGCCAATGTCGCAGGCCTTTACACCGTGAAGGAGGCAAGCTTTACGCCGCCGCTGTTGGGCCAGGATCCGCTCGAAGGAACGCTGGCGCTGGTGGATGACGGGGACGAAACTTTGCCGGACGGAACGGCCGGCACGATCGCAGACGCCTGCCAGGCACTCGTGAACGGCAGCGACGTTTCCGGCAACATCGCTTTCATACAGCGCGGCGGCTGTGCATTTGAAACCAAAATCGCGAACGCGGCCGACGCTGGTGCGGTAGCGGTCCTCGTTTTCAATATTGTCGGCGAGCCAATTGTCATGACCGGCAGTTCGGGCCTTTCCGACATACCCGCCTTCATGATCGGCCAGGCCGATGGCGAGTTGTTGCGCGGTGAGATCGATGACGGCCAAGCCATCACTGTGGTACTCGACAAGACCCTGTTCCTCACCGTGCAAGACACCGGCAATGTGATGGGTGTGTTCTCGTCGCGTGGTCCGGGGCCATCCCAGGACATTCTCAAACCGGATGTAACGGCGCCGGGCATCAATATACTCGCCGGATTCACCCCGGATGCCGCCAACTCGGTCAGCGGCGAGAACTTTGCGTTCCTTACCGGCACTTCCATGTCAGCGCCGCACGTCGCGGGCGTCGCCGCCTTGTTGCGTCAGGCCCACCCGGACTGGAGTCCTGCTGCAATCAAGTCCGCGCTCATGACCACTGCGCACCAGGACGTCAACCAGCAGGACGGCGAAACTGCCGCAAACCCGTTTGATTTCGGCAGTGGGCACATCCAACCCAACCAGGCCAATGATCCGGGCCTGGTCTATGAGGTGAGCAACGATGAATACGACGCCTTCGCCTGCGGTACAGATTCGCCGGCGGTCGATGACGCGCGCTG
>JBGTHC010000085.1:0-22629 GCA_041746375.1 Woeseiaceae bacterium
GTTCAAGTGAACGTACAGGGAAATGCTGTAGTAGCGGTTTGTTTCGAACCTGAAGTTTCCGGCGGGGACGATTTCACCATAGCGTCCCGGCAGGTCCTGGTGATAGAGGTATGTACCCAGTTTTCCGCCTTCGAGGAAAGCGACTCTGGCACTCCACTGCTCGGCGCCGAACGGCAAGCCGCCGGCGGCCAGCTTCGATGGGCCCAGCCCATGTAGTTTCCCACCCTTGACGAACCGAAACGACTCGCAAAACTTTACATCGTAGGACAAAGTGGCTTCGAGCGAGCCTTTCGAGAACGGATAAGCAACTAAGACTCTTCCGCTGCCTTGCGGATATCCCTGGTATAAGACACGAATAGCGTCTGAACCATCGACGCCGCTGCCCCTGTCAATGGAGATGGCTTGATGCTTCAGCAGTTTGTCGGAAAACGACGTGCCGCCAGTCTCGAAGGTTTCGACGAGCGGTAGCGGGTCTTTGCGCAAGCCGGTTAACGAGCATGACGTCATGGCTACAGCGAGGGTTACACGCAGTGCAAGTCTCACGAATGAACGCAGGATGCCGGTGGGCCTCCGCAGTATAGAATTCCAAGCTGTCATCTTCCGTCTCCGTAGCGCGAAGCAATCTGAAAGTCAATCTACCCTGAAGCCTTCCGGCCGGCCCCGGTCATTTGCTGGTATCGAACATGGTTTGACGGTAAATTGCAGCCAATGTGCGTATCCAACCTGCAGCCGAAGCCTGCTCCCTTTCGCCCAAGACCTCTGCGCAGGGTTCTTTTGAAAGTCGAAGGCAGCGAGTCCCGCTGCCGAGGACAGAGCGTGAAGACTTCCGTGACATGGCGGAGGCTGAGCCTGGCTTTCACGCTGTTGCTCTGGAGGTGGTGCGTTGGGTTACACGGTGCCTGCTGCGCAACTACGAGATGCCTTCCAACGTGCGCCTGACCGGCTACCTGGCGGAGAGGGCTTTCTGGAAACTGCTTTCTCAGGCTTCAATTGTCTGCGACCTGACCTTGAAGCCGGAATGTCTAGGGTGCGGCGTTTCCAAAGCACTCGCGCTCCGGAAGCCGATGGTGCTGACCGATAATCCGGCGACTCGCGAGATTTTCGGTAGTGCAGCAATTCTCACAAGCAGTGAGGCAGACGATATTGCCAGGGCCGTGCGCACTTCCATCGAGCAGCGCGACCGCCTCCCAGTCCACGCCTGGAGATTGCGCGAGGAATCCGGTACTCCTTGGCATGCGCGCGCCTCGATTGCCTGGGGCGCGATCCGTGCCGGTGGGAACGCCGCCAGACGAGGCCTGGTTTGACCGACACCTTACCTTGCGTAATTTTCTTCAACATCAACGGCTCCGGTCTCGGGCATCTTAGCCGGTGCCTGGCGTACGCGCGACGACTGCAGGGACGGGCAAGGTCGGTATTCTTTTCCCTGGCCTCGGCAGTGGAAATCATTCGCGATATGGGCTTCGAAGCGGATTACTTCGTATCGCCATTCTGGTCACGATCTCACATCAACGCCTGGAACAGAGAGCTGGCCGTGCGAGTGGGGCTTATGTTCGAGGAACTGAGACCCGAAGTGGTCGTCTTCGATGGTACCTGGCCATTTCATGGTTTTATGCATGCTTGTGACGTGGCCGGCGTACCGCAGAAGGTCTGGTCCAATCGCGGTCTGCACAAGGAGGATTTCGAACCTGTACCGGTCAAGGAGAGTGCCTTCGACCTGATTATTCAGCCGGGAGAGATCGGTGCAAATTTTTCGATTGATCGGGACGAGAGACCGGGTCGCAAAATTACGACGCCACCGGTGACGCTGTTGAGGAACAATGAACTTCTTGATCGTACGCAGGCGAGGGACGCGCTCGGGCTGCCGCGCGAAGGCCGCTTTGCGTTATTCTCGCTGGGGCCGGGGAACCTGAAAGACGTCAGCGACATTGCTCACGGGCTGATTGACGTGATTCGCCGGCAAGGATTCACTGTCGTATGGGCGCAGGCGCCGATCTCGGTGCGCGACGTGCCGATTCCTGCCGATGTGGTACCGATAGCGGTCTATCCACTGGTACGGTACATGCGTGCCTTCGACCTGTTTGCTGGCGCAGCCGGCTACAACACCTGTTACGAGATCATTCAGGCGGGGGTGCCGAGCCTGGTCGTACCAAATACCTTGCTGGCCGATGATCAGGCACGACGGGCCGAGATGATCGCCGGATATGCGCCGGTGGTGATTAGTCCGTGTGAGACGGCAGCGGAACGAAACGAGGCGGTTGCTCGCCTGGTCGGGCTTGAGAGCGAGGGCGCTCAACGTGGGCCGGCCGGTCTCGACGGTGCTGAACAAGCGGTCGAAGAGATTCTGGCGCTAATTGGTCGACGGGCGGCCGCATGACGCTGGCGGAGGAGATCGAGGTGCTACGGCGGCAACTGCTGAAACTCGCGTCTGAGTCGGAGCCCTTGCTCGCTGCCCGTTACGCACTGCGGTTCCCGCCTCCCGAACAACTCAGCACTTATCGGCGGTTCAGGCTGGCCGTTGGCCATACCTTGCGAGCCCTCGGTCTCAGATCGTCGCGACCCATCGAGCCCTGGCTGACGGGGCTCCGGCACCAGGAGGGCAAAGGCGAACAGCCGTTCATCATTTGGGCGATCGGGGCCGACCGCGACGTCCTGCGTCAGGCTTGTCGGGGGTTTGTTTCTCTGCAGAACGCGTGGTCAGGCCGAATTCCCGTGCTCGTGACGGATGTTGCGGATTTTGCATACTTCTCCCGTTTGGGTTGGCTGGTGGAATACGTGCCGACGCTTTCGCCGCCCGCGGAGCATTACGCTACGCGCAAAGCGCGTTACCTGGCCTGGCATTACCGAGACGCGCCAGCGCTGCCCATATCCGCTGGGCTGAGGGAAGGCGTGCGGCCGGAGGAATTGCTGCTTGGCTGAGGTGGAAAAGCGGGACCTGCCATGCGTGGTCCTGTTCAATATTAATGGGTCCGGCATGGGACACCTCAGCACATGCCTCGCCTATGCGAATCGCCTCCAGGGGCGAGCGCGGCCGGTACTCTTTTCCCTGGCATCCGCCATCGAGATGATCCACGAGATGGGCTTCGAGGCAGATTACTTCGTGTCGAGGTTCTGGTCGCGCGCGACAGCCTGGGCGTGGGACCGGCAGCTCGCGCTGCGTCTTGGGATGTTGTTCGAGCGGGTCCGGCCAGAGGTGGTCGTGTTCGACGGTACCTGGCCCTACCGCGGTTTCCTCGAGGCTGCGAGAGCCTATGGCGTGCCGCGACTCGTCTGGTCGAATCTTACGCTGTATAAAATGGGCATGCGCAAGGTTCCGGTCAGGGAGAGCGGGTTTGACCTGATCATCCAGCTCGGAGAGCTGGGCACGAGCTTTAGTACGCAACGGGAGGTGATGCCGGGTCGAAAGGTCACGATTCCTCCGGTAACGCTGCTCAGGGACGAGGCGATCCTCGACCGTGGCAATGCCCGAGATTCGCTTGGACTGGACCGCGACGGCCGCTATGCGTTGTTTTCCCTGGGCCCCGGCAACCTGAAGGACATAAGCGGCATCGGACGGGGCCTGATCGACGAAATGAAGAAGCACGGCTACACGGTCGTTTGGACCCGCGCGCCAATTTCCGCGAGCGACCCGGGGTTGCCGGATGGCGTCGTGTCGATAGCTGCCTATCCCCTGGTACGGGTCATGCGCGCCTTCGATGTATTCGTGGGAGCGGCAGGCTACAACACCTGCTGCGAAGTGCTCCAGTCCGGGGTCCCGGCCCTGTTCGTACCGAACACGATGGTATCCGACGATCAGACGGGACGTGCGGAGATGGTCGCGAAAGCTGCGCCGGCGGTGGTTTCGCCCTGCGAGACGTTGGCACAGCGTACTGATGCAATCAACCGACTGCTGGCACTTCAGGTGCGTGAGCGAGCGACACCTCTGGCATTTGACCTCGGAGGTGCCGAACGTGCGGCTGACGAAATACTTCGCTTGATCACATCGGCGCGGTGCGAATGAGCCTGAAGAGTGTGAATAGTGACATCGAGGCCTTGCAGCGCCATCTGCAGAATCTTGTGCGAGCAGTGGACAGCGAGCTGACTCAGCGGTATGTCGTGCGATGGCCGCGGCGACCCCCGGGGCTCTATTGGCAGCTGCGCTGGATGGTCGCAATAGTCCTGCGGTCGCTCGAGTACATGGGTATCTGGAGGCCCGACCCATGGCCTGTGGTCCTGAAACAAGCGCATTGCGACGTGAAAGCGCAACCGGTGTTGATTTGGGCGGTGGGCACCAATTTCGATGAATTGCGCCAGGTTTGCGACCGCTTGTCGGCGCGTCCCCTGCCGACATTCACACCCGTGTTGGTAACCGACGTGGCGGATTTTACATTCTTCTCGCGGCTCGGCTGGCTGATCGAGTATTTGCCGCGACTGGCCGGCGAGGGTGAACCTTACGAGAAGCGCAAGGAGAGGTTCTTGGCGCGATTGTATCGCGGTACTCCCGCCCTGCCGGCAGACGCGATCCTTGAGGCGGGCTGGGGCCCGGACGACATTCAGCAGTGGCTTCAAACTCGTGGCCAAAAGCCCGTGGTCTAGGTTAGGACATTCAAGTGAATGTTTTCTCGCCTTACCTTCGAAATGCGGACGCCAGAAGTCGGCTTAACGCCGGCTGGCGTAGCCACTTTTCGGCGAACTCGACGCCGTAGACGCTGATCAGGCGTTGTACGTCCGGGCGCACGGCATCTGCCAACCCAGCTCGTTGCCTTGCGCTTAGTCGGAACGGAATATCCCGTCTGTTATGAATCGCGTTCCGGACGGGAACTTGCTCGATGTCAAGAAAGTCGCAGATTTGCCTAATGATGAAAGCAGGTTTACGCCGGAGCTGATCGAAGTCAAGCAGGAGAATGTCGTTGCGATCGATATGTGGAATGAACTGGTCGAGCTGCAGCGCGTAGCTTGATGTCCGAACGTAGTGTTCGAAATTTGTCGTCCGGCCGGTGCGACGCAGCTTATGCGCAAGGTGCGACTCAATGCGGTCGACCGGGTCTCTCAGGATGTATGCAAGCTTTGTCTTTCCCCCGAGGGATGCAATGCGCGCCGGAACGGCCTCGCTTGCCGGCCACTTGGCATAGCTCGGCGAGACGTCCAGCGTCCACGCATGACGCGCAGGGTCGAAAGGAAAACGCCAATCGTAGTCCACGGCCGTATGGCCGTGCCGGTAAAGGCGACGGAAGTAATTGATTTCTTTAACGGAACTGACGCCCGACAGTCCCGCCCAGGTTCGGCAGATGGCGGGATGCTGCACCAGCAGCTCGAACAGGCTGGTCGTCCCGGCCTTCATGGCACCAATCACAATAAAGTTTCGAGACGTAGGTTCTATGTCTGCACCACACTTGACCTCGAACCTTGCCCCGTCAATCGGGCGGCCATCGATTAGTAGCAGCGACGTGATGTGCGAGGCTTGCGGGTGAGTCTTGATATGCAGGCAACTTTCTCCGGCCATCAATGGCCGCCATTCGCGAGCCAGAAGTTTGCTTCCATGGAAATGTTCGATAACGATCTTCGCCCCACGAGGCGAAGCAATATCGAAGTTTATCGACGCGTGGCACGCAGCCTGCACGGACAGAGGCTCGCTGCGACCGACCTGCTGCTGGACACGACCTTTCGTGATGTGATTTCTCCGGCAAACATGGGCGACCTCGCTCGCCACAGTATACGCATAGTCAAGCAACGGTGGTGTCTGTGCTCAGCCTTCGAGATACTGGTATCCCGGTCAGTTTGACGGTAAATTTGCCGCCAGAATCGGTATCATCTCGTATCGCGCTACGCATCTTCCATGCGATGGACTTGCGAAGCGACGACTTCCCAGGCATCAATGATCGTGAAAACTTTTCCGGCGCACTGTACATCTGCTCATTCCAGCGCCGGCCATGCGAACGCCGTCGGGATGGCTGAATGAAGGTGCTTGTCACGGGTGGAGCCGGTTTCATAGGATCCGCGGTAGTCCGTTACCTGATTGGACGTCGGGAAGCCAGTGTCATCAACGTCGACAAACTGACTTACGCAGGCAATCTTGACTCGCTGTCTGCGGTCGACTCGTCACCAATGTACACGTTCGAGCAACTGGATATCTGCGATACCGGTGCAATGTGTCGGCTGCTCGCTGCGCACAAGCCTGACGCCGTGGTTCACTTGGCAGCCGAGTCGCACGTCGACCGTTCCATAGACGCCCCGAACGAGTTCGTAACGACGAATGTGGTAGGGACTTTCTCGATGTTGCAGGCTGCTCGGGCGCACCTGGATAAGCTTAATGAAGAGGACGCCAAGCGGTTTCGCTTCTTGCATGTGTCGACAGATGAAGTCTATGGTGATCTTGAGGGTTCCAGCGATCACTTCACCGAGACTTCTCCCTACGCACCAAATTCACCGTATGCTGCTACCAAGGCAGGTTCCGATCACCTGGTGCGGGCGTGGGGTCGGACTTACGGGTTACCGATAATGGTTACCAACTGCTCCAACAACTACGGCCCCTGCCAATTTCCTGAGAAACTGATTCCGCACATGATTTTGAACGCGCTGGAAGGCAAGCCGCTGCCTGTGTACGGAGACGGCCGACAGATCCGGGACTGGTTGTACGTTGATGACCATGCGGACGCTTTGTGGACCGTGCTTACAGCCGGGTGTGTCGGCGAAACGTACAACGTGGGCGGGCACAACGAACAGCGCAATATCGACGTCGTCCACCTCCTCTGTGACCTCCTCGAGCGATTGGCACCCAGAGGTGCGGGATCCAACAGCTACCGGAGCCTGATCACTTTCGTCGAGGATCGGCCCGGTCACGACAGGCACTACGCCATAGATGCGGGCAAGATCGACCGGGAACTCGGCTGGAAACCACGTGAGACTTTTGCGACGGGTCTTGAGAAGACCGTCCGTTGGTATCTCGATAATCGGGAGTGGCGGACGCGAATCACGGACGGCAGTTATCGTCTGCAGCGCTTGGGGCGTTTGAGGAAGGCATGAGTGAAACGTAAGGGGATCATTCTCGCCGGAGGGTCCGGCATGCGGCTGCACCCGATCACGCTGGGCATCTGCAAGCAACTGCTGCCGGTGTACGATAAACCACTCATCTACTACCCGCTCACGACGCTGATGCTGGCAGGCATCAAAGAAGTGTTGATTATCTCCACTCCTCAGGATACGCCTCGCTTCGAGTACATGCTCGGCGACGGTGAGCGCTGGGGAATGAAAATCGACTACAAGGTGCAGCCGTCGCCGGACGGCTTGGCCCAGGCATTTCTCATTGGCGAATCGTTCCTAAATGGTGCACCAAGCACTCTTATTCTCGGTGACAACCTGTTTTTTGGCAGCGGCTTGACGGGACTGTTAAAGAAGGCCTCGGCCGCCGAGAACTCGGCCACTGTTTTCGCTTATCGCGTCGCGAATCCGGAGGCATTCGGTGTCATCACGTTCGACCAGAACGGGGTGGTCACATCGATAGAGGAAAAGCCGGCAAAGGCCAAGAGTCGCTATGCGGTAACCGGACTGTACTTCTACGACGCCGAGGTTGTCGAGATTGCGAAATCAATCAAGCCGTCCGCACGGGGAGAACTCGAGATTACCGACATCAACAAAGTTTACCTGTCGCGAAACGCACTCGAGGTACAAATGATGGCACGCGGTATGGCATGGCTGGATACGGGCACGCATGACTCTTTGCTCGAGGCGGCGCATTTCGTGCAAACCCTGGAAAAACGGCAGGGCCTGAAAGTCGGTTGTCCGGAAGAAGTTGCCTGGCGTATGGGTTGGATAGATGACGCGCAACTGGAGCGACTAGCCAAGCCACTTGAGAAGAGTGGGTATGGCCATTATCTGCGGGACCTCCTGGAACTCGGTCGGTGAAAGTAATCGAGACTCGACTGCCCGGTGTGTTGATCATTGAGCCCCAAATACACGGCGATGAGCGTGGGTTTTTTGTCGAAACGTTTCACGCCTCGCGTTACACGGAGCAACTCGGTATCGCTATGCCGTTCGTGCAGGACAACCACTCACGCTCCAGGCGCGGCGTACTGAGAGGACTGCACGCCCAAAGACGCCACGCCCAGGGAAAGCTCGTGCGTGCAGCACGTGGTGAAGTTTTCGATGTTGCCGTGGATATCGACTCAACGTCTGATACCTGTGGTCATTGGGTTGGAACGACGTTGTCAGATTCGAACCACAGGCAGCTCTGGATACCACCAGGGTATGCTCATGGCTTTCTGGTGTTATCCGAGATGGCTGATTTCGAATACAAGTGTACGGACTATTATCACCCCGAAGACGAGATCGGCGTCATCTGGAACGATCCCGATATCGGTATCGACTGGCCGTTGGACAACCCGACGCTGTCCTCCAAAGATATCGCTTTGCCGACGCTCTCCGATTTCAAGGTCATGGCATGAGTGTGCTTGTCCTCGGCTCCCGTGGACAGCTTGCGCAACATCTTCGGGAAACACTTACAGGTGCCTGTTATTGGGGACGACGCGAAAGAAGCCTGGAAAATCCGCTTGCGGCGGAGACGGCAATGGTGGAGGCCGCACCATCCATCATCGTTAATGCAGCTGCGTATACCGCCGTAGACCAGGCCGAGAAAGAACCGGAAGCCGCCTGGCGAATCAATGCTGAAGGGGCCGCCTGTGCCGCCCGCGCGGCCGCGAGGCTTGGCGTACCAATCATCCATCTCTCAACGGACTACGTTTTTGACGGCAGTAGTGATCGCGCCTACCGCGATACGGATGCGACTTTTCCGACCAATGTGTACGGGCGCACCAAGCTTGCGGGCGAGTTGGCGGTCGCCAGCATCGCCCCGAAGCACTGGGTTCTGCGCGTTAGCTGGGTGTTTAGTGAACTCGATGGTAACTTTCTGACCACGATGCTGCGGCTGGCGAACGAAGGTGATCGCCTGCGGGTTGTGGCCGATCAGCATGGGCGGCCCACCTACGCCGGCGATCTGGCCCGGGTCATCGCCCATCTCGCAACTGACCCCACCGCACCGCTCGTGCCGTGGGGTATCCATCATGTGAGTGGTGGCGAGGCAATAAGTTGGCACGGGTTTGCCGAGCATATTATCGGAACAGGCTATGAGAGCGGATTGCTCGAGAGACGCCCATACCTGGAAGCGATCGGCACTGCCGAGTATCCGACCTTGGCCCTGCGCCCGTTGAACTCGGTGTTGGAGCCGAGCCGTTCGCTGACGAAGGCACTTGACGTGCAGCCGGACTGGCGCGTCGGAGTGGAAGACGTGATTGCCCGGCTGCGCGGCTCCAGGCGTCTATGACATTCTTGCTCCTGGTGCGCTTGGCAACAGCTCTATCGGCTCAAGGTGCGCAGAGCTTCATGAATTCTGTCTTGAGCTCCGGATGCGAGCGAATAAAGGCCTGTTCCGCCTCCGTCAGCTCTCTTCTCCTGAAAGTGTTCAGGTCTTCTTCGGTTCGATTCCTGGCATTCATCCGCTCAAGCTCACTTCTGTGCTCGTGGCTCAAATCGAGCTCCAGCGAGGTGATGATGTTTTTCTCGATGTACGCAAGGCCACGGCCTTTATAGTCATCCAGATTGAAAAGAAAAACTCGAGTCGGAGCGCGCGCAACCATCCGGTGATATTGCATAGTCGATTCAATGTATTCGGAACTGACCCTCTCGATACTACGTTCGGGCCAGCGGGACACAATCGAAAGGTAGTTGTCCACGAAGTTTCTCGTGCAATACACATAGATTGGTTTTCGATGTCTGAACGACCGCTCATAGAAACGAAAGTATGACTCATTGTTGGGTCGCTTGTAGCCGAAGTACCTGGTCCTTGCGTGGTACCGCACGCGACGCGATTGTCCCGCATGCTCCCATATAGAGAAGATGAGGTCTTCCTTCTTCCGTAGCCAACCCTTGTACTCGCGCCGATCCTTCTCCCCGCCGGTCTTGGCTGCTTTAGCATAGAAGCGCTCGATATCCTGTATACAACGCTTCGCCGTACGCATCACGGGATTGGGCAACTCACCCTGGATTGAGACTTCGTCAAACGAGTTGAGTACTTCTGTTAGAAAACGGGTTCCGGCGCGCTGCCGGCCGAGAATAATGAGAGGTGTAAGGCGCCTGCTGTACATTTCGACATGGCCCTCAGTTGCCCGAGGTCTTGCGTGCGAAAGCGCAGGTCACCAAATTGTCATAGATCATCGCCTGGTCGAACGCCAGCGCGAGGTTGAGGAACCACTTGTCACCCAGCTCGATCTTCGGCCATATGCCACGCAGACCGAAGCTGTAGAGCGCACCTCCAAGGTTGATCATTTCGACATTCGGAAATGTTGCCTCGACGGCGGGCCGGATGTTGCTGCTGTCTGCCGCTTCTGACGGATCACGTTCCATCATCTGTGCCAGTGTGGGGCGTTCGATCGTAAGATTCTCGGGTCGAATCTTCGAGGGCAGGGCGCGGCGAAACGCATTCACATTCTCGAGGTTGCGATCACTCCACTGCCAGCGACTGGGGCCTGTGTATTCCCACATTGCAAAGATGCCACCGGGCTTCAGGACCTCTCGGCTCCAGTGAACGGCGGCATACGCGTCAGGCATATGGTGAAGGGAAGAATGCCAACAGACCAGGTCGTAAATTTCATGACGGGTGTCAAGGAAAGGGTCGCCGCAAATCAGATTGGCTCGACCGTCCAGGCCAGCGTCCGCGAGGAGCCGTCGTGCTACCGCAAGCCTCTCATCAGCCAGATCGTAAAGATCGAACCGCTGCACGATTCCCTGATGAAGGAGGTTCTTCTCCTTGGTTGCCGTTCCACAGCCAACGGCGACTGCCCGCTCAAATGGCCCCATTCGGGCAAGCCGTTTGGCGATTCCGTGGGAAACACCCGGCAACGGTTCACCGCACACCTTGATATTGAGCTGTTCGACTATTTCGGGGAACTGCCAATAGTTCGTGCGACGCTTCCGCTGCTTGGCCTTTGCGTTCCAGCTCTTGGCGATGGCGCTTCGGTTCAATTCCTTCAATCTGTCCACCTTAGGCAAGAGGTTCTGGCAGTCAGCCAGCGATGACTTATCTGTTTCGCATTTTCTCGTCCAGATCCAGGATAGCGCGAAGTGCTCTGGCGGCGATGTCTTCAACCTGCTTTGCGTGCGGCCGCAGCACTCCTGGTCTTTCTGCAAGCTTACCGGAGTACGCTGAAGCGTCCCACCAACGCGCATCTCCTGCAATCTCTGTTCTTGTCCTTTCATCCACCAATGCAAGCAGATCCTGATTATCCTTTTTATAGACCTCGACAAGGTCTGCCACCAGGGTTTGCTTCAGCACCCAAGGGGCGGGCGCCGGCCCAGCCGTCAGGTGCCTGCTCAACATGGCATGTACGGCAGACTGTCGCTTATCAGCACCCAGCTCTCTGTGTTGCTGAAGAAATCTGAGAACGTCTCCATCAAGTGACGAATTTTCTCTGGAGCCCTCAGGTCGCTGCGTTACGTTGAGGCTCTGCAAGAAGGAAGTGACAACGTCGTCGGTGCTAGTGAAAACGCTGACCTCCCGGACACCGGGAGTCCGCTGCCAGAGTCGTGCAGCGTTCGCCCAGAATGCTTTTTCTTTCCATCGACCTAACCATCTTGAAAAAGGCTCTTTCGACCAAGCTCCCCATTGCCACCACGACGAATTTATCCAGTCGATCTGTGGACGGACAAAGATGAAGGCTCTGGCTTCCAAGCAGAGTTCCTCCAGAATCCGCCACTCGTGGAAGAGCGGAACTTCGTGGATCCACCCTTCAAACGACATGACGGGAACACGGCCGTCCTTGCTGATATTGCTGATAAGGTCTTTAAGTTTTCGGCGCTCCGGCATAGACCAGCGCCTGATAGATACAGATGCGGCATACCCGTAAGCACTCGCCGCCGCTGCTTTTCGGCACCGACTGCCACGCAAGAGACGCGCGCCGTCCTTGAGACACACGTACTCGTATGTCACGCCATCGTCCGCTTTAATAACCGGATGCCTGGACAGATAGGCCTGAAGCGCACTACTCCCGCACTTACCCGCGCCGACATGCATAACGCATTCAACCATTACGCAAGAACTTCGAGAGGTGCCAGCCACGAATCGCTGCCTTGTCCGGCTGACCGACCTTGGCCTGTTGCTGAAGCTGCTGCAGTCCGACCCAGTCGTGCGAGGATAACGCTCGTCGCCTGAGTGTGGACCTCAAGACTGACCGAATACGCTTTTCAGTTGGAATCCAAATGGCATCCGAATTGAACATGGAGCGAATATTGTCCGCCACTGTTGCCGGCACATAGGCACCGGAAATCGGATCCAATGGCCCGTGACTGGCGAGGATGAATATCTTTCCGGCCACAATCCCACAGGGTAGCTCCGGCCGGTAGTGCAGCGTACGCGGATTGGCGATCAGCAGGATGTCCGTATCAGTGCGATCTGTCTGAGAAAGTCGAGCCACCTTCTCGTCCAAAATCAAATCATTCAGCCATTTGGACGGCGCCCGTGGCTTGCGGGGCAGGCGCAACAGGTCCGGGACGTGGAGTACTGCGATCCGCATGCCACTTTCCACTCCCGAAATTATCTCGGTTTGGAGCAGGGTGCTTTCGGCCGCATCCGCGGCCAGATCCAGCACAAGAACAACGTCGAAGCCTGGTACAGTACGAATCGTGGGCAGGAACGTCATCGGTGCAGGAAACGGGCGACGCGCAGGCTCTTTTGGCAGTGCCAGGTTTGCAGTGTCAAGGTTTGCAGTGTCAGCATGACGTTGGTGCCAATGCGCGTATGTCTGCTTGTAAATGCTTCGATCTGGGTGCTCGTACCCCAAACCGAAATCGCGAGAGCTCAAGTTCTCCCCGCCAATGAGGGATAGCGCGAGCGGGATCCTGTTGATCGGTTTGATCTTGATGCCAAAGACCTTTTCCATTCTCAGCTTGTATTCTCCGTCAGCGCCTTTACGGACGCTGTCCCAATAGCCGAGCGCTTCCTTCACAGGTTTTCGCCGGAAAAAGAGCGAAGGCTGACTCGGATGCGCCATTTGAATCGGCGCGTAGCGAACAAGGAAGCACAAGTTTCCACTGACGCGGCTCCAGCTGCTCATGTTCGCTAATTTATCTGGATGCCCGACCAGATCAAGCACCTGCAATTCTATCTTACGCGGGTGATGCCAATCATCTTTGTCGGCAACTGTTATGAACTCGCCACGAGCCAGCTCATAGGCTGCATTACGTGCAAAATAGGCGCCGCGGTTCTCTTCGTTGTAAATGATTCGCAACCGCTTATCGCGGCCCTGCCACTTTCTCAGCCGTGCTCTGGCACTTGCCGGAGATGCATCATCAACTACGATTAATTCAAGATTTTTCCAGGATTGGGAGAGTATGGAGCCGATTGCAACGTCGGTTGCCGGGTTGCTCTCAAAGACTGGCATGAGAATGCTTACTAGCGGACCGTCCGCTACGAAATGGCCGCTGTCGCAGGCCAGACGGCAGAACGGCTCGTCTTCCCCAGGTTTCAGACTGATCGGTTCCAGCGCATGCGCTGTCAATGCCGCGCTGACCTGCTGCAGCCATTGTGTCTCGTGGGCGACGCCGCCTGAGTACGGATTCAGAAGATTCGCGAGCAGAAATGTGTAGGCGTCCAGGGTGCGAAGTCCGTTTTCATAGCGCTTCAAGTATTGCAAGGCGTCAGCCCGTCTACCGAGAATCGTAAGCGCGTCTACCAGGTACCCATGGTCAACGGGTTCCAGGTCCTGCTCGTCGGTACCCGCCAGGGCTTCATAGATTGCAGTGGCATCTTGGAGATCGGCAGGAAGAATCTGTTGTCGGTAAACGACGCGGGCGAGCGCTCTGATGGCTTGTCGTTTTGGCTGAACATCGACCCGCAAAGTTGGCGTTCCTCCAGCATCTTTCGCTGTTGCCAACCGCGTCGACAGTGACCTCCAGTCGTAAAGCTCGTCAATAGCTGCATGCACCAGGACGTCTCGGCCCTGTACACAGGCGTATCTGACCAAAGCTGCGGCAAGAACCTCCAGGCTGCGGCCGCTCCTTGCATGATGTTGCGACCAGGCATCGAGTATGGACCGCTTCCATCTGGCCGACCGCCAAGTTCTCAGGATACGAGTCACCCAGGGCTTCTGGCAGTGAACAGCGGTCCCGGTCCGCGCCGCCGCTGTCGCCAACGCTCCACCGTTGCCAGTAGTTCATCAGTCCGGGCGCTGAAGGAGTGGTCGCGCGCGACAAGTTCCGCGAGTGCCTGAACACGATCGAAAAGCCTGGAGTACTCTTTCTCGAATTTTTTGAAGATTGGAGCAAGAGGTGCGCCCTGACGGTAATAGAGGAGCCCATCACCGAACATCTCGTCGAGATCAGGCACGTAGTCGGAAATTATCGGCAAACCGCAAGCCAACGCATCGAACACACGGTTGTTGATGAAGCCATGTCGAGCCATGTCCGGCCAGTGGTCATTGAGGGTCCCCCTGGCAGAGCCATAAAGCTGTCCAAGCCGTTCATTTTCAACGTGTTTTCCTACCACGCGCTGTTGGGCTTCCGGCCATGGCTCCCAGCCAGTGCCCCAGATCTTTAATGGACGTCCCTCCCGCAAGTGATCGAGTATGCACCACCGTTCGACATTGCGGCTGTTGCCAACGAAGATGAAATCGCGACGCTCTGATGCGGGAAGGAGTGCTGTCTCCTCGGATTCGCGCGTGGCAGTGCATTGCAAAAGAGTGACGATCCGCTCCGAGGCCAAACTGCGGCGTAATACTTGTGCGTGAGACGTCGAAGCCACACAGCAGACGTCAAATGGTACGATCTCGTCCTCGCTCACGTCGGCGGGGTGGCTCAACACCCACATCACATTTATTGCATCGCGGTTTCGTGGGCTGTAACTGAATTTTCCACGCAACAACAAAACAACATCAGCATCGTCCTCGCCATGCTGCCAATCCGGCCTGTTCTGGATGTCAACTTGATGTCCGCGGTCAACCAGTTGTTTGGAGAGTGAACGCGCAAAATGCAAGTCTCCCCAGTTACGTTGTGAAAACCCACCCGGAGCCGGGCACTTAATAATCCATCGCATTGCGTGATAAAGAAGGACGCCCGTTTCAAGGTCGCTAGAGCTTACGCTGCTTCCCTGAATTATAGAACCCCTTCTCGCAGCTTGAGAATGGTGCGATTCACAGATTGCCCACGTCCCACGCCTATGGCACGATGAGGCTCCAGAGCGCCCTTCAATCACCAATTCCAATTGTCGAATCGTTCCGGTTACGGCGGGCATCGGACGATGATCCGATAGCAAGAGGTCTATGGCTGAAAAGCGACAGCAGCTGGTTATTCACTCCGGGGCGTACAAGACTGCTACGTCTGCCGTCCAGATGATTCTTAACAGGAATGCCGAGATTCTTTCGCGCGAGCATGGCCTCCTGGTACCCAAGACGTTCTCACGGCCGTTGCAGGGCGTTCACGAAGAGAATGCTCGGTCTCACAATCAACTTGGCCATGCCGTGAACAAGTTTCGTAGGGGTGAGGAGGGCGCAAAAGAGCAGCTGCAGCAGGGTTTGGCGAAGCTCGCGGAGGAGATGCGTACGTCGGGATTGCCTCGAGCCGTGATCAGCACCGAAATGCTGACGGGTATCGATGCGGCGAGCGCAACCCTTATTCAGGAGGCCATGAAAGATTTTGCTCTCCGTGTCGTCTACTCGGTACGCCGTGTGGATGAGTATGTCGAGTCACTCGCCCGGCAACGGTTGAAGTTCAAGAACGTGCTCAGGAAGAATAACGTGTCTGGTGGCACGCCGTTCAGCGGTTTGTTGTCCTGGGCCGACGTACTGGGTGATGGGTCGATCGACGTGCTTGTGTATGGGTATCCTTCGCGTGACGAAGCTGTCTTCAATACATTGCTGGCGATCGGAGTTGAGGATCCTGCTCACCTCGTGCGCGATAACCCTGTGCTTAATCCGAGCCTGCAGGCGGACGGTGTGCTGCTAAGGCGGGCGCTAACGCGCTTTGCGACAGCGATCGGCCACGACGTGGTGAAAGAAGGCTTGCGCGAAGACATCGTGAAACGAGCTTATGGTTTGGAAAGTAGGCTAGAGCATCTGAAGCCATTGCCTATCTACGACAAGGCAGAACGTCTGGCGCTCTTCGATGCAACTCTTCCATCCCATGAGGAAATTGCGCGGCGTTTCTTGACTTTGGAGCAAAGCACCGTATTCCTTGCGCGCTCAGCTATAGAATCGCTCGATGAAAGCGCGCCAGCGCAATGGTCGGAGTCCGAGATATTGTCTGTGGTGGAAGAACTCGCCAACTTCGCGGTTGAGCAACTGAACTACATCCCACCGTCCGATCAGACCTTGAACCAGCTGCGAAAGAAGTTTCGACTTGCGCGCAGAAAGAATACTCAGTTCCAAAATCGCATCAAGGTTCTGGAGGCACGACTTAACGCGAATATCCTACCGGAAGAAGAAGGTACCTAAGGGGGTTTAGGCAGAAATGCGCAGTCACAAACAGATCATCAGCGACGAGCGACAGTGGCAAGTCACTTATGGTGTGCGACGTACATGAGCATCATAAAGCTGGCCGAGTTCCGGCGCGTCCAGGTAGCAGAGGATCGGGATGATTCTTTGGCGGACACCGCGATCTGTTTCGCTTTCGATTCCGGCTACCTAATGCCTTTCAAGGTCATGCTATCAAGCATGGCGCAGACAGGCACTCTCACTACGAATCCGATCATTATTTGCTCAGATGACCCGGCGGTTTTCGAGGATCCGATCGTCAAATTGGTTGTCGACCGACCAGTGCTGCTTGAAGGGCGCTTGCGACAGACGCTTTATGATCTTGCCGAGCACAGCGTTGGCCGGCCTGAGCGAGCTAATTGGAACAGGGGAACTTTTCTGAAATGGGCTGTGTTCGATGACCACGGATTTGACTACATCCTGTTTCTCGACGTCGATATGCTCGTTCTGAGGCCGTTGGCAGGCCTGGCGGCATACCGAACCGGCGCAGATCTGCTGACTTGTCCCCAATTCAAGCCTTCCTTGTACAGGAGGAAAGGCCAGGGCAGGCTCGCGGCTGCAAGAATAGCGAGGAACCTGAGCTGCATGATTTCGGGCGATTTCGCAAGCGTTCACCACCGACGCATGAACAGCGGCATGATGCTGCTTGGTCGGCGGACGGCAAATGCAAATTTCCGTGACGAACTGGTTGCTTTTGCTGCCGGTCGTACCGAACTGCACGAGCAGGCACACCTGATGGCCTTCTTCGACGCGCATCCGTCCTGGAAGGTGAAGCTGGCGCCGGCGGCTTATAATTTCCAGGAACGCTATCTTGGGGAAGTCGATCCTTGCCGGGGGCTGGATCTCCTGTCACAGATTGCCGTGCTGCACTACGCGGGCAAGAAGCCATGGCAGTCGAAGCTGGCACCTAACTCGCGGCTGAGCACGTTGTTGTGGTGGAACATGAGGCACGCCGCACGAAAGAGCGGGTTGCTGGCTTTGCCGGCAGCGTCTCCGGAAGAATTGGGCCAATAAGGCATTCGCGGAGGTAAGCGTGAGCAAGACATTCATTGGCTCGGCGCATTATTGGGAGAATCGGTACAGAGGCGGGAGTAACTCGGGTAAAGGTTCTTACGGCGAACTCGCAAAGTTTAAGGCTGAAGTACTCAATGCACTCGTACAAGAGAACAGCATCCGGTCCGTGATCGAGTTTGGTTGTGGGGACGGCAACCAGCTAGCCCTTGCGGCCTACTCGCAGTACGTGGGCTATGATGTAAGCGAGACAGCGGTCGAGTTGTGCAGGACGACATTTGCCAACGACAGTACGAAGACATTTGCAACGGTAGATGAGTACCAGGGGGAACGAGCCGATTTAGCGATTTCCCTGGATGTACTGTTCCACCTCGTGGAGGATGAGGTATTTGAGGCATACATGCATCGTCTCTTTGGTGCAGCCGAGCGTTTCGTCGTCATTTACTGCAGCGACGTCGATCGGCCAATCCAGGCAAAGTCGCCTCACGTGCGCCATAGACACTTCAGCTCCTGGGTGACGCGGCACCTGCCGTTATTTCAGTTGGTCCGCAGAATCGAGAACCGCTACCGAGATGGGCGAAGAACGCGTCAAGGTCATTCGTCCCCCAGTGATTTCTTTATTTACGAGCGCTGCGGTCCTGGGGCTTAGTGCATTGCGATAAAGACCGCGTCGCCGAACATGAGATTGCGGGTATCCGTATTACTGAATTTGCGGCGTTGGCCATAGATACCGAACAGTCGATAACCAAGCGGGAAGAAATGTTCAGTGAACGTTTCGAAGCGTATATGCCGATCATTCTCCGGCGCGAAGCCACACTCGACTTGTATAAATTCAATCCGTTTTGCCCGGATCATCTCTCCAAAACCTTTGACTACCTCGAGGTCGTGCCCTTCCGTATCAATCTTTAGAATATCAATTCGGTCAACACCGAGGCTCCGGGCCACGTCGGATCCGGACGCTGTTGTCACGACCTGGACTGTTTCGCCGGCTGCGTCTGGCGCCATGATGCGATTGCCGAGCGAGGCGCGAATGGCACGCATGACCACTTGGTGCCGGGTGCTCGAAAGTGCTACGCAATGTGCATTGGCATTGGGGTACGCACCGGCGCGGCGCTGCAACTGGCGGAAGGCCGCTTGTATTGGCTCGAAGGAGTCGATGCGCGCGGTCGGGAATGCCTTGGCGAACTCGACGAGACTTTGCCCCACATTGGCCCCGACGTCGAAGACGGTGGACGGACAGAAGCCAATCGCTGTGAGATCGGCAATTACCTCATTACGCATTTCCTGAGCGCTCCGTTATTGGCGTGACCGGCCGTGGCATCTGGCGGTCGGCTCCTTTGGGATGTTTTGCTGTGGTGTAGCTGGCAAGGTTCCAAAATGGTCGGATTCCGTCATGCGGGAAGAAGACCGGCTTGAAAGCGTAGATATGGGCGGGAACTGTGTCGGGACGATCCAGGTCGCGGAGCTGCTCGGCCGCCGCGAACCAGATCGGCAGGAATCGTTCACGGTCGAACTCGCCGACCTGCTCATAGGGCCATGGCTTGTCCATGTAGGATAGCAGCCACATCGCGGCCTGCTTTAATCCGGCACCGGTCGGTGCCTTGTATGTCCAGAGATCCACCCCCCAGCGTGAGGAAAGCTCGGCGAGATTGATCCAGCTCTGGAGGTTGAAACAGCAGTAATGTGCAGTCGTGTTGCGCTTTAACTCCTCAGGCTGGTGTCCGTCCGGAGCGAACTGCTTCGAAATTCGAGCCTGGGCACGTTCGAACGTTTCATAGACGATACCGGTCTCGCCGAGAAACGAAGCGATGGCGCCTATCTGCAGGTCATAACAGGTGCCATGATTGTTCAAGGCGAGACATTCGGCCCTTCCTTGGTCAGAAGTGAGAAGCCACTCGAGATAGGTGCTCAACCAGTTTCGTATCCGCTCGAAAGCGGTATCGGAAAGAACCCGCGCGTTTTGAAGTAAACGGAGCGCGTCCAGGTAGAAGTAGATGTCCTTTGCTTCGATTAAACCAGTGGGAGAACCCTGGTTTTCGTTGTGGCCCAGTCGAACTTGCGCGTACTTGAGGTGTGGCGTCATCCCGGTCGCAGGGTCGGTGAAGAAACGCTCGAGAATGTGCGTGCCTGCCTCGGCGTATCGGGCCTCGTCGAAGAAATACCAGGCAAGCCCGAGTGTCAGGGAATCATCGAAAACACGCTGAAGACGTGTACGATCGTACTTTTCGTCGCCGGGCTCATACATTCGCGTGCCCGGAACCCTTTGGCCGTCACGCCGGACGTACGGCAGTCCGTCAGCAGTCGTCGGATCGGGCCACCAGTAAGGCGCCGGGTGCCAGTAATCGTGGCCGCTGCCACTCGGCGGCAGCGTGCTCTTGTCCGTCACCGAACAGGGTCCGCGCTCGGCTGCCCGCGCGGCGGCCTTTCTCAACGCTTCCAGGATGCTGGATACCGCCGGGTCGTTAGCGTGATTCTTCTCCCATTCCATGACTTCGGCCCGAAGACTGGTCATCGTGGTGTTGCGGGTAGCTACTACTTCCGACTTATCCTGAGATTCCGACTCCATCGGGACGAAATAGGACTTGGCGAGAGGCCTGAGGCGCTTGAGCGACGTGATTCCGTCGAAGCCTGACCGAAACCGTTGGTGGAACGTCGCTTTGTCCTCCGGCACGTTCTCCTTGAAGATCTTCTTCGGGTCATTCTCCACCAATACGCTGTCAGGTTCGTAGACGAACTGATCCGTGACCCGTGCGATGACAGTCAGTTCGTTATCAGCCTTATGTGCCTTGTATGCCGGGTGAAGAACTACGCCGAAGCCATAAACCTGCTGCACCCAATCCTTTCGTACCATACCGAACGCGGCGACACGCCCGTGCCACTTACCGCAGTTGAAAGCGAGCAGCCCTTTGCCGGTCTGTTCGATGCGTTCGTACGCCGTCTTCAGCCAGTCCCAGCCGGGAAATGCATCCTCTGCGACATAGACAATGTATTTCACGTCGAGCCGGGCCACCGTGTCGTTCAGCGTGGCAATGAAACCCAAGCGCTGAGTGTCTTCCACCACACAGACGTGCGCTGCCATACCCGCTCTCTTGACAAGGAGTCGCGCCGTCGCAAGGCCTTTTTCGGGATTTACACAGGGCAGTACTACTGCGATGCCCTCCGGATCACGCCAGGAGAATTTTTGTATGTTCCTGACGTCTAAGTGCTCGATAGACTCGTCCGTCGGCTCATACTGTTCTCCCCGTTCAGCGCGCAGTTTTCGACGATTGAGATATTCATCTTTGTACGGTGCGACGTTATGCCACTGGAAGCGAGAGTCAAATGCGCTGTGCAAACGCTCGTAAAACAGGTTGCGATCTTTTTTTCCTTCACTTCCTTCCTCGGCGTCTTCGAGTGCCTTCGATGGGTCAATCTCGATCAAGGTAGCGGTCGGCTCATAGATGAACTCATTCATGATGCGCGCGATCAGCGTAAGCTCGTTGTCGGCTTTGTGCGAGCGGTAGCCGGGGAAGAAAACCGGGCCACCGTAGAGCTGTTTCACCCACTGCGTGCGGACCATGCCAAAACCGGCAATCCGACCGTTCCATTTGCCATCGTTGAATGCAAGCAACCCTTTGCCTGTACGTTCGAGCTTTTCGTGGGCGATACGCAGCCAATCGACCCCTGGAAACGCATCCTCAGCAACGTAGCAAAGGTACGCCACGTTGAGCCTTTGAGCCGTGTCGTTGAGAGTCTTGCCGAAACCCTGCCGGCAGGTATCCTGTACGACGAAGACGGTCGTCTTCATGCCTGACCGCTTGATCAAAATACGTGCTGCTTCGACCCCCCTTTTCGGATCTATACTCGGCATGATTACCGCTACGCCGTTCGGGTCTTCGTGGAACAGCTGATCGATATTGTCGACATCCAAAAGGACTATTGATGCGTCTTCTTCAGATTCGCCATAGCCGTCAATCTTGCGGTCGATGAGATAATTGGAATTGCTGTTTGCCTCTTCGACTTGAACGAAGGCGTCATCGGTGTTGGCTGCCCTCCTGTAGAACTCGTTGAAGCGCTTTGCAAATGTCTCGGCCACCGGTAGTCTTCCCGGTTTTCGGGCCAGTGCCCGGACCGCCGCGAGTTGGAAATTGCTGCGCGCGGCGGCATAAGAGAACTGCCGGAGAAACAGCCTTCGACTTGCCTCGCGCATGGCGGTAGTCTCGGCTGGATTGTCAAATATGCCCTGGATCACCTTGGTCATCGTGTCCCAGTCTGCAAACGGTACGATGCGAAGGTAGCCCTGCCTGGCCAGCGTTCCGAAGTCAGAAATGTCATTGGCGATCACCGTCGAGCCCATGGCGAACGCGTCTGTTGCCTTGTAAGGCATCTGGTAGTGACTTGCCGCCACGTTCGGATCGAGCCACAAAACAACCAGGTCAGCGGCATAGTTGATTCGGGCCATCGCGGTACGGTCTTGTGGCGGGAGTATGCTTACGCGATCACCATACTTCTCCATGAGCTTCTTCTGATCCGGGGTAGCGCGGGAGCCGACGAAAAGCAGTTTGTAACGTGGGTGCTCCAGACGCTCGACGAGTTCCACCAGCTCATATATTCCCTTGTGCTTGCGTATCAAGCCGCCGAACAAGATGACCCGATCTTCCGGTCCGATTCCCATTTCGGCACGCACTACGTCGCGATCTTGAGCCGAGGGATCGTAGACTTGCTCATCCTTGACGTTGCGCATGTACAGGCACCGACGGTCGAATTCCCGGTCGATGCCGCCGTTGTGGGTCATTAGCACCGGGATTTCCTTGGCCAATGGATGCATCAGCTGCGACCACACGTCGCTATAAGGATTCAACAGCTCCTCCGAACGCAGGTCCATTGTGTCGATCTGTACCTCTCTGTGATTGACGCGTTGCTTCGGAGATGTGACCACCGTCTCGAGGTCGTTGATTTCAAGTATCAAAGGAATCCTCCGCGTGTAATTGGCCAGTAAGGCCAACCCCAGGCTCGGGAGACGCGGCTTCACCACGTAAATCACGTCACCTCGTATTGCTGTCAAGGCGCGCTGCATGGACCCAAAGAAATCCGGGAATGCACCTCCAGGCAAATACAGGGTCTCAAACCTGGGGCTAACATCTTTAAGCGG
>JBGTHC010000086.1:0-8480 GCA_041746375.1 Woeseiaceae bacterium
TCACCAACATTCCCATCGGCCGGCAGGGGATCGCCTTCGACCGACTTGAACTGGACGCCTGGGCGGATCAGTATAAGTCGCGCAACGGGCGTCCCGCCGAAAGGAGAACATCATGGGACGCAGAAAATCACCGGGCCTCCAGAAGCGAGGCCGAATCTGGTGGATCGACAAGAAAATCAAGGGATACGGAAGAGTGGCAGAAAGCTGTGGCACGTGCGATCTCGCAGAGGCGGAGCGGTATCTGACGCACCGCCTGGAAGAGATTCGCCAATCCATGGTCTATGGCATCCGACCGATAAGGACGTTTCAGCAGGCAGCCGTCAAGTACCTCGACGACAATCAGAACAAAAAAAGCCTTGAACGATACATCGCCGCGTTCAATCGCTTGATGCCGCATATCGGGCCTCTGCGGTTGGATCGCATTCACAACGGTACGCTGGCGAAGTACCGGCAAGCCCGTCGCTCGGACGGGGTCACAGCCGGCACGATTCGGAAGGAATTGAGTTGCCTGCGGCGAGTGCTGAATCTGGCAGCCAGGGTATGGCGACACGACGACGGAATGTCGTGGCTGGACTCCCCGCCGCTGATCGAGATGGAGCAAGGTCCGGCACGAAAACCCTATCCCCTGAGCTGGGAAGAGCAGGATCGCTTGTTTCGGGAGTTACCGCCACACCTGCAACGGATCGCCCTGTACAAGGTGAATACCGGCTGCAGGAAACAGGAAGTATTGCAGCTCAGATGGAACTGGGAAGTAAAGGTCCCGGAACTGGCGACAGGTGTGTTTGTGCTGCCGAACAACGATGAGTTCGCGACCAAGAACAGTCAGGAACGAATCGTAGTGCTCAATTCGATTGCTCGAAGGGTTGTCGACGAACAACGAGGAAAGCATCCGGAGTTCGTCTTTACGTTTCGCGGTAATCCGACCCGGAGCATTCTCAACTCCGGTTGGAAGCGAGCACGGGTTCGTGCCGGTTTAACGAATGTGCGCGTGCACGATCTGCGTCATACCTTCGGGCACCGGTTAAGGGCGGCAGGCGTTAGCTTCGAGGACCGTCAGGACCTGTTGGGTCACAAGTCGGCGCGCATGACGACACACTACTCGGCGCCGGACGTTTCACGCCTGATTGAGGCCGCCGAAAGTGTCTGCAAGCGGCGCCCAAACACAGTCTTGCGCATTTCTCACACGAATCTCACACAATCGGGGACGCGCCCCAAAATGGTGCAGGAGGGCCGTTCGTAAGTTACTGATGGTAAAGGGGAAAATGGCGCGCCCGACAAGATTCGAACTTGTGACCCCTGCCTTCGGAGGGCAGTACTCTATCCAGCTGAGCTACGGGCGCTTGATGCTAATTGTAATGGAAAGCAACGATTGCGCGGGCGGCTTTACTGTTGCAGGGCAAACGCCAGAACGTAATCGCCGCGAGTCGTACCGGCGCCGCCGTGCCCGCCGGCGGCAATAACCACGTACTGGCGCCCGTCAATCGCGTAGGTCATCGGTGTCGCCTGTCCGCCGGCCGGCAGGCGACCCTTCCACAATTCTTCGCCATTCGAGAGATCGAAAGCGCGGAGATAATCATCGAAAGTCGCCGCCACGAAGATGAGGCCGGATCCGGTGGTAATTGCACCCCCGATTAGCGGAACGCCCAGTTCGAGGTTCGGCACCGGCGCGGGAGCGATATCCTGGATGGTCCCGATTGGGCGTTCCCAGCTGATCTCGCCCTTGCCGAGATCCAGCGCAACGAGCTTGCCCCACGGCGGCTTTGTGCACGGAATGCCGATTGCCGATGACAGCATGCCGCGGTTAAGGACATACGGCGTGCCATCCATCGCCGTGTAGCCCTCCCAGTCGTACACGCCTTCGTCCACTTGCCTTTGGGCCTCTTCGCGCCGCGTAAGGCGGACCCACATCGGGAGTTCCATTACCGTCGCGATAACGTTTTGCGAGTGCGGATCCCAGGCGAGACCGCCCCAGTTCGAGCCGCCGGCGTAGCCGGGATTCATCAGCGTCCCGCCTGTTGTCGGCGGTGTGTAGATTCCCTCCGAGCGAAGTTCGGCAATCTTTTTCCGGCAACCGCGCGTGTCGAAGTAAAAGTAACCGTAGGCATCGTCTACCGTGATGGCGCGATGGCTCACCAGCGGCGGCAGCGTTGAGAAAGGCTGGGTCGGCGAAAGTTTCTCGCCATCGATTCCGCTCTGCGGCACCGGGCGTTCCTCGATCGGGTAAATCGGCTCGCCCGTCAGTCGATCGAAGACGAACAGCATCCCCATCTTGGTCGCCTGCACGACAGCCGAATACTCTCGGCCGCCCTTCTCGAGTTCAACCAGCAACGGTTGCGCCGGCAGGTCGTAATCCCAGACGTCGTGATGCACCAGTTGGCGAAACCAGACAACCTCGCCGGAGGCGGCGGAAAGTGCAACGAGCGAGTTCGCGTAGGCATTGTCGCCCTCCCGCCGTCCTCCGTAGAAATCGGGTGACGGCGTTCCAGTCGGCACGAACACCAGGCCGTTGGCAGTGTCGACCGACAACGGCGGCCAGGCATTGGCGCCGCCTGTCTTCTCGACGCCCGATACCCAGGTTGCGTAAGCAGGATCGTCTGAATCGGTCGGTATGGGATCCCATGTCCACAGCAATTCGCCGCTTCGTGCATCGAACGCGCGTACGATGCCACGCTCGAGTTCTACTGCACTGTTGTCGCCGATCGCGGAGCCGACAACGATCCGGTCTCCCGCGACTGCGGGCGGTGAAGTGATGGCGTATTGTCCGAATTCGCGCGGTCGCGCGGCCCGGTGCAGATCGATCATGCCCTCCTGGCCGAAGTCCCTGCACGGCTTGCCGGTCGCTGCATCCACTGCATGCAGGCGTCCAATGATGTTGCCGAGGTACACGCGCGCCTTGCGGGTCGCATTTTCATCGCGCGCCGGATCTTCCCAGACGGTGACGCCGCGTGACGCGACTTCCGCGAACGACATATCGCGAGGTACGTTGGAATCGAAGCGCCAGCGGAGAGCGCCGGTCTCGCCGTCGAGCGCAAACGCGGTACCGAAACCCGTGCTGAAGAACAAGGTGTCGCGCCACAGAACCGGCGTTGCTTCGAATGTCAGCGCATCGCCGTCCTCGGCATTCTCGCCCAGTTCGCCGGTGCGAAATTGCCAGGCGATTTCGAGTCGGTCGACATTGCCGGCATCGATCTGCGTGAGTGGCGAGTATCGGGTGCCGCCGGCGTCGCGTCCATAATGCGGCCAGCCCGACGGGTCGGGCCAGGCCGGTGCGGCGAACGCCAGCAACAGGCACGCCGACACGATTGGACCTGACAGGGGCGGGCGAGTGATGTCTTTCATAACCCGTGATTTCCTGGGGTCCTGCCCCAGCTAGCCCCAGCTAGCGTTCGTAACGGATCTCACCGCCGAGGATCGTCATGTCGACCTGCGTGTCGGGAATGGTGTTCTCGGGCACCGTAAGCAGGTCCTGCGACAGCACCACGATGTCGGCGAGCTTGCCGGGCGTCAACGTGCCCTTGATGTTTTCCTCGAAAGCCGCGATGGCGTTGTTTAGCGTGTAGCTGGTCAGCGCCTCCTCCCGGGTCATGACGTGCTCGGGGAAGAAACGCTCGCCCTCGACCGTCATTCGTGAAACGGACGCGTAATACGAGGCGATTGCGTTGATCGGCTCAACCGGCACGTCCGTGCCATTACCGATAATGGCGCCGGTCTCGATCAAGTCGCGCCAGGGGTAGGACGTAATCTTCGCGCGCTCTTCGCCGAGTCGCGTCGGGATCCACGGGCCGTCGGACGTACAGTGAATGCCTTGCATGGCCGCGATCACGCCGAGTTGCCCGAACCGCGGCACATCGGCCGGGTCGATGTGCTGCGCATGTTCGATGCGCCAGCGCAGTTGCTTGCCGTCCGCCTCGGTGCGCTCCCACACACGCTCGTAAATATCCAGCACCTCGCGATTTGCACGATCGCCGATGGCATGGGTGTTCACCTGGAAGCCGTGCTTCACGGCGATTTCCGCTGTGCGCTCGATTTCCTCGACGTCCTCCAGCACGAGGCCGGGGTTGTCGCCCGGCAAATCGTCGTAAGGCTCAAGGAGCCACGCTCCGTGCGCGCCAAGCGCTCCATCAATCTGCCGTTTGATCGAGCGCACCGTCAGGAAGTCGTTGCCTTCCGCCACCATCTTGTAATGCGGCAGCAGCTCATCCATTTCCTCGTTCGTCTGCCGTCGCACCATCACGTACAGGCGAATCGGTAGCGCACCTTCGTCCTCCAGCTTCTTGAAAAAGTCGATGTCTTCAAACGACGCGCCAGCATCGTGAAAGGAGGTGACACCGTAGCGCAACGCTTCGTCGCCGGCGAGTTGCACGCGCTGGCGGGCCATCAGGTCCTGTTCTTCGAGCGTCATGCGATCGTTGTATTGATCGACGGCATCGTTCAGCAGTCGCTGTGCTGTTTCACGCAGCAGGCCGGTTGCCTTGCCGTCCGCTGTGCGCACGATCGTGCCGCCCGCTGGATCAGCGGTATCATCGCCGACGTCGCCCGCGGCGAGCGCGGCGTCGTTGGCGAATGCCGCGTGCCCGCTGGCATGCCCCAGCACAACCGGATTGTCGGACGACACTTCATTCAGCGAATCGTTTAGTGGCACACCGTCGACTGCATCGTCCGGCACCGAATCCCATTTGTCCTGGTGCCAGCCGCGGCCGAATATCCACTCACCCGGCTGCGCCTTGTCGACCGCGGTAGCGACCATGCTGACAACCTCGTTCCAATTCTTGACAGTCGACAGATCGAGAATCTGTTTGGCGCGGCCAAGTCCCATGTAGTGTCCGTGGCCCTCGATGAACCCGGGCATGACAAATCGGCCGTTCAGCTCGACGACCCGGGTATCCGGACCGATGTATGCGGCGATATCCTCGTTGCTGCCGACCGCGGTGATTTCGTAGCCGCTCACGGCGATCGCCTGTTGCACGCCGAGCGCCGGATCGACGGTCGCTACGGTGCCGCCGCGCAATACCAGATCCGCGGCCTCAGCCTGCATGGGTGCAGTTGTCTCCGCTTTTTCTTCTGCATCACGGCTGCAGCCAGCGAACATGGCGCACGCCGCCGCAATCGCCACAAATGAAATGAAATTCTTGTACATTGCCCAACCCCCGTTCAGCGAAGCGGTCACTTTCGCACCGCGCAGCACGCTTTGCAATGCGCACACCGGGGTGGTTGTTGCTGCAGTAGCGGGGTGGTGGTCCGCAGCATCCAGGCGACGGACCGCAGCGCTCAATAAGGCCCGCGCATCTTGTTATATAATCGCGGCTCTTCCGTCCCCGCGCCACAGCGGTGGGAGTACGGACTTGCCACCCCAGACTTCGGAGCGAGATCTTGAAGCGCGACCAGAAATTCTTCGACATGTATTCGCTTGTAATCGGCGTACTGGCCATTTTTTCGGTGGGAATATTCGTACTCGCGATGAAAATGTCGGATCTCACCCAGGGTATCTATACGACCAGCGCCGATGAGTACCAGGATGAAATCCGCAGTCGTATGCAGCCGTTTGGCGACGTTTTCCTTCCCGGCGATGAACTGGTAGCCGAATCGACGGGGACGTCCCCGTCCGGTGTACCCGAGCCGGTTGCTACGACATTGACGGGGCCGCAGGTCTACAACGAAGCCTGCATTGCCTGTCATGGCGGTGGCATTGGCGGCGCACCGATGCTGGCGGATGCCGCCAACTGGGCACCGCGTATCGCGCAGGGTCTCGAAACCTTGCAGCAGCATGCGATTGAAGGCTACACCGGCTCCGCCGGTTACATGCCGCCGAAGGGTGGTCGTCTGGACTTGTCTGATGAGGAGATCAGTGCCTCGGTTGCGTACATGGTAAACGAGGTGGAGAACTGAGCGTCTGATCGCCGGTGGTACGGGCGCCTACAAGGGGCATGGAAGCGGCAGCTCGCGTCGCCCGTGGTACGGGCGCTCCTGCAGGTGGGAATAGAAGCGTTGTAGGAGCGCGCCTTGCGCGCGAATGCGGCAACGACCAAATCCTTCCCATTCGCGCACAGGGCGCGCTCCTACGGATTAGCCCTTGTCGAACTGCCGCAATGCCAGCGCTTCGCTCAGGTGCGCCAGCTTGATTGCTTTCTCGCCTGCGAGATCAGCAATCGTCCGCGCCACTCGCCGCACCCTTTGGTGCGCTCGAGCCGATAACGCAAACCGGTTCATCGCTTGTTCGAGTAACTCCCAGCCGCCTGCCGTCAGTGCGCAGGTCGATTCCAACAGCGCACCGTCGAGATGCGCATTGCAAAAGCCGGCGCGTTCTCGCTGCAGGCGTCGCGCATCTGTTACACGTTGCAGCACTGTTGCGCTTGACTCCGCTGCCGGAAGCCCTGGCCGCAACGCCTCCGCCACCAATGGCTGCACACATACCTGGATGTCGATGCGATCCAACAGGGGACCGGAAATCTTCGCGCGATAATTGCGCACGCGCTCCGCCGAACAATTGCAGTCGCCCCGAGGATCGCCGAGGTATCCGCAGGGACAGGGATTCATGGCCGCGATGAGCTGGAAGCGAGCTGGAAAATCGGCCTGTGCGGCGGCGCGGGAGATCGTGATCGAGCCGATCTCCATTGGTTCCCGCAATACCTCCAGCACATGCCGGCTGAACTCGGGCAACTCATCGAGAAACAATACGCCGTTGTGCGCCCGGGACACTTCGCCCGGCCGCGGATCCGTGCCGCCACCCACCAGCGCGCCAGCCGACGCGGTGTGATGTGGCGCGCGAAACGGGCGCTGTCGCCAGCGTGTTATATCGAGCGGCCGTCCCAACACCGAGTCGACGGCTGCCGTCTCCAGCGCTTCCGCTTCGTCCAGAGGCGGCAATATTCCCGGCAGACGGCGCGCCAACATGCTCTTGCCGGTGCCGGGCGGACCGGATAACAGCATGTTGTGACTGCCTGCGGCGGCGATCTCCAGGGCGCGGCGAGCGAGAGTCTGGCCTCGAACCTCGGCGAGATCTGGCGCCGATGTTTCAGCGACTGTCGGTACCAGCCGCACGGCGGACTCGAGCGGCGCTGACCCGGCGAGATGTCCCAGCACCTCGAGCAACATGCCGGCCGCAAAAACATGGGTATCGGACAGTGCCGCTTCGGTCCTGTTGGCAAGTGGCACGACAATGGATCGGCCGGCACCGGCGGCCTTCAACGCCGCCGGCAAAATGCCCGGCACCGGCCGAATGTCTCCGTTCATGCCGAGTTCGCCGTAAAACTCGAACGATGTTAGCGCCTCGGTTTCAATCTTTCGTCCGGCGGCAAGTATGCCGAGCGCAATGGCGAGATCGAAACGCCCACCGGTCTTTCGCAAGTCTGCCGGACCGAGGCTGACAGCAATGCGTCGTTGCGGAAACTTGAATCCGCAACTGATGATCGCACCGCGCACCCGGTCCTTGCTTTCACGCACAGCCGTTTCGGCCATGCCGACAATTGAGAAACTCGGCAAGCCACCGGACAGGAGGACTTCAATTGTTACTGCCGGAGCCTCGATGCCGATCTTGGCGCGACTGTGCAGCAGGGCAAACCCGGTCGGCGGGGAGTCGTCCTCCGGTGGCGGCCGCGTACCGAAGTCCGGGCGTATAACGTTGTCGTCCATCAGCCCTCCGTGGCTGCGAGGCGATGCTCGTCAGTCGGGCTCGCCTCCATCGCCCGACTTCTTGCCGGACGCCGACTTCTTTCGCGAACTCTTTTTTGCCGGCGCTTGTGCTTCCATGGCTTGCAGCCGTCCTTCCAGTGCTTCGAGTTTCTCGCGCGTACGCGCCAGCACCAGCTGCTGCACTTCAAATTCTTCGCGCGTCACGAGGTCCAGCTTGCCGAGGCTCGAGCGCAGCACCGAACGAAAATTCTGCTCGAGCTCATCGCGCATCGTACGCAGACCCGCCGGCACTGATTCCGCGAGCTTTCTTGCAATCTGATCGATGGACGGCTTGTCGGATGGCTTATTCATTTGACTCCACTCTCAGTCATGACTACCTGATACACCGCTTCGCACGCGATGACCAGAAGAGAATTTGCCGGTCTTGCGGACGATTTCGCGGCCGATCACATTTTGCTGCCCCACCGCCACCGCAGCATAGCCGGCATGTTGCACCGCCATCGCGCCTGCCCGCAAGCGCGTGCACCGCCGCGGTGCGGTGCTTGCTGCGTCGATTTCACAGACGCCTGATTCCAAAACGATTGTGGAATCTGGCATGGATTCTGCAGTCAGCACGTCGTTCGTCAAGGGGGGTTGTATCCACGGTGCAATTGCAGCGTGGCAATCAACAGTGAAAGGAGAACGGCCTGTACGGAAAGTACGCCGGCTTCTGCCAGGACTTCGACGGTGAGTACCTCGAGCTCGGTTACGGATTCTCTGTCGCAGAGGTTGATCTGGGTTTCGTGGCGCTTTTTGCCAACGAGGACCTTGTCGGCAGCTCGGAAGAGTCGCTGGTGTTCACGATCGGCAAG
>JBGTHC010000087.1:0-3540 GCA_041746375.1 Woeseiaceae bacterium
GCAGCGGCGTCGGGAATTACGATTCCTCCCGGTGAAGTGCGCTCTTCTTCCATGCGCTTTACGATGACTCGATCATGAAGCGGACGAATCTTCATTGACTAGATCTCCTATAAACTATTGATTATTAACCGACTAATGCGATCTTGCAGTCCGAATGCCTTTAGCACTCGGCCTGAAGGAGTGCTAATGATAGGGACGGACCGGCAAAATTCAAGGGCCCGGCCGCGTCGGCCTGCCCGGACCCCCCATAAATGCGGCGTGGTTCCATGACAGCAAACCGCCCGGCCGCTACGCTCGCCGTGTGTCCTGCTTCCCGCGCCGGCAGTTCACATAAGCGGTAACATTCATGCTTGCTGCCGGGTCCAATAAAGACCGCCGGCATGGGCCCCCGAGCGCTTTGCCGCGCTCGCACGAACCGATTCGGACATATGCACCGACTGCTTTCTTTCCGTCACTGCCTGCTGTTTGCCCTGTTTTCGCTGTCGTCCGCGCCGGCATTGCCACAGCAAGCCGACATTTTGCGTGCCGAGGAAGCGTTTCGCTATGTCGTGGCGGATACCGGCGAGGCACTGGAGATCGACTGGGTCATTGCGGACGGCTATTACCTGTACCGCAACAAACTCGACTTCGCGACCGATACTCCCGGCATCGCGTTTGGCAGCGTGACACTGCCTGCGGGGCGGCACCACGAAGACGAGTTCTTCGGTGTACAGCAGGTATATCGCGAGCGCTTCTACGTGACGATTCCGTACAGCGTTGCCGGCGCCAGGCCGGACACCCTGAATCTCGTTGTAAAATCGCAAGGATGCGCCGATCGGGGCATCTGCTATCCGCCCCAGACCTGGACCAGTGACGTCGAACTCGACGCCAGTCCCGGACCCGCAAAGCGCGACCTCGCTTCATTCGGTTCTCCAGGCGGGGCCAACGCCCGGTTTCTTCCGGTTGATGAAGCCTTTCGACCGTACCTCGTAGCGCTCGACGGAAATACGGTCGAACTGGCATTCCAGGTGGAGCCAGGCTACTACCTTTATAAAGACAAGATAGCGGTCCAGTCGGCGTCCGACCGCGTCCGGTTCGGCAAGATCGACCTGCCACAGGGCGAGACGAAAACCGACGAATACTTCGGCACAATGGAGGTGTACCACAACGACATTGTCGCCCGCGTCCCGGTGGCACGTGCTACCCCTGAGTCCATGGTCGTGTCGGTCGAGGTGATGTTCCAGGGCTGTGCCGATGGCGGGATCTGCTACCCGCCGGTCACTCGCAACCTGGCCGTCACTCTGCCGACCGCGACTTCGGTTAGCGCATTGTCCGCCGCCGGTGGCGAAGATGAGCCGGTCTCGGAGCAAGCGCGCCTGGCGGCACTTATCGGCGGGGCCAGCATGTGGGCGGTCGCTGCAACCTTCTTCGGCGCCGGCTTGCTGCTGGCGTTCACGCCGTGCGTACTGCCCATGGTGCCGATTCTCTCCGGCATCATCGCCGGCGACGGTGACGACGTCGGGCCTGCGCGAGGCTTTACGCTTGCGCTGTCCTATGTTCTTGGCATGGCACTGGTGTACACGGCCGCCGGCGTTGCCGCCGCGGCAGTCGGTGTGCAATTGCAGGCGGTATTCAATCAACCCTGGGTCCTGAGCCTGTTCGCCGGACTCTTTGTACTGCTGGCGTTCGGGATGTTCGGCCTGTTCGATCTGCAAATGCCCTCGGCCATCCAGAGCCGACTGGCGACCGTCAGTGGCCAGCAACGTAGTGGCACGGTGATCGGTGCGTTCGTGATGGGAGCGCTGTCGTCATTGATCGTCACCGCGTGTGTCGCGCCTGCGCTCGTGGCTACACTTACCGTAATCGGTCAGGGTGGCGACATGCTGCGAGGCGGCGCGGCCTTGCTCGCGCTGAGTCTTGGCATGGGCGCGCCGTTGCTGCTGGTCGGCGCGTCAGCAGGCAAGCTACTGCCGAAGGCCGGTCCCTGGATGGTTGCGGTGAAGAATGCCTTCGGCTTCATGATGCTGGGACTGGCGATCTGGATGTTGTCGCGCATCCTGCCGGCGACGGTCACACTCGCCCTGTCGGGCGCGCTGGTCTTCATGGCTGGCGTCTGGCTCGGCGGCTTGACGACGTTGGCTGCCGACGCGGGCAATACGCAAAAACTGGGTAAAGGCTTCGGTTTACTGGCAATGATTTACGGTGCTGCGCTGATTTTCGGCTCGATGGCCGGCGGCTCGAGCCTTGTGCGCCCGCTGCAGGGTTTCTATGCCGGCGGGCAACCGACAATGACACAGGAGCACGGCCTCCGGTTTAAACGCGTCAAGACCGTCGACGATCTGGATCGTGCACTCGCCGCTACCGGCGGTCGCACTGCAATGCTGGATTTCTATGCCGACTGGTGCGTATCGTGTATCGAAATGGAAAAGTACACTTTCACCGATAGTGCCGTGCAGGACGCTTTGGCAGATACCGTTCTCTTGCAGGCCGACGTAACCGCCAATGACGATGATGACCAGGCACTGCTTGCACGTTTCGGGGTTTTCGGCCCCCCGACTATCATATTTTTTGGTCCGGAGGGCGCAGAGCGACGCGGCTATGAAGTTGTCGGCTACATGAAAGCGGCCGAATTTGCTGAGCACGTGCGGCGCGCGGTCGGCGGCGACGCGGCGACGGCCCGCGCCTCAAACGACGCCAGGAACGTCCGCTGATGGTGCGACTGTTGTTCGCGGCCCTGCTTGTGGCCGCTGCTCTCGGTGGTTACTGGTGGCAATCGGAGCGAACCAGCAACGAGTTGCCGGCGGTTGCGAACGCGCGTATCGCATTTACCCTGCCTGACCTCGATGGCACACCCAGGGACCTGGACGAATGGCGCGGGAAAGCGCTGCTGGTGAACTTCTGGGCTACCTGGTGCGCACCCTGTCGCCGCGAGATTCCGTTGTTGAAGCGCACCCAGGACGCGCACGCGGGCGATAACCTGCAAATCATCGGTATTGCGGTTGACTATACCGAAGACGTAATCGCCTACGCCGAAACGGCTGACTTCAACTATCCCATCCTGGTCGGCCAGGAGGATGCCATGGCAGCAGCCGAGGCGTCCGGCGTCGAGTTTATCGGCCTGCCCTTCACCATGGTGATCTCGCCGGATGGCCAGCTCATCAAAACGCACATCGGCGAGATTGTCGAGTCGCACATCGAAGAAATAGTGACTGTCCTCCTGCAGCTGGAGAAAGGCGACCTCGACCTCGCCGGGGCTCGCGCGGCGCTGGGCCGGCTGTAGCCGTTATTCCCGGGGCTTGCCTGGTGCGGCCGTAATAAGGTTAGAATTGCGGCCATCTTCGGCAAACTGGTCGCGAAGCTTGCGGAACAGCGAGCTACCTGCCGGGTCCGGCGGCTGGTGAGGACACCTGATGGATATACGAAAAGTTAAAAAGCTTATCGAACTGCTGGACGAATCCGGCATCGCGGAAATCGAAATCACCGAGGGCGAGGAATCCGTGCGTATCAGCCGGCACAGCCACGCCCCTCCGCCACCGCAATACGTTGGCGGGTATCCGCCAC
>JBGTHC010000088.1:0-5593 GCA_041746375.1 Woeseiaceae bacterium
CGAGCGCCGGGCCGCCCGGACGCGGGCCGCCCGGACGCGGGCCGCCCGGCCGATTGCTCAGAATGCACGACAACGCGCCAAGGCTGTCGAGATTATGTGCCGGAAGAAACAAATCGACGTATGGCAACATTGCGCGAATACCCAGTGCCTTCGGCTGGAATTCTCGATAGCGCAAGACCGGATTAAGCCAGATCAACTGCCGGCATGAACGCTGCAACCGCTGCATTTGCAATCCAAGACTGGAAGCCGAATCCCGCTCAAGGCCGTCAGTCAGCAAGATGATCACGGCGTTCTGTGCGAGAACGCGGCGGCTCCACGCGACATTGAACTGTTCGAGGCAATCGGCAATTCGGGTGCCGCCGTCCCAGTCGAGTACCTCCGTTGCCACTTCGGCAAGCGCTGGATCGATGTCCGTGTCCCGTATCATGCGGCTGACGTTCGTCAAGCGCGTGCCAAAGACAAAAGTATGTACGCGCGGATTCGCAATGCTGAGTGCATGCGAGAAATGCAGGAACACCCGCGAATAGGCGCTCATCGAACCGGAAATGTCGCAGAGCAATACAACGGGAGGCGGTCTTTTCTGCCGGCGCTTTCTTGCCAGCGTTATGAGCTGGCCGTTCTTGCGCATCATGAGCTGTATCGAACGTCTCAAGTCGTAGCGGGTGCCGTAAGACGCAGCCCGGTAGCGGCGGGTGTCCCGCGCACGAAGTGCCGTGATGTCTTCGCGTAACAGTTGTCTTGCCGCTGCCAGTTCCGTGAGCGTCATTTGCTCGAAATCCTTGTTTCGCAGCACTTCGAGGTCCGACCATGTCTGTGACCGGTCAGTCTCTGTTCGGTTGTCGGTGGACTCGTCTATCGCCCGGTCTTGCAATGCTTCCAGCAGTCGTCGCAACGCCAGTGGCGACGGCAAGTCGCTTCGTGGCATTTCGATCGACGGCAGCAGCAATGCCATTGCGCGCTCCAGGAGGCGCGGGTCGCGAAAATACAACCAGAACCCCTGGTGAAACAGCGTGAACTGGGACGGGTCCCTGATCAGGACGCAGCGCAAGGCATGGTAGAGGTCGTCGCGGCGCTGCAAACCAACAGCATGGGCGGCACGCACGGCATCGGCAACTTGCCCCGGTCCCATCGGTATTCCGGCGCGACGCAGGGTACGACAAAAAAGCACAATATTGTCAGCGAGCCGTCCGCTCGCTGCCACTTGCGGGTCAGCTTGCGGCGGCATGACGCTCCGCCCGGATCTCGCTGAGAATCTGCGCGGCCTGGCTGCCGCGTATGCGAGCGATATCATCCTGATATTTAAGTAGCAGGCCCAGAGTGTCATCGACGATTTCAGGCGTAAGAAGCACCGCATCCAGTTGCACCAGTGCCTGGGCCCATTCAATGGTTTCGGCAATTCCCGGACTCTTGAACAGGTTCCGTTCTCGCAGCGCGTGCACGAACGAAATGAGGTCGTCGCGCAGGTTCTCTGCAACGTCGGGCGCCTTCAATCCGACGATGCGGGATTCGGTAACGAAGTCGGGATAGTTCATCCAGTGATAGAGACATCGCCGGCGCAAAGCGTCGTGCACTTCCCGCGTGCGATTCGACGTAACGACGACAATGGGCGGGACAGCCGCCTTGAACGTACCCAGTTCCGGAATACTGAGTTGATAGTCAGACAACAGTTCGAGCAGGAATGCTTCGAAAGGCTCGTCAGCACGATCGATCTCGTCGATCAGCAGCACAGGAGGGCCGTTCTCGTGCGTTTCGAGTGCCATTAGCAATGGCCGGCCGATCAGGAACTCGCGACTGTACAGGCTCTTGCCAACGTCTACCGCTTGATCGTGCGCTTCGGCGAGACGAATCGCGACCATTTGCCGCGGATAATTCCATTCATACGCTGCAGTAGCAAGATCGAGTCCCTCGTAACATTGCAGCCGGATGAGGTCGCGATCGAGCACTGTTGCGAGGACTTTTGCCAGTTCGGTCTTACCGACACCCGCCTCGCCCTCGAGCAGCAGTGGTTTGCGCATAGCCAGTGCAAGATACACGACCGTCGCAAGGTCTCGCCCCGCAATATAGTCGCCGCCAACGAGCAATGCCTGCGCTTCCTGGACACTCCGCGGCAAGCGGCGGATGCCCGTATCGTCAGCCACCCGCGCCGGAAACCGCGCGTTGCGCCATGACGCGCACCAGGTGGGCACGATATTCGGCGCTTGCATGCATATCGCTGTTCAAATCGTCGGCGGCGATCGACATTCCGTCGAGCGATGTGGCGCTGAACTTTTTTGCCAGCGCCTCTTCAAATTCCTTGACGCGAAACGCGCAGGCACCGGCACCGGTTACAGCGACGCGCACGCCATCGCTCGTTTCGGCGACCATGACACCAACTATCGCGTAACGCGACGCGGGATTGCGAAACTTGGCATATGCCGTGCGTTTCGGCACAGGAAAGTGCACCGATTGGACGATTTCTCCGGGTTCCAATGCCGTTTCAAACAGGCCGAGAAAGTAATCGTCGGCTGCAATCTCGCGGCGATCTGTCGTGATTCTTGCCGCAAGGGCCAGAAGTGCTGCCGGGTAGTCGGCAGCGGGATCGCTGTTACTGACTGAACCGCCCAGTGTGCCGCGGTTGCGGACCTGCGCATCACCGATATTGGCGGCGAGATCGGCAAGTCCCGGAATTCGCGACCTCACGACCTTGCTCTCTGCAACCGCAGCATGACGAACCATTGCGCCAATGACGACGGAGGACCTTTCATCGTCGATGTGCTGCAAGGATTCAATACCGGCCAAATCGATCAGGTGCGACGGTCTGGCGAGCCGCAACTTCATTGTCGGCAACAACGTCATGCCACCGGCAAGGATTTTTGCCTCATCGTTCTCCTGCAGCAGGCGTCTCACTTCGTCAAGCGACGACGGGTGCTGATAACTGAATTCGTACATATTCGCTACTCCGTGGCGATTCTGCTCAGGCGGCTGCAGACCGAATAGCCCGCCAGACTCGTTCAGGCGTGGCCGGAATCTGTATGTCGCTTACCTTGAACTTCGAAAGGGCATCGAGCACGGCATTAATGACGGCGGGGGTCGATCCGATCGTGCCCGCTTCACCGCAGCCCTTTACTCCGAGCTCGTTGTGCGTGCAAAGGGTTACGTTGGTTGCGACATTGAACTCCGGAACATCGCCGGCTTTGGGCAGGCAATAGTCCATCAGGGAACCGCTCAGCAATTGTCCGGAGTCCGGATCGTAGACGCATTGCTCATACAGTGCCTGGCCGATTCCCTGCGTGACACCGCCGTGTACCTGTCCTTCTACAATCATCGGATTGATAATGCGACCGAAGTCATCGGCTGCCACGAAACTAACCACATCGACCACCCCGGTATCCGGATCGATTTCGACTTCGCAGATATGACAGCCGGACGGATAGGTGAAGTTCTTCGGATCGTAAAACGCCGTTTCCTCGAGCCCCGGTTCGAGAACATCGAGCGGATAGTTATGCGGCACGTAGGCAGACAGTGCGACGTCGGCAAAGCTGACCGAGCGATCCGTTCCCGCGACCGTCAGCGTGCCGTTTGCGAACTCGATGTCTGCTTCTGCCGCTTCCAACAAGTGTGCCGCGATTTTTTTCGCTTTGCGGCGGATCTTGCCCAGCGCTGCCTGCAGCGCCATGCCACCGACTGCCATCGACCTCGAACCGTAGGTGCCCATGCCAAACGGAATCTTGCCGGTATCGCCGTGCACGACTTCCACGTTGTCGAAATCGACACCCAGTGCCTCGGTAACTAGCTGGGCGAAAGTTGTTTCGTGTCCCTGGCCGTGGCTGTGTGAACCGGTCAGTACCGTCACCGAGCCGGTAGGGTTGACGCGGATAGTACCGGCCTCGTACAGGCCTGCACGCGCACCCAGTTGACCGGCGAGGTTGGATGGCGCCAGCCCACAGGCCTCGATGTAGCTGGAAAAACCGACGCCGCGCAGCTTGCCGTTCTTTGCCGAGGCGTCGCGTCGCTTGCCGAAGTCGTTGTACCCTGCCATCTCCAGTGCCTTGTCGAGGCAGGCATGATAGTCGCCGCTGTCGTATTGCAGGGCGACCGGGGTCTGGTAGGGAAAACTGTCGGGGGAAATGAAATTGCGGCGTCGTAACTCGACTTTGTCGATGCCCGTCAGGCGCGCCGCAACGTCGACCAGGCGCTCCAGCAGGTAACTTGCCTCCGGCCGGCCGGCACCCCGGTAAGCATCGACCGGCACCGTATGGGTGAACATGCCTTTAACTTCGCAATAGATCGCCGGCGTTTTGTACGGGCCTGCCAGGAGCGTTCCGTACAGGTACGTGGGTACCGACGGCCCGAATGTCGACAAATAGGCACCGAGGTTGGCGCGGGTACTGACTCGCAGGCCCAGGAAATCGCCCTCCTTGCTGAGGGCCAGCTCGGCGTGCGAAACGTGATCGCGACCGTGCGCATCGCTCATGAACGACTCACTGCGTTCGGCCGCCCATTTGACCGGCCGACCGACGCGACGTGATGCCCAGGTTACGATCGCTTCCTCGGCATAGTGAAAGATTTTCGAGCCGAAACCGCCCCCCACATCGGGCGCGATAACGCGCAGCTTGTGCTCGGGGATGTGCAACACATAGGCGCCCATCAAAAGGCGAATAACATGCGGGTTCTGGCTGGTCGTATACAGCGTGTACTCGTCCTTGCCGTTGTCGTAATCGCCAATTGCCGCGCGCGGTTCCATGGCGTTGGGTATCAGCCGCGTATTGACGACATCGAGCTTCGCAACATGCGCGGCAGCAGCAAAAGCCTTGGCGACCGGCGCAGCATCGCCGATGTGCCAGTCGAAACAGACATTGCCGGGCGCGATGTCCCAAACCTGCGGCGCATCGGTTTTGCTCGCCGCCACAAGATCGGTCACTGCGGGCAACTCTTCATAGTCGACGTCAACCAGTTCCGCTGCATCACGGGCGATCGCACGGGACTCCGCTAACACGACTGCCACCTGGTCGCCAACGTAACGCACGACATCCACGGCCAGCGGTGGATGACCGGGTTCGGCCATGGCAGTGCCGTCCCTACTGGTAATTCCCCAACCGCACGGCAGACCGCCAACGCCGTCCGCTGCCATGTCTTTGCCGGTCAGTACGGCAACGACACCCTGCCGGTTTTCGGCAGCATCCGTAGCGATGGCGAGTATGCGGGCGTGTGGCAGTGGTGAGCGCACGATCGATGCGTACAACTGGTGCGGCCGATTGATATCGTCCGTGTACTGTCCCCCGCCGGTTATGAAGCGGTGGTCCTCTTTGCGTCGTACCGATTCACCAATGCCGTTCTTTGTCATCACTGCCCCCTGCCTCATGCGTCAGGATCTGAAACTATCCGCGACGCGGATGCGCAACCTGCGCCCGCAACACATTGTGAGCTTTCAACGCATCGCGCGGGCACCCGCCTTTATTGCCTTGACGATGTTCTGGTAGCCGGTGCAACGGCACAGATTGCCGTCGAGCCAGGCGCGGATGTCCTTGTCTTCCGGCTCGGGGTTCTGCTGCACCAGGTCGAGCGCGCTCATTATCATGCCCGGCGTGCAGAAACCGCATTGCAGAGCGTGGTG
>JBGTHC010000089.1:0-15775 GCA_041746375.1 Woeseiaceae bacterium
AGAGTCAGAACACTATTTCTTCCGGCTCAGCCAGTTTGGCGATGAACTGAAAAAGTGGATGGAATCTGCAGCCCTGCATCGCAACATTACCAGCAAGCTGGAAGAGTGGTTCAGCGCCGGTCTGCAGGACTGGGATATTTCACGGGATGCTCCGTATTTCGGATTTCTCATTCCCGGCACCACCGACAAGTATTTTTACGTGTGGCTGGACGCGCCGGTCGGCTACGCGGCGAGCTTCCTTGATCTTTGCAACCGGCGCAGCGACCTGGATTTCGACGAATACTGGATGCCCGGCCACGATACCGAGCTCTATCATTTTATCGGCAAGGACATTGTCTACTTTCATACGCTGTTCTGGCCGGCCGTCCTGAAAGGGGCCGGGTTTCGACAGCCGAGCAGTGTCTTCGCGCACGGCTTCCTCACGGTCAACGGCAAGAAGATGTCGAAATCGCGCGGCACGTTTATCAGCGCACGTACCTATCTCGATCACCTGAACCCGAACTGCCTGCGCTATTACTATGCTGCCAAACTCGGTCCGGGCATGGACGACATCGACCTCAATCTCGAGGACTTCGTCGCACGCGTCAATTCGGACCTGATCGGCAAGCTCGTCAATATCGCCAGCCGCTGTGCCGGATTCATCACCCGGCACTTCGATGGTCGATTGTCCGACCGGCTCGATGACGACGCGCTCTACAAAGAATTTTCTGCCGTTTCAGAGACGGTCGCCGCGCACTATGAAGGGCGCGAGTTCTCCAAAGCAATGCGTGTCGTCATGTCGCTGGCGGACCAGGTGAATCGCTATATTGAAGAACGCAAACCGTGGGCCATGGCGAAGGATCCGCAGCAGCTTGAGAATGTCCAGGCCGTCTGCACGCAGGGACTCAATCTGTTTCGCGCCCTCATGGTCTATCTCACCCCCGTTATCCCGTCGCTGGCGGCGGACGCGCAACGCCTGTTCAAAGAAGGCGGCTGGAACTGGCAGGCCGCCGCGACACCGCTGCTCGGCAGCGACATCGCAGTTTACCAGCCGCTGCTGACCCGCATTGACCCGAAGGATGTCCAAAAAATGGTAGACCAATCGAAACAGCCGGAAGGCGGTGTCCAGAGCGACGGCGCAAGCGGCAGCGAGCCAAAAATCAGCATCGATGACTTCCTGAAGGTTGATCTGCGAGTCGCCCGCATCGAGCAAGCAGAACATGTGACCGGCGCCGACAAGTTGTTGAAACTCACGCTCGATCTGGGCGGCGAATCCCGGACCGTATTCGCCGGCATCAAGGCCACCTACGAACCGGAAGCGCTGGTCGGTCGACACGTCATCGCGGTCGCCAACCTCGAACCGCGCCAGATGCGTTTCGGCACCTCGGAAGGCATGGTCCTCGCCGCCGGCCCCGGCGGCAGCGACATCTTTCTGTTGTCCGTCGACGACGGCGCGACCCCCGGTATGCGGGTCAAGTAGTTTGCGAGGCACGCGCGCGTTTTCCGGGCTTCCGGGTCAGGCGCCGGGGTCCCTTTCCGGAACGCCGTAAATACATCCCTGTAGGCTCCGGGGCAAACATCCCTGTTTGCCACGGTCCGGAAACGGACCCCGGCGCCTGACCCGAAAGCCCTGCGTAACAGTCCACCACAGGGCCGCCGCAAAAGCCCTACAATATCGCCAGAGCGATGACAGACGATGACTGAACTGATCCTGATCCTGGTTGCCACGGTACTGGTCAACAACTTTGTGCTGGTGCGTTTCCTCGGGCTGTGCCCCTTCATGGGTGTGTCGCGCAATCTGGAGGCAGCACTCGGAATGTCGCTGGCGACGGCCTTTGTGCTCACGCTGTCGTCTGCGGTCAGTTACCTGATGCACCACTACCTGCTGGTGCCGTTACAGCTCGAATACCTGCAAACTATCGCGTTCATATTGGTAATTGCCGCGAGCGTGCAATTCACGGAGATCATGGTGCAGCGCGTGAGTCCGTTGCTCAACCAGGTGCTTGGTATCTACATTCCGCTGATCGCCACCAACTGTGCTGTTCTCGGAGTGGCTCTGCTGAATGTACAGGAGGCAGAAGGCTTTCACGAAGCCGTGATATTCGGCTTCGGGGCGTCGCTGGGATTTGCGCTCGTCCTGGTTCTATTTTCTGCAGTGCGTGAGAAACTCGTTGCCGCCGACATTCCGCGGCCTTTTCGCGGCACGGCGATCGCCCTGATGACAGCGGGCATAATGTCTCTGGCATTCATGGGATTCTCCGGGATGGCGCGACCGTGAATCGGGGCGCACGTTGGCCCATGCTCGCCGTGGCTGGTCCGCGCAGATAATCGGCCGATGTGGAGCACGCTCATTACCGCCGTTGTCACGATCACCGGCATCGCGCTCATTGCCGGCCTGTTGCTCGGATTCGCGTCGCGCCGGCTGCCGGCGAGCCGAGAACCACTGGTCGACCAGGTCAACGACATTCTTCCGCAAACGCAATGCGCGCAGTGCGGCTACCCGGGGTGCCGCCCGTACGCGGCGGCGATCGTGCACGATGGCGCTGCAATCGACCTGTGTCCGCCGGGCGGCGAAGATACCGTGCGGCGGCTCGCCGATATGCTGGGGCTCGACGTATTACCAGTAGCACAGGCGCGCGTTGCTCCGGATGTCGCTGCGGTGGCTTTCATTGATGAGGAGGCCTGTATCGGTTGCACGCATTGCCGGGATGCCTGCCCCGTCGACGCGATCACCGGTGCGCACCAGTTCATGCACACGATCATTGCCGTTGAATGCACCGGTTGCGAGTTATGCGTGCCGCGCTGTCCGGTCGATTGCATTCGCATGGTGGCCCAGTGAGCGCTCCTACCTACGATCTCGGCACCCTGCACGGCGGGCTGCGCCTGCCGTCCGAAAAGACCGGCTCGACTGCCGGGGGAATTCGCCACATGCCGCTGCCGGGCCAGTTAGTACTGCCCCTGGCACAGCATTCAGGTGAGCCGGCGCAGCCTGTCGTCGACATCGGCGAGAAAGTGCTGAAAGGCCAGTTGATCGCCGATGCGGAAGGCGCGCTCTCCGCACCGGTACATGCTTCGTCGTCGGGCACGGTCGTCGCCATCGAACCCTGGCCGGTATCCCGGCGGCTTGGCGAGCCGGCACCCTGCATCGTCATCGAATGCGACGGCGAGGACCGTACGATCGAACAACCGGAACCCATGCTGCCGTACCAATCACTTTCGTCCGAGGAATTGCAGCAGAAAATTTTGCAGGGCGGCATCGTCGGTCTGGGTGGTGCCAGCTTTCCAACGGCACAGAAGCTGATGCAGGCAACAACGACCGTACTCGATTCGCTGATCCTGAACGGCGTCGAATGCGAACCGTACATCAGTTGCGATGACATGCTCATGCGCGAGTATGCACACGAGGTGCTCGGCGGAGCGCAGGTCCTGATGCATGCTCTGGGCCTCGGGAAATGCCACGTCGTACTCGAAAGTGACAAACCGGAAGCTTTGCGCGCAATTGGCGAGGCAATGGCGGAGCTAGGTGACCCGCGACTGGCCCTGAAGCAGGTGCCGACGATCTACCCGTCCGGCGGGGAGGACCAACTGGTGCAACTGGTGATTAATCGGGAGGTACCCAGCGGGGGGCTGCCGACCGATGTCGGCTGCGTGGTACAGAATGTTGGTACTGCGGCGGCTGTTTATCGCTGGCTCGTCGCGGGCGAACCGCTGATATCGCGCATCACGACCGTCACCGGCGACGGTGTGCAGAATCCCCAGAACGTCATGGCTCGCTTCGGCACGCTCGTTTCGGAGATTGTTGCATTCGCCGGTGGTTATACAGAGCGCGCCAACCAGTTGGTGATCGGCGGGCCGATGACCGGCAAGTCGCAATCAACGGATCGCGTGCCGCTGGTAAAGTCCAGCAACTGCATACTGGTACTGTCGCAATTGCTGCCCGCGTCCGCCGAAAAACCGTGCATACGCTGCGGCGAGTGCGCCATAGTCTGCCCGGTCAAGTTGCAGCCGCAGCAACTCTATTGGTTTGCCTGCACCGATAACGAATTTAAACTGCGCTCGCACGGACTGACAGATTGCATAGAATGCGGTTGTTGCGACCTGGTGTGCCCCAGCCACATACCGCTGACCGCAAGCTTTCGCCAGGCGAAAGCGAGAATCAAGGAACTGGCCGACGAGAAAGCCCGCGCCGAAAGGGCGCGACAGCGATTTGAATCGCGCACCGGGCGCCTGGAAATCGAAGAGATAAAACGGCAGGCTGAACTCGCGGAGCAGAAGCGCACTGCAAAAACTGCCGGTAAAGGGGCGATTCGCGACATGGTGGAACGCGCGCGCGGCAAAAAGCGGCCGCCGAAGGAATAAGCAGGATGGAATTCGAACGTCGCGATGCCCCGTTTGTCGAACCACCGCCCGACGTGGGTTCCGTGATGCGCCAGGTCCTGTACGCCCTCATCCCGGCAGCACTCGCTTACGTCTGGTATTTCGGACCGGGTTTCATCTTCAACCTGTTGATTGCCGCTGCCTTCTGCATAGCGGGCGAAGCAATTATGGTGCATTTGCGCGGCAAGCCTGCCGAGTCGACGCTCTCGGATTACAGCGCACTGGTCACCGCCGCATTGTTGGCGTTCGCATTGCCTGCACTGACGCCGTGGTGGGTTACAGCGACTGCTGCGTTATTTGGCATAGTCGTCGCGAAACATCTCTACGGCGGACTGGGATTCAATATCTTCAATCCGGCGATGGCCGGTTACGTGGTCGTGCTGGTTGCGTTCCCCATGTATCTCAATCTGTGGACCGCGCCGCGCATGGGCGACCTCGACTATCACTACCTGTCATTCTACGAGACGGCGCGTTATACGCTGACCGGCACGCTGCCGGACTACCTGAGTTTCGATGCCATCAGTCGTGCCACGCCGCTGGACGCGGTCAAGTCCGGATTCGCCGGCATGCGTACATTCGACGAATTGCGCACTTACTCCCTGATGGGCGATTTCGGCGGACGCGGCTGGGAATGGATTGGCAATTTCACGGCCATCGGCGGCGCGTGGCTGATATTGCGCAAGATAATCCGCTGGCAGATTCCGACCGGCGTCCTGGCAGGCGTGCTGATCCCGGCCGGCGTCATGTACATGATCGACAGCAGTGCTCATGCCAGCCCGGGATTTCATCTCTTCAGCGGCGGCGCAATCCTGTGTGCCTTCTTTATTGCGACTGATCCCGTAACCGCGGCAACGAGCCCGCGCGGACGGTTCCTGTACGGTCTCGGCATCGGCGTACTCATTTACATGATTCGCCGCTGGGGCAGTTACGCGGACGGCGTCGCGTTCGCGGTGTTGCTGATGAATATGGCGGCACCGGCTATCGACTACCTGACGCGACCGCGCATTGTCGGACACGGCGTGAATCCAGAAGGCCGAAACTGATGCCGGACGATACGCGCAAACGGCGACAACCGGCTGCGTGGCGCAGCGGCGTTACGCTTGCGTTGCTGGCCGCGATCTGTACTGCGCTCGTTGCCATTACCTGGCGGCTGACCGGACCACGGATCGAGGCGAACGAAAAGGCGTATCTCACACAGAGCCTGCGACCCGCGCTGGCCAACGTGTTCTATGACAACGATCTGGATGAATCGACACTGCTCGTGCCGGCACCGCACGACCTGCCCGGCACCGACGACGCCGTTATATATCGACTCTATGCCGAGAATCGCCCCGTCGGAGCGGTATTCGTCGTGTCGGCCCGCGACGGCTATTCCGGGCCGATCCGCCTGCTGATCGGCATCGAGTATTCCGGACAAGTCACCGGCGTCCAGGTGCTCGAACATCGCGAGACCCCCGGACTCGGCGACAGGATCGAGTCGTCAAAATCCGACTGGCTGTTGCAATTCGCGGGGGCATCGCTCGATAAGCCAGCACTTAATCGATGGGCGATCCGCCGCGATGGCGGCGACTTCGATCAGCTGACCGGTGCGTCCGTTACGCCACGAGCTGTCGTTCGGGCTGTCAAAGACACGCTGGTATACTTTGCAGCGAATCGGGACGCCGTATTCGCAGCACGCGGCGACGATAACGCTGCGGTCAACGAAGATCAGCCAGCGGATTCCCAGGAATGAACAGCGGCAGCAATACATTGCGACTCTGCAAGGACGGGCTATGGGATGACAACCCGGGCCTGGTGCAGTTGCTCGGCCTGTGCCCGCTGCTCGCCGTAACGACCTCGCTCGTCAATGGTCTCGGGCTGGGGCTCGCCACCCTGTTTGTCCTGACCTGCTCCAATGCACTGGTGTCCGCGACACGTCGCTTCATTCACTCCGAGATTCGCATCCCGATGTATGTCCTCATCATTGCGAGCCTCGTTACCTGCATCGAATTGATTTTCCAGGCGTACTTTCCTGCTCTTGATCGTTCGCTCGGTATTTTTATTCCGCTCATCGTTACCAATTGCGCGATCGTGGCGCGTGCCGAGGTTTTTGCGTCGCGCAATGCCATCATGCCGAGTATCGTGGACGGCGCATCGATGGGCGTCGGGTTCGCCCTGTTGCTTTGCGCGATCGGCGCGTTCCGCGAGCTGGTGGGCCAGGGCTCCATCCTCGCGCGCATGGACATGTTCATCGGCGGCGAACCGCTGCGCGGGCTGGTGCTTGCCGATGGTGGTTTCCTGCTGGCCATCCTGCCGCCGGGCGCCTTCTTCAGTCTTGCATTGGCGGTCGCACTGAAAAACGCGCTGGACCAGCGGCGCACGCGTCTTGGCGGCGCCATTGCCCTGCGCCAGCCCGGTTAAATCCGTCAATACCACCTTGGCAGAGTTCTAATTGAACCGGGAAAAGCGCACGGCGATTTATGCTTACCTGAAAGCGCAGAATCCGCAACCGACTACCGAGTTACGGTACGTCAATCCGTTCGAACTCCTCATTGCCGTCATCCTCTCTGCCCAGGCTACCGATATCAGTGTCAACAAGGCCACGGCAACATTGTTCCCGAATGCCAATACCCCGCAGGCCATAGTCGATCTGGGCGTGGGTGAACTGAAACGCTACATTCGGGCGATAGGCCTTTACAACAGCAAGGCCGACAATATCATCACGACCTGCAAGCTGTTGCTGGCCAGGCACGGGGGACAAGTGCCACGCACGCGCGAGGAGCTCGAAGCGTTGCCCGGAGTCGGTCGCAAGACTGCCAACGTCATCCTGAACACCGCGTTCGGGGAACCCACGATCGCGGTCGATACCCACATTTTCCGGGTCGCAAATCGCACCGGCCTGGCAACCGGGAAAACGCCGCGCGCCGTCGAAGACCGACTGGTGCGCCTGACGCCGGAGGAATTCCGCAAGGATGCGCACCACTGGCTTATTCTGCACGGCCGTTATGTCTGCAAGGCGCGCCGTCCGGAATGCCCGGCCTGCGTTATCGCTCACCTTTGCGAGTACCGGCACAAGACGGCTGCCGGCATCGACGCATGATGTTTGGCCGGGACAGAAACGAGTTGCGCCGCATGTACACCGATGCTTGGCACAAGTCAGAGAAAGGACTGGTGCTCAGCCCGCTCGAAGCGCAAATCGTAACGGTCATCGAGGAGCATCCAGAATACGTTCCAGCGGTCGTGACGCCGAATCTCGACGAAGACTTCCAGCCGACCGGTGGTCAGACGAATCCTTTCCTGCATCTCGGCCTGCACCTCGCACTGCGCGACCAGGTCGCAACCGATCGACCGACCGGTATTCGCACCGCGTTCGACGCGCTGGAAACCCGCACCGGCGACCGGCACAACGCAGAACATCGCGCCATCGAATGCCTGGCGGAGACCCTGTGGGAGGCTCAACGAGACAACGCGCCACCCGACGAACAAGCGTATCTTGAGCGTATTCGCCGCCTGTAACATTCGCCTGTAATATCCAATTGTAATAATCAGGGGCCCGTTCCGGTCAGGTTGATGGATGAGAACGAATACGCGAGAGTTTCTGTTTCGATGAATGTCACGCCTGCAGCCTACCCGGTCAGCGGCGCAGGCCTCGGATTGCGTCGCGGATTCATCGACAAGCTCATGGCTGACCCGCCGGGAGACATTGATTTCATGGAGGTTGCGCCGGAGAACTGGATTAACGTCGGCGGCAAACTGGGCAAGAAATTACGCTTCTTTACTGAGCGTTACCCGTTTCTGATCCACGGGTTATCGCTCAGTATCGGTGGCCCGTCTCCGCTTGACGAATCGCTGCTGGTCAATATTCGGAAGTTCATGGACGAACACCGTATCCGTTTTTACTCCGAGCACCTGAGCTATTGCGGCGACGACGGTCACTTGTACGACCTGATGCCGATTCCGTTTACAGACGATGCCGTACGCTACGTCGCTGCACGCATTCGCCGCGCGCAGGATATTCTCGAACGCCGCATGGCCGTCGAGAACGTCTCGTACTATGCGCCAACCGACAGTTCCATGAGCGAAACGGAATTCACACTGGCAGTGTTGGAAGAAGCCGATTGCGATCTGTTGCTCGACATCAACAATGTCATTGTCAACAGCATCAATCATCGCTATGACGCGAACGAATTCATCCGCGCCATGCCGGCCGACCGGGTTCGCTATTTTCACCTCGCCGGCCATTACGTCGAGGCCGAGGATCTGCGCATCGATACGCATGGCGATGCGGTCAGCGATACGGCCTGGCAGCTGCTGGCCGAGGCTTACCGGATTTTCGGGCCCGTGCCGACGCTGCTCGAACGGGATTTCAATTTCCCGCCGATCGGCGACTTGATGGGGGAGCTGCGACGTATCCGCTCGATGCAGTCCGATTCGGCCCCTGCCACGGCCCGCACGGCGGACGCCGGACGTGGCTGAAGTACCGGAATTCCAGCGCAAGCAGTACGCGTTTGCCGCGCACATCCGAAACCCGGTCTCCAATCCGGCGCCCGACGGCGTCGAAGACCGCCGCATGGCGATTTATCGTGAGCTGTTCTTCAATAATCTGCTGAAGCTCGTAAGCGGCACGTTCCCGGTTCTCAAAAAACTGCATCAGCCTGACAAATGGCGCCGCATGGTGCGCGAATTCATGGACCGGCATCGTGCACACACGCCCTACTTCCTGCAGGTTCCGTGCGAGTTCCTCGAATTCCTGGAGAACGAGTACGCGGCTACCGACGATGACTTCCCGTTTCTGCTTGAACTTGCACATTATGAATGGGCAGAACTTGCCCTGACAGTATCCGCCGACAATAACCAGTTGACCGGGGTTGATCCTGCGGGGAACTTGCTCGACGGCATGCCGGTGCAATCGTTATTGGCGTGGCCATTCACGTACCAGTATCCGGTGCACCGAATCAGCCCCGATTTTATGCCCACGGAACCCGGCGTGCAGCCAACCGCCCTGGTGGTCTATCGCCGCACCGACGATGAAGTAAGCTTCATGGAATTGAATCCGGTGACAGCGCAACTGCTGGCCATGATCGGCAGCAACGACAAGCGGCTCACCGGGCGGCAGCTGCTTCTGCAGCTTGCAAACGAGATCCGCTATCCTGACACCGACGCCTTTATCGAGCACGGGGTGCAGGCGATGGAGGAAATGCGGCGGGCGGAAATATTGCTTGGAGTCGCCCGGTCTCCTGAGAATCCTTAAGCAACCTTGGCGGTACGGAGCTTTTGATGCGTCAACTGATGACCAAGCTGCACGGCTGGGCCAATGTCACCCGCAAGATTGATTTCCTGGGGCCGCTGGCGCTTCGCCTTTACCTGGTCCCGGTTTTCTGGGTGGCCGGCACCAACAAACTGGGTGGCATGGACAACGTCATTAACTGGTTCGGTAATGCCGAATGGGGACTGGGCCTGCCCTTTCCCGCACTGATGGCCTGGCTCGCGGTGGGTGCCGAGGTGCTGGGTGCTATTGCATTATTGGTGGGGCTGGCAACCCGGTGGTTTGCCGTTCCGCTGATGATTACTATGCTGGTCGCGGCGTACAAGGTGCATATTGCAAATGGCTGGCAAGCCGTTGCCGACCCGCAAAGCCCTTTTCCCGGACCGCACGTCGACGGAGCGATGCAGCGGCTGGATCGCGCAAAGGATCTGTTGCGGGAGCATGGCAACTATGAGTGGCTGACTGAGACGGGAAGCTTTGTCGTCTCCAACAACGGCATCGAGTGGGCAATCACCTATTTCGTTATGCTGCTTGCGCTTTTCTTTACCGGAGCCGGCAAGCTGAGTCTCGATTACCTGATTGTAACGAGGCTGAAACAACGCGCCACCCTGGTCTGATCGCCGGGCGCGATCACTGCATCCGATTCGTCAAGGCGATCAGTGCTTCTCGTCTGCCTTCTTCGGCTTATCTTTTTTGGGCATATAAAGATCGGTAATCGTGCCCTCAAATGCCTCGGCGGCGAACATGACCGTTTCCGAGAGCGTCGGGTGCGGATGAATGGTCAACGCGATATCGGTCGCATCGGAACCCATTTCCACGGCATGGGCGATTTCGGAAATGAGGTCGCCGGCACCGACGCCGACGATTGCACCGCCCAGCACGCGGCCGGTCTTTTTATCGAACAGCAGTTTGGTGAATCCTTCCGGACGACCGAGCGTCAATGCCCGGGCACTGGCCGCCCACGGAATCTGTGCCTTCTGGTATTCGACGCCATCGCGCTTGGCATCCGTTTCCGTCAGGCCGACCCACGCGATTTCCGGGTCGGTATAGGCCACGGACGGAATGCCGCGTGCGTCGAAGGCAACCTTGCGGCCCGCCGCCACTTCGGCGGCTATTTTTCCTTCGTGGCTGGCCTTGTGTGCCAGCATCGGGCCACCGGCGAGATCGCCGATTGCGAAAACATTCGGCACATTGCTGCGCATCTGCTTGTCGACCTTGATGATTCCTCGGTCGCTGACCAATACACCGGCCCGGTCCGCATCGAGGCGATCGCCGTTGGCGCGCCGGCCGATAGAAACCAGCACACGGTCGTAAAGTTCCTTTGCCGGTGCGTCCTTGCCCTCAAAAGAAACCTCTATGCCCGGCACCGTGGCGCGCAATCCTGACACCTTGGTTCCCAGCATGATGGCTTCGTAGCGCTGATCGATTATTTTGCGAAACGGACCCACCAGGTCCGGGTCGGTGCCCGGCATCAGGCTGTCGGTCAATTCCACGACGCTCACGCGCGTGCCCATCGCACTGTAGACGCACGCCATTTCGAGACCGATGATGCCGCCGCCGATCACCAGCATGCGCTTCGGCAGTGGGTCGAGTTCGAGGGCGCCGGTCGAATCGACAATTCGTGAGTCATCCGGCGCGTCCGGCAAGCGCGCGGGCTCCGAACCTGCCGCGATGATACATTTCTCGAATTCGATCGTCTCGCCATTGTCCAGTTGCAGCCGGCTCGACGATAAGAACTTCGCAGTGCCCTGAAGTACGGCTACCTTGCGTTGCCGTGCAAGTTGCACCAGGCCACCGGTCAATCGGTCCACCACCTGGCTCTTCCACGCGCCAAGTTTTGCTGCATCGATTCGTGGCTTGGGGAAGTGAATGCCGTGTTCGCTCATGGCCGCCGCTTCATCGATGACCTTCGCCGCATGCAACAGGGCTTTGGACGGAATGCAACCGACGTTCAGGCACACGCCCCCCAGTGTCGGCCAGCGTTCGACCAGGATGACTTTCATGCCCAGGTCCGCAGCACGGAACGCCGCGGTGTAGCCGCCCGGACCGGCGCCGATTACTACCAGCCCGGCGCTGTGACTCGCGTCGGATCGGGTATTGGACGCCGGTGCAGATTTCTCACTGTCACCGGATTGCGGAGCGTTCGCTTTCCTGTCCGGCTCATCCTGTTCGTCTTCCTTGGCGTCACTTCGCTTTTCGGCATCGTTGTCCGCCTGGTCATCAGCCTGGTTATCCGATGCATCATCAGACGGGTCATTCGTTTCGTCGTCTGCCGACTGGCCTGCCTCGCCAGCATTGCCGTCACCGTCGGTGGTGTCGTCGCTTTTGTCCCCGTCGCCAGCGTCGTCGCGAGCGCTATCGATTTCCGCCATGACGTCGCCGGTCGATACCCGGTCGCCAACCGACACCTTCACGGATTTTATGCGGCCCGCGTGCGATGCCGGAACGTCCAGTGATGCCTTGTCCGTCTCGAGCGTAATGATCGGGTCTTCGACGGCCACCTCGTCGCCCTCGCTAACCAGCACTTCGATCACTTCGACGTCGGAAAAATCGCCGAGATCGGGAATCCTCAGTTCGGTTGCCATCAGGGAATAGCCTCCAGCAACGCGTCGACATCGGACAGCGCCTCGGCAAGAAAGGTCGTCAACCGAACCGCGTACGCACCGTCGATAACGCGATGATCGTAGGACAGTGACAAGGGCAGCATGAGTCGCGGTTTGAATTCCGCGCCATCCCATACGGGCTGCATTCTCGAACGCGAGACACCGAGGATGGCGACTTCGGGAGCATTCACGATCGGTGTGAACGCTGTGCCACCGATACCGCCGAGACTGGAAATAGTGAAACTGGCGCCCTGTAACTGGGCCGCCTTCAATTTGCCGTCGCGCGCTGCCTGGGACAGCTCGGCAAGCTCCTTGGCGATCTCGTACACGTCTTTCTTGTCAGCGTCGCGGATCACCGGGACCATCAGTCCGTTGGGCGTATCCGCAGCAAAACCGAGGTGACAGTACTTCTTGAAAACAAGGCTCTCACCATCGTCTGACAACGACGTATTCGCCCGCGGAAACTCCTTTAATGTTGCGACACAGGCGCGCATGACGAACGCCAGCGGCGTCAGGCTGATGCCGCGCTCCTTCGCCGCGCCCTTCAGTTCCTGGCGCTTGGCTTCGAGATCGGTGATGTCAGCAAGGTCGTGCTGGGTAACATGCGGGACGTTGATCCAGCTTGCCTGCAACCGTGGCCCGGAAATCTTCTGGATGCGGGTAAGGGATTCAACCTCGACCGCGCCGAACTTGCTGAAATCGATGCTCGGCACTTTTGGCAGTGCCGCTCCGCCTGCCGTGCCTGCGCCGGTCAGCACGGACTTGACGAAAGCCTTGACGTCCTCGTGCTGTATGCGAGATTTCGGACCGCTGCCCTTTACCCGGGCGAGATCGACACCCAGTTCGCGCGCCAGCTTGCGTACCGAAGGACTGGCGTGAGCACGCGCGAATCCCGCTTCATCGATGGCGCTGCTTGCCGCCGGGAGGGTGCCCTTCTGCCCCTCCGCAGCAGGTTGCGCCGGGCGCTCCTCGCGTTTCTCACGCCTGCCGAGTTCCTGTGCGTCGTTTTTTTTATCGGACTCGTTGTCGGACTCGGTATCGCCGGCAACGTCCTCGGCGCCTTTGTCTTTAATGTCCTTTTTGTCGCCTGGTTGTGCATCGTCCCTTTGCACATCGTCCTTTTGCTTGTCGCTCTTATCCCCGGCGTTTGCTTCGGAGCTGTCCCCGCCGCCGGCCTCCATGCGGCCGATGATGTCGCCGCTGGAGACGCGATCGCCGGGCTTGACAGAGATCTCGGCGATCACGCCGTCCTGTTCCGCAGGCACGTCCATCACCGCTTTGTCGGTTTCCAGCGTAATGAGTCCGCCTTCTTTGGCAACCCGATCGCCGGCCTTGACCAGGATCTCGATGACCTCGACGCCGGAAAAGTCGCCGAGATCCGGTACCTTGATGTCGATAGTGTCCGTCACTGCGTCGCTCCGGTCACAGTGTCACCGGGTCCGGCTTTTCCGGATCGATGCCGTACTTGCGAATGGCCTCACCGACGGTTTTCTGATCCAGCTTGCCGTCGTCAGCCAGCCCTTTCAATGCTGCGACGGCGATGTAATGCTTGTCGACTTCGAAGAAGCGCCGCAACGCTTTGCGTGCGTCGCTGCGTCCATAACCGTCCGTACCCAGCGACACGAAATGGCCTGGCACCCAGCGCTGGATCTGGTCAGGCACGATTTTCATATAGTCGGTTGCGGCAATGTAAGGTCCCTCCCGCTTGGCGAGGCAGGATTCGAGGTAGCTGCGACGCGGTGCGTCGGTCGGATGGAGCTGGTTCCAGCGCTCGACTTCCAGCGCATCGCGGCGCAACTGGTTGAAACTGGTAACCGACCAGATATCAGCCGGAATGTTGAAGTCCTCTTCCAGCAGTTCAGCCGCCGCTATTACTTCCCGCAGGATGGTGCCGGCACCCATGAGCTGTACGCGCACCTGCCCCTTGCCGCCGACGTGCAGAAGGTACATGCCCTTGAGAATGCCGTCCTCGACACCGGATGGCATCGGCGGATGCACATAGTTTTCGTTCATGCAGGTGACGTAATAAAAAATATTCTCGCCGTTGCCGATCATGCGACGGATCCCGTCCTGGATTATGACGGCGAGTTCGTAGGCATACGTCGGGTCGTAGGATACGCAATTCGGCACCGTGGAAGACAATACCAGGCTGTGTCCATCCTGGTGTTGCAGACCCTCACCCGCCAACGTCGTGCGACCAGCGGTGCCGCCGATGAGGAACCCGCGCGCCTGCTGGTCGCCGCCGGCCCAGATGAAATCGCCGATACGCTGGAAGCCGAACATCGAGTAATAGATGTAGAACGGTATCGTGTGAATGTCGTGATTCGTGTACGAAGTGCCGGATGCCAGCCACGAACAGAAAGCGCCGGCCTCGTTGATACCCTCTTCGAGAATCTGGCCTTTCTTGTCTTCCTTGTAAAACATCAGTTGCTCGGCATCCTGCGGTGTATACAACTGACCTTTTGACGAGTAGATGCCGACCTGGCGGAACATGCCTTCCATGCCGAAGGTGCGCGCCTCATCCGGCACGATCGGCACGATGTGTGAACCGATGTTCTTGTCGCGAATCAGCGCAGTGAGCAGCCGGATAAAAACCATCGTGGTGGAGGCTTCGCGCTCACCGGTACCTTCGAGCTGCGTCTTGAAAATTTCCAGTGGCGGCACCTTGAGCGGTTTCGGTTTGTTGCGCCGCTGCGGCAAATAGCCCCCGAGCGACTTGCGGCGTTCCTGCAGGTACTCGATCTCATCGCTGTCGGTTGCCGGCTTGCAGTACGGCACGTCGTCGATATCCTTGTCGGACACCGGAATGTTGAAGCGGTCGCGAAACATCTTGAGCGCCTCGACATCGAGCTTCTTTTGCTGGTGAGCGATGTTCTGGCCTTCGCCCGCCGCTCCCATGCCGAAACCCTTGACCGTTTTCGCCAGGATGATCGTCGGCTGGCCTTTGTGCTGAACGGCACTGTGATAAGCCGAGTACACTTTGAGCGCATCGTGGCCGCCGCGATTCAGGCGCCAGATTTCGTCGTCGGACATATCCGCGACCATCGATTTGGTCTCCGGGTAGCAACCGAAAAAATGCTCGCGAACGTAAGCACCGCCCTTCGATTTGAAGTTCTGGTATTCGCCGTCCACGCATTCTTCCATCGTGCGGCGCAACAGCCCGTGGTGATCACGCGCCAGCAGCGGATCCCAACGCGAACCCCAGATTACCTTGATGACATTCCATCCGGCGCCGCCGAACGCCGCTTCCAGTTCCTGGATGATCTTGCCGTTGCCGCGCACCGGCCCATCCAGGCGTTGCAGGTTGCAATTGACCACAAACACGAGATTGTCGAGCCCTTCACGTACCGGCATAGTGATAGCGCCCATCGATTCGGGCTCATCCATTTCACCGTCACCGAGAAAACACCAGACCTTGCGATCGCTGGCCCGGATCATCTCGCGGTGTTCGAGGTAGCGCATGAAACGCGCCTGGTAAATTGCCATCATCGGACCCAGGCCCATCGACACCGTCGGGAACTGCCAGAAGTCCGGCATCAACCAGGGATGCGGGTACGACGGCAAACCGCCG
>JBGTHC010000090.1:0-12412 GCA_041746375.1 Woeseiaceae bacterium
GTGGCCGATGTGCCCCCTCCGGCGGCGCAGCCGGAGCCGTCGCCCGCCGTTGTGCCGCAACCCGATCTCAGTGAGCTGCCGGCGATCGCCGCCGTACCGCAGGAGGAGACAGAGGAGCCGGGCGCACTCGCGGACGACCCGGCCGCAAGCCTCGCCGCGTCATTGCAGCAAACCATGCTGTCTGACCCAAGCGATTACACCATTGCAGAAGACCAGACCATTGAAGTGCACCCGCTGGAAACGCTCGGGCATTTCGCCGACTGGCTGGGCATTCGCACGCAACGTCTGCGCGACCTCAACGGACTGGCATTCCGTACGCCGGTCGAAGTCGGGCAAAGGATCAGGGTTGACCTCTCACAAACGGAAGCGGAGACCTTCGAAAACCGGCGCAGCGTGTTCCACAAGGAGCAGCAGGACGCCTTTTTTCGTGACTATACGATCACCGGTGTTCGCGAGCATGTCGTGGCAACGGGTGAATCGGTATGGATACTGGCGTTACAACGTTACGATGTGCCGGTATGGCTGTTCCGCCAGTACAACCCGGAGCTGGACCTGCATAACGTGAGACTTGGTACGCGATTGAGCTTTCCGGAGCTGGTGCGTAACGACGGCTGACGTTCCTAGCTTTAACTAAGGGGAAATAACTAAGCCCGGTATTGAGTCCGGGGGATGCCGGAATCGTTTGCGGTGCCGGTTGGGCCATTGCCAATCGCTACGGGTTCCTGGAATGGGCAGCGGTCAGTTTGCAGGCTGCGCCCGGTTTGCTAGGCTCTTGCCGCGTTAGTCAGGGAACTCTCTAATGGTCAGGAGCTGTCAAAAGAGTATGTGCAACAGTGTTCGTATCGATGCTGGCAAGCTATGGATTGCAAACGCGCTAATTTTGGCGTACGTGGCGATGTCTGCCGTTAATGGTCATGCTGCGGATTTTCCGCTGGCCGACAAAGTGCTGGTGGAAAAAGAAAATCGCAAATTGCATCTGTTGCAGAACGGTACGGCTTTTCGTACGTTCAATATTGCACTGGGGAATGAACCGATCGGGCATAAACAGGAGGAAGGCGACAACCGGACTCCGGAAGGGCTCTACTGGCTGGATTTACGCAACGATCGCAGTGATTATTTTTTGTCGATCCGAATCTCGTATCCGAACGCGAGGGATCGCCGCGAGGCTGAGCTGAAAGGCCTTTCACCGGGTGGCCAGATCATGATTCACGGCCAGCCGAATGTTCCGACCTATTCTGCCGCCTTTTACCGCCAGGCAGATTGGACCAATGGCTGCATCGCGGTATCGAATTCGGACATGATCGATATCTGGCTCATGACACCCGACAGAGTGCCGATAGAGATTCTGCCGTAAGGAGAAAATGCGATCGATCCTGAGCTATTGAAAGCCGGCATCCGCGCCACCAGCGATCGTACGGTTGACGCTGAAGTCTGGCCGGAAGGCAGCCTCGAAGTATTGTCGCAGTTCGAGGCAGCGCAATTGCGCGATGAAGGTGCGGGCGGCCTCTATCCCATGTTGCGGCGCTGTATCCTGGCCGTGCTTAATTCCGGTAGCGATACGGATGACGCCCGGGCGGTCCTGCAGAAGTACCACAATTTCAGCGTCGAGTTCATACAGCAGGACCGAGGACTGAAAGTGTCCCTGCGTGGGGCGCCTTCATCCGCGTTCGTCGACGACCGCATGATTCGCGGCATTCGCGAGCAGGTTTTCGCGGTTTTGCGTGATGTCGTTTTTACCAATAATGAAATCCGCGAAAGCAATCGCTTCAATCTGCAAACGTCGGAAAACATCACCAACGCCGTCTTTCATATCGTTCGTAATGCAAGACTTCTCGAACTGCCGGCCACGCCCAATCTGGTGGTCTGTTGGGGAGGCCATGCGATAAGCCGGCACGAGTACGACTATACGAAAAAGGTCGGCTACGAACTCGGTCTGCGAAGCTTGAATATTTGCACCGGCTGCGGTCCCGGTGCCATGAAGGGCCCGATGAAGGGTGCGACCATCGGCCACGCGAAACAGCGAATTCGCAACGGGCGATACATTGGTATAACCGAACCCGGCATCATCGCTGCCGAGTCGCCGAACCCGATAGTCAATGCGCTGGTCATCATGCCTGACATGGAGAAGCGGCTGGAGGCTTTTGTTCGTGTGGGTCACGGGATTATTGTTTTTCCCGGCGGCGTAGGTACGGCTGAAGAAATTTTGTACCTGCTGGGAATCCTGCTGCACCCGTCCAACCGGAATCTGCCATTACCGTTGATCATGACCGGTCCGCCGGAGAGTGCTGCGTACTTTCAATTGATTGATGAGTTCATAGCAGCAACCCTGGGTGAAGAGGCGCGTCGACGATACTCAATTATAATTGACGATTCAGAAGCTGTTGCCAGAAGTATGGTTACCGGACTGAAGGGGGTACGTGACTTTCGTTTTGAGCACGGCGACGCGTATTATTTCAACTGGCGCCTGGCGATCGATCAAGAGTTCCAGAAGCCGTTCACTGCATCGCATGATTCAATGCGGGCTTTGAATCTCACCGAAGGTTTGCCTGTACATATATTGGCCGCCAATCTTCGTCGTGCTTTTTCCGGCATTGTGTCGGGGAACGTGAAAGAAGACACGATCGCCGAGATCGAACGCAAAGGGCCCTTTGAGATCTACGGTTCGGAACGCATCATGACGCTGCTCGATCGCTTGCTGGCCGCGTTCGTCGATGCCGGGCGCATGAAACTGGCGGCTGCCAGCTATTCGCCGTGCTACCGCGTGCTCCGGGGAACTGCGCGACGCTCCGCATAGCGCCATTCAGGCAGCGTCGGCCAGCACCGGGTTATTAAGTAAAAAGCGCGTCTAAGTAACTAATAAAAAGAATAAAAATGGATAACTGCATTGTGACTTGGTTCCTTCGTATAAGGGTCGCCGCAACGTAGCATGCGTACCTGTCATCACCTGGATACGGTCGCATGCAGGACACCAAGGATCAGAGCTGGACTGGCGAAGCGAGCGAAACCGCTTCCGTGAATCAGGGCGAGTCCGAAGAACGACAACCCGGACTTCACGCGGGTGACTCGCGCGACGCCGATGGCTGGCAAAAATATCGCAAATGGATTTCCAATTCGCCGGCCCCCGGTCGTCGCCGTGGCGGACTCGATCCTACCCTCTATACCTGGAAGGGTTATCGCAACTGGACCGAACAGGTTAAGCGTAGCTGGTCCGATAGCTAGCACGACCCCTGCATTCGCGTATCGCACGGAATACCTCAGCACTCCCCCTTTGTCTTGATTCACCGACATTACGTTGCTGCATTTGCCGGTGTATTCTGCATGCTTGCATCGCAGTTCAATCAATTTTGAAAAGCAGCCGACAACTTCCGAGGCAAGCTGTGAATTGCCTCACGGCGGTTTTGAAAAAGCATCTCTATACTCTGCCTCAAGTGAATTTCCTCCTTCTCGATGCCGACCATGCCAAACAAGTTCGTGAAAAATGAGCCTTCTTTCAACGCCTGGAAAAGTGACTCGGCACGTCAACGCTGGCAGCTTTTTCACCGCGCTATTGCGCATGCTAAACAGTCGAATACTGAAGCAATGCAGGAGGCCGAGCAGTTACAGGCTAGCGGGGAGACCGACCGGGAAAACGACGACGGTTCCAGCCGTCCTGATCCCTTACTATCGATTGCCCGCTGACAAATCGGCAGAGTGCACAGACATGGAACGCCTGGCTCAGTATCTTGACGATCTTGAAGACATGTTCTTCGCTATGGCGTCTGCCGGCGAACAATTGCGTCGCGTGTTGCGTGCACTACTATTATTGAGTCTGTGGATTACGTTGTCGGGGCTGGGCGTTCTCCTTGCCATAGGTCAGCCGCCGCTCGCACTCGCCGCCGTGACCCTGCTGCTCGTGTCATCGCTCTACAGGGCTGCTGTCAGTAACCCGCGGCGGGCAGCCGCCCGCTCCTGAGCAAAAAATCCCGCTCGCACCCGTCTGCACCCCGTTAGTCATCGCCCGCCCTGTCCGTATCTTTCGCCCGATCTTCTTGAAATCCGGCGATCCGCCACTATCGTATCTCTTTTGGTACGGGCACCGCCTCTGACGGGTTTTGGCAAATGACATCTACGGGAAACCGCGAAACACTGGGCTTTCAGACCGAAGTGCGGCAAATGCTGCACCTGATGATTCATTCGTTGTACAGCAACAAGGAAATATTTCTCCGGGAGCTGATTTCCAACGCGTCTGACGCCGCCGACAAGCTGCGTTTCGAGGCACTTGCGCAGCCCGACCTGCTGGGCGATGCACCTGACCTGACTATCCGTGTCATCCGCGACCCGCAAGCCGGCACTATCTCGGTGGTCGACAACGGCATCGGCATGTCCCGGCAGGAACTGATCGACAACCTCGGAACGATAGCGCGCTCCGGCACGGCTGAGTTTCTGCAGCAAATGACCGGCGACTCGCGCAAGGATGCCAGGCTGATTGGTCAGTTCGGCGTTGGCTTTTATTCAGCTTTCATCGTTGCCGACCGGGTAGTCGTTGAAACCCGTCGAGCCGGATTGGCCGCGGAGGATGCCCTCCGCTGGGAGTCGGACGGCCAGGGCGAATTCACGATCGAGTCCGTGACGCGAAGTGAGCGTGGAACCTCGGTGACTTTGCACCTTAAGGAATCCGAGAAAGAGTTTGTCGAGGCGCTGCGCCTCGAAACGCTGATTCGAAAGTATTCAGACCACATTGCTTTTCCGGTGCACCTCGAAGAGGCCGGGAAGCAGGATGACAATGCAAAGCCTGTAAACTCGGCAACGGCCTTGTGGACTCGCTCGCGGAGCGATGTCAGCGAAGACGAGTACAAGGAGTTCTACAAGCATCTGTCGCACGATTTTGCCGACCCCCTGGCCTGGAGTCATAATCGTGTCGAGGGGAAGCGTGAGTACACCAGTTTGCTGTACTTGCCGTCGCGAGCCCCATTCGATCTGTGGAATCGAGAGGCGCCAAGGGGCCTCAAGCTGTATGTACAGCGCGTTTTCATCATGGACCAGGCCGAGCAATTCCTGCCGCTTTACTTGCGATTCGTAAAGGGCGTCATTGATTCCTCTGACCTGCCATTGAACGTGTCGCGCGAGACGCTGCAGCAAAACGCCGAAATCGACGCAATCAAAAACGCACTTACACGCCGTGTCATCGACATGCTGTCGAAGATGTCTGCCGATGAGCCGGAAAACTATGCAACGTTCTGGCGCGAGTTTGGCCAGGTCATCAAGGAAGGCATTGTTGAGGACACGCAGAATGCGGACAAGCTGGTCAGGCTGCTGCGCTTCTCGACGACCCGTAGCGCGACGGAAAAGCAGGACCAGTCGCTTGCCGATTATCTGTCCCGGGCGGGCGAGGACCAGGACAAGATCTACTACCTTCTGGCGGAAAGCCATGCAACGGCGAGCGCCAGCCCGCATCTCGAACAATTGCGCCAAAAAGGTATCGAAGTGCTGCTTTTGACCGACAGGATCGATCCCTGGATCGTTGACCAGCTGCCGGAGTACGAGGGCAAGAAGCTGCACGATGTCGGTAGAGGCAATCTGGCGATGCCGGAAGGAGATGGCAAGATTTCCCAGGACGCCGGCAACGATGCGCACAAGCCACTCCTGAAAAAAATCAAGAAGGTACTCAAGGAGCGCGTGGATGCGGTCAACGTGAGTCAGAGGCTGGTAGATTCGCCCGCTTGCGTGATTGCCGACGAAAAGGATCTGACCCCCCAGTTGCGGCGCATGCTCGAAGCTGCCGGTCAGCCGCTGCCCGAGTCGAAGCCGCTGCTTGAAATCAATATCGAACACCCACTGGTTATGCGACTGTCTGACGAAGCGGATGAGCGGCAATTCGAGGCTTTGGCAAACGTAATCCTGGATCATGCACTGCTCGCCGAAGGTACGCCGCTGGCGAATCCGGCAGCTTACGTACGCCGCATGAACCAGTTGCTTCTCGACATCGCCACAGAGAAACTCCCAGCCGGCGGTCGGGCGGACTCTGCATGACCGGACGGGAGACCCCGTGTGCCTGTTCGGTTTCTACAACCTGCTAGACTTGGCTGGTCCGCAACGGTGGCAACAAATCCATGAGTCGAACGCCCGAATCTAAAAACGCCCTCAGTAGTCGCCTGACCGATGAACAGTATCGTGTCACCCAGGAAAAAGGTACGGAACGAGCTTTTACCGGGCGCTATGTGGATCACAAGGAAGACGGCACATACTCCTGCATCGTCTGCGGCAGCGAATTGTTCAGCTCACAGCACAAGTACGATTCCGGATCAGGTTGGCCAAGCTTCTGGTTGCCATTGGCCGGCGATAATGTGCGGACTGTGCGCGATACAAGTCATGGCATGAATCGGGTTGAGGTGGTGTGCACTAATTGTGGCGCCCATCTGGGCCATGTATTCGAGGACGGGCCCCAACCGAGCGGACTGCGTTATTGTATTAACTCCGCGTCGCTTGATTTCCAGAAGCCGGACTAAGTGCTGCGGCCGACTGCCTGCTGCAATTTCGATGAATTTCGCACATAAGGAATCTCTATCCATGAAAGCATTGAAGTGTGCCTCGCTGGTTTCCATCGTTGTAATGGTCGCTGCCTGCGGCGGGCCGGAGCCGGAAACCCGTGAGAGCGAATCGGCCGACCCGCAGGTCGCGCCACAACAGGAGGCAGAAGAAATGGCGACAGGTCAGTCGGCAGAAATAGTACCGGGCCTCAGTTACAAAACAGTGACTGCGGGACATGGAGACGTGGCGCAAGCCGGACAAGTTGCGGTCGTCCACTATACTGGCTGGCTATACGACGAAGATGCAGCCGACAATCGGGGTGACAAGTTTGACAGTTCTGTCGATCGTGGCCAGCACTTCGAGTTTCCCATCGGGGCAGGGCGCGTTATTCAGGGATGGGATCGCGGCGTCGCTGGCATGCGGGTTGGTGAAGTTCGCGAACTTACCATCGCCCCGGAATTGGCATACGGCTCGCGGGGTGCCGGCGATGTAATTCCGCCGGACGCGACCCTGGTATTCGAGGTCGAACTCGCGGCGCTAAAAGGCACGCCAGGCCAATAACAGGAGTTCGAGCCGGGCCGCCGTCAGGCCGGCGGCCCGACTGTATGCTTCTGGTAGTGCAAGATCCGCGCCTGGCCTATCCAGTCTTCGCGATATATGCGACTGCGGAAACCCTTCAGGCGCTCGGCAATACGGTCGATGTCGTATTCGCTGATTGACGCAATTTGCTCAAAGCAATAAAAGCCGAGGTCATTCAAGGTGCGTTCTATCGCCGGTCCGACACCCTTGATTGCCTTAAGGTCATCGCGTGCTTGCGTGGCGCGAGGGCGCTCCACCAGGAACTCAAGCCCGTAACGACCGTTACCCGACAGAGGCGAGCGACCTTCGTCACCGATCTGGTCTTGCAAATCGGCCAGGTCCGGCTCGGTTGATTCATTGAACTGCTCATTGGACGCATCGAGGGAAGCATCGAGGGACGCATCGAGCTCTCTCGCCACTGCGTTGGCGTCAAAGGGTTCAATCCGCGTATGTTCAGGTTGTGGCCGGGTTTCCAGTTCGACGATTCGATCCCGCGCTCGTGACAATTCGATCTGCAAGTCATCTATTTCGCGACCTTTTTCGCGGACCTGTTCGAGCTCGAACTGCAGCTCTTTCATTTCGAGTTCGCGTTCACGGTATTTCGCCACCAGCGGTGGGACCCGGTTCTGCCAGCTCGTGAGTTCGCGACTCAGTTTGAAAATCTTGTTGTCCTTTTCGCGCATCGCATTCGCAGTCGTGTCGTTGCGTACGTCTCGACTTCGCATATCGGTTTGTAGCCGGGTACGTTGTTCGAGCGCCGTTTCCAGGTTGCTTCTTACATCCTTCACCTGGCGCTGCAACTCATCGCGGCGCTCGATCGCAGCTTTAAGAGATATCGCAAGCTCCTTGCAACGCCTGGAAAGATCCTTTTCGGATGCCTGATGTTGATTGGTCTGCTGCATCAAGCCCCTGTTTTGCTCAGAGAGTCGTCGCGTTTCCGCTTGCTGTGCTTCGAATTGCTCCTGCCAGCCGGCATTGACCGCAATTTTCTCGCGAGCACATCGATCGCCACGAAAAAGCCAACCAGCCAGTACGCCGACGCCGAAGAGGATTGCCAATACAGCGAACATGGCGGCGGATAGTTCAGGCATGCAGGTACTCCGGGGAAGAATTACCGGCTTCGCAGCACCGACACTTGAGCAGTATCATAAGATCATAATTTTACAGTAATAACGGCTTGACAGGCGACTATTTGCGGCGGTCGGCCGCCAGAGCCTGACGAATGACAGGAGCTATCCATGAGTGCTGCACCCGAATCCGAAGACCTTCTCCTCGCGGGCCCTGCCGGTCAGCTCGAGGGATTACTCGAATGGCCCGCCGAACGTAAACCAATCGGCGCAGCGGCAATTTGCCATCCACACCCGTTGCACGGCGGCACTATGCGCAACAAGGTTGCACATACGCTTGCGCGGGCATTCGTTAACCGGAAATTTGCTGCCCTGCGGTTCAATTTTCGCGGTGTCGAAGAAAGTGCCGGCAGTTTCGACAATGGACGCGGTGAACTCGCCGATGCGATTGCGGCCATCCACTGGCTCTCAGGGCGCTATCCCGGAGTGCCTCTTTGGCTGGCCGGTTTCTCTTTCGGCGCTGCCGTCGCAATCGCGGCGGCCGCCGAATGCGACGCCGACGGAGTCGTGAGCGTCGCACCCGCTATGTCGCGTATCGGACGCCATGCCGGTCCAATGCCGTCTTGCCCGTGGCTTGTCATTCAAGGCGATCAGGATGAGCTTGTCGATGTCGACGAAACCATTGCGTGGCTCAACGGTCTTGAAGCCGGCCCGGAATTGAAGGTGTTTTCAGGAACAGAGCATTTTTTTCACGGCAAACTGGTGCCCTTGCGAGTCGCGGTAGAAACTTTCATCGGTGAGCATGTTGGGATCGCCTGATTCCCGTGAGTTTCAACAGCATGCATCCAGGGCAACGTCCGCGGGTGTATTTGGCGGGCAGAAAAAAACCGGGCAAGCCCGGTTTTTTTCATTGCAAAACGAGCTGCCAGGAGTCAATCAGACCATATCTTTCAGGCCCTTCAGGGCAGCTACCTTGACCGTTTTCGAAGCAGGCTTGGCCTTGAACATCATTTCTTCGCCGGTAAACGGATTTACGCCTTTGCGAGCTTTCGTCGCCGGTTTCTTGACCACACGCATCTTCAACAGGCCGGGCATCGTGAATAGTCCGGGACCGCGTGCGCCGAGGCTCTTCTTGATCTGGGCCGACAACGAATCAAATACAGCTGACACGTCCTTCTTGGTCAGTCCGGTGTCCGATGCGATCTGCGCAAATATTTCGGATTTTGTCGGCGCCTTGCTATTGCTAGCGCCTGCCTTGTCTTTTGCTGCCATAAATAAAGAGTCTCCTGAAAATAACGAATCGGGCCCGGGCCCGCAGAAAAAATCTGCGCGACCATATCACAAGTACCAGGGTTAGGTAAGGCAAAAACGCCTGTATTCCCGTTCCCTGGCTATCAACACGATGCTATCGATCTGTGTAGAAGTCCCTCTTGAAGCGAACTTCGGACGACTGAGTCTCGCCTTCCGGCGTGACGCTGATATCGAAGACCAGGGTTTCCTGATTGGATACCGGAGTTTCGCCAATGTAATAAATCGCTTCCTGCTCCTGAATCCTGCGCATGTTAACAGTCTTGAGTTGTCCCGTCAGATTGACTGTCTTCACCGTTACGGTCGCAGGGACCGATGCTGCGGTTTCATTGCTGATGATCGATACATTCAGCATCGCCCGGTTCTTGCTGCGCACAATGTTGTAAAGGCTCGCAATCTCGGGCGGCAAACGATCAGTCAGTTGAGCGCTGAAATGCACAACGTGACTACCGATATCGATGGAAGAGGCGGCGGCCGGCTCGGCCTGTGGCACGGTGGCATTCTCGCCAGGACCGCTACACGCGGCCACCTGCAAAAGTACGGCTGCGGCAATCGTTGCGCTGTGTCGTGTCATTTTTGTCATCCCCCCAAAGGATTACCCCTGTCAGCCAACCTCGGACTATAGGCCATCTTTTTTTGTCTGTCATTGCCGCTGCGCGTACGGCAGGCGGCGCTCAACTCCCTGGCCGTACCGCCTGTGCATTCGGCCGGGTCAATGGACCCGCGGGTCCCTCAAACGGCAATCGGTTTCAATGTGCGCAGAAAGATCACCACTGCCTGCAACAGCACAATCGCGAATATGGGCGAAATGTCGAATCCCCCGACAGGCGGAATAAGTCGTCGAAACGGCCTGAGAATCGGCTCGGAAATGGTGGTGAGCAAGGCCGTGACGGGATTGTAATTATCGGGCGAAATCCAGCTCAGGATGATGCGAATAAGGATTACGAAGAAGAACAGGTTCAGGCTCAGTATCGCCAGCTCTATAATGCAAACCAATGCAATGGTGAACGGGTCGGCCATCCGGTTCAGGATGGCCAGCAACAGCACGACGGCAAGAAACTGAACGACGAAAGTCAACAGGATCGTAGCCGTGTCGAGACGGCCGATTGAAGGTAGCAGGCGGCGTATCGGTATGACCAATGGCGAGGTAATGCGCAAAATACCTTGCGCGACGGGATTGCGGAAATCGGCTCGCAGCCAGGGCAACCAGAACCGCAACAGCAACAGTAACAGGAACAGTTGCGTCAGCGTCCTGACAATAAAGTAGATGGCCTCTGGCATCGTATTCTCGCTTCGCTCCCGTCAGGTATGCCGCGCTTCTTCGGCGAGGCTTCTTGCTCGATCCCTGGCTGCGGTAATTGCCGTCGCAAAGATATCACGAACGCCGGCAGCATCGAGGCACTCGAACGCTGCAGTCGTTGTACCTCCGGGCGATCGCACTCTGTCGATCAATGATCCGATCGATTCGGATTCAGCCATCGCCAGCGACGCCGCTCCGCGTGCTGTCTGCACGACAAGCGTGCGCGCGGTCGCCGGATCGATACCAAGTTGGATTGCCGCGTCGATCATTATATCGAGGAGCAGATAAACGTAGGCAGGCCCGGTGCCGGATACAGCAGTCACTGCATCGAGGAGCGACTCGTCGTCGATCCAGACAACCTGTCCGACGGCCGACATGATCCGTTCGGCAAGTATTCGGCCGAGTTCGTCGGTCTTCTTATTGGCGCACATGGCAGAGATGCCCTGGTCGATGAGGGCCGGCTGGTTCGGCATGACCCGAACAATTTCCAGGCCGCCGCCAAGCCAGTTGTCGATGTCCCTCGCTGTCGGCCCCGCGGCGATGGAAATGACCAGCGGTTTGCGATCCTGCACGGTGTTGCGCAGGTCACGGCAGACGAGACCGAGAATCTGGGGCTTTACGGCAAGCACCAGGCCGCCGGCATCGGCCGCGACATCGTTGTTGTTTGCTGTGACCAGCGATCCGGGAAATTGTTGCTGCAACAGCTCGCGCTGCCCGGGAAGTGGCTCCGCGATCAGTATGTTCGCGGCGCCGAAACCACTGCGAACGAGTCCGCCGGCGATTGCTCGCGCCATATTGCCGCCGCCGATGAAGCCGATTGTCTTGCGCGTCATTTCGTTCCTCTCCATATCCGGCGCACTATATGAGAGTACCCGGCTGCTGGCGCGCGCCGAACAGCGCCGTGCCGATTCGTACGATCGTTGCCCCTTCGAGAATCGCTGCCTCGAAGTCGGCGGACATCCCCATTGAGAGTGTATCCGTCGCAATGCCGGATGCGGCCAGCGCTTCGCTCAACTGCCGTAACCTGCGAAACGGCTCTCGTTGCGACTCGATGCCGTGGCGGACGACGGGTATGCACATAAGTCCCCGTAAGCGCAGCCTTGTTAATCCGGAGATCGCAGTGGCCAGCGCCGTCAGTTCGTCCGGGGGCACGCCCGATTTGCCCGGCTCGCCATCGATATTGACCTGGATGCAGATATTGAGATCGCCCGCATAGTAAGGACGCTGCTCGCTCAGGCGCCTCGCTGTCTTTAGCCGGTCCACCGTATGCACCCAGTCGAAGTGCTCGGCGACAGGTCGGGTCTTGTTCGCTTGCAGCCGACCGATGAAATGCCAGACGAGGTCGTCCTGACCGACCTCCTCCTTTTTGTCCAGGGCTTCCTGCACGAAGTTCTCGCCGAAATGCTGCTGGCCGGACGCCGTTGCTTCCCGGACCTGCGCGGCCGGTTGCGATTTGCTCACGGCGAGCAGTTGAACCGACCCGGCCGGCCGCTTCGCATCCGCAACAGCGATAGCCAGCAAATCTTGGATTTTTCGAAAGTTTTCCGTGACCGTAATCACGTTTTGCTCCGAGTGCTTCGTTATACTAGGCAGCCACCAGACCGGGTTATGGTAAGTCCGGTCAGCCTAATCCAGAGGAAGATGTATGGCC
>JBGTHC010000091.1:0-2245 GCA_041746375.1 Woeseiaceae bacterium
TGCACACACGACGTGTTACACCTGTCACACGCCTGAGAGCAAGATCGGTTCATGCAATGTCTGTCACGAGGTCGCGCCCTATCGCCGGACACCGGTGGGACGCTATGTATTTAAGGCGGTCTTCAGCCACCGCGATCACTCTGGTACGCAGGGTCTGAACTGCGCCGATTGTCATTCGGTAAGAGCCTCGGGTGCGCCGCAAGGAAGTCAGGTGACGAACATTCTTGCCCAGCAGCACACGCGGCCGGGAAATAATTGCGCGTCGTGTCATAACGGATCGCGAGCATTCACCGGAAACGACCCGACCAACATGACCACTTGCGCTCGATGCCACACGGGCTCCGGTTTTAACATGCTTCCGGGAAGCCCGTTCTGATCGTTTCAAAACCTTCGCGCCCGGCATCCGTAAGAACATTGACATTCTGAACGCATGCGAGTTTTAATAAGCCGACACATATGAGAAACCTCACTAAACTGTTAGTCGTTTTTGTATTCGGATTCCTGGCAGTAACGGTACTTCTTACCGGTGTCGATACACCGATAAGTCTGGCCCAGGTGGCTGGCCGTCCGACGCCGACACCTCCGGCGAATACCGCGGCAAATACGAAGGCGTCAAATACAAAACCTGCGGCGAGTACGAACACCGCTGCGCCGCCAGCCGCCGCGGGAAGCGGTGACAAGAAGATCCCGAAATCATTCACGCTCGGAAAGGACAGCCAGTCGGAACACGGCGAAGTTCCGTTCGATCACGACACGCACGCTTTCAAGCCGTATAGCCCCGACGGCAAGTCCGTCATCGGATGCGTCGAATGTCATCACACAGATCAACCCAAATCGGCGCTGAAACTGCCGCTCGTCACGTCCGAACGCGACGTTACGCTGACACTTGCGTCCTGGCAGGCGTCACCTCAAAAGGTAAACGAATGTCGTTTCTGCCATTTTCAGGACGGCAACGTGCCGGATGATAAGACGATGCCCACCGCAACCTACACCGAGCGGGGCAAACAGGTTACTAAAGACCTGAATAACGAACTTGCTTACCACATCAATTGCAATACTTGTCATGATGCCGCCGCAGCGCTGCGACCGGTGTTAAAGACCAGGCCCGGGTTCGCTGTTGGTGCTGACTGCAAGACGTGTCACCGACCCAATTAGATGGGATCAAAAACTTGCGGCAGGTGCGGTGAACAGGTTGATGAGGCTAAGGCGTTTTGTCCGGGCTGCGGCGAAGCATTCGTCGAAGAAGAAAAGCGTACGACTATCTCAGAATTCGATGGGTCCGACAAGACGATGCAGCTCGGACAGACAATGTACAACCAGCTCTTGTCCGACATGGGTCTCCGCAAATCCCGGGAGCCCCTCAAGGTTGAGCCGCTTGTCGCCGAGATCCGGCCCGAGCCGGTCGTCGAAACTCGAAAACCCGAAGTCCCCGCAAAGGAACCCGCTTACGTAAAATGGCTGATCATCGGCGGGATCGTTGTGTTGGGATTGGTTCTACTTGTCATACTTGCGGCGCTCGTCATCATCTACGTGCTCGCGCCGCGTTTTGCCTGATATCACTCTTTCAATCCGAGTTCAGAAATGCCACGTGTAATCGAAAATCACGAGCGGATGATCCAGGCATTTCAGAATGTATCCATCGTCTCCGAGCTGGTAGAGAAATTGCCCAACGGTGAGTTTCGAAACGAACTCGACATGGATATCATCCTGTTCGGCCGCAGCTATCGCGGCAAGCAGGTCGGCCCATATGCGCGTCTGCTCGAATACGCGCCCGGTGAGACCATCGTCGCAGAAGGTACGTGGGAAAGCAGTATCTTTTACATTCTCGTCGAGGGCGGGCTCGAGGCGTCGGTAACCGGTGACGACGGTAGTCGCGTAAAGGTCGGCGAGATCCCCGCCGGAAACTCTTTTGGCGAGATGGCGCTTCTCTCCGGTACGCCGCGAACGGCCACCGTTTCCGTTGCGGGCGATGGTTCGACGGCCCTCGTGCTCGAGATAACTCGCCCGGCGATCCGGCTTCTAAGAGACCTGTCCCGATTCGCAAAAGCTCTCGATCGCAACTACCGTGCATACGGATTGACGATTACGCTCAACGAGCTTCAGGAATTCACCGAGCCCAATCTCGACGCGACCCTGCTCAAGCGTTTCAACGACGCCGCGCGCTTTGCCGTTTACGAAGAAGATCACGTCCTCTTTCGCGAAGGTGACCCGATCAATCGTGTCGTCTTCGTTCGGAACGGCTGGA
>JBGTHC010000092.1:0-20331 GCA_041746375.1 Woeseiaceae bacterium
GCGCGCCTTGCGCGCGAATGGGAAGAGTTTGAATCGTCCCACCATTCGCGCGCGGGGCGCGCTCCTACGAGTTGGGCGGACGCCTTCTGTGATTTGTGAAATCGCCCGTATCACGGGCCATTGTCTACGCCGCGGCCGACAGCGTCTCCGTGCACCCGTTCCGCAACGGCACCCGCACGGAGGCCGCAATCTCATCCGCCTCCTGCTGCGAGCCAGCGGACGCCGCTTGCTCGATCAACTCCGCCGGCCAGTGCGGTGCCATAAGTGCAATAAATTCCCGCATGTAATGCCGGAACACCCGATCCCGCGGCACGCCGATCCACGTCGTCACCCGCGGGAACAGGCCTTTCGCCGATATAGCCACAAATCGCTCGTGCTCGTCGCACTGCAACGCCATCGGCGCGATAACGCCTGCGCCCATACCCATGCGCACGTAAGTTTTAATGACGTCCGCATCGCGCGCCGTAAAGACGACCTTGGGTTCGAGACCTTCTTCCGCAAACGCCTTGAGAAATGAAGACTCGCCGGTTGAACTGAACACGTAGGTAATCAACGGATGTTCCGCCAGCTTCTGCAACGTCAGCGGCCTCGGGTCGTTCGCCAGCGGATGGTCGGGCGGTGTCAGAACGATGCGATCCCAGCTATAGCAAGGCAGCAGGTTCAGTTCCGGGAACAGGTCGCGCGATTCGGTCGCGATCGCAAAATCGACACGATTTTCCGCGACCAGCGCCGCGATCTGCTCGGACGTGCCCTGGTGCAGCTCCAGGTTAACACCGGGAAAACGCTCGTGAAATTCCCGTAGGATGTCGGGTAGCACGTAACGCGCCTGCGTGTGCGTCGTTGCGATGGAAAGCCTTCCATCGTCCTCTGACGACAATTCCTTGCCGAGGCTGCGAATATTGTCGACATCGCGCATGATCTTGCGCGCGTACTCGACCACCGACTCGCCGGCCGGCGTCAGTGCTACCAGGCTTTTGCCCTTGCGCGAGAAGAGCTGCACGCCGACTTCCTGCTCCAATTGGCGCAACTGCTTGCTGATACCCGGCTGGCTGGTGAACAGGCGCTCGGCCGCGGTGGTGATATTGAGCCCATTGTCGACCACGCCCAGAAGGTATTTCAATTGGTTGAGGGTCATCAGTCACTCCCGTCCCGGAATGCAACCGGCCGCTGCCGGATCCTGCAAGACGAAAAAAGCCGCCTGACTCGGATGTCGTGGCGGCTTGGTATTCGTGGGTTATGCGTTGAATTAGTTCAAATGCACATCGCGGGCCGCCGATAGTTTCGGCAGCAACACATGCTGATCATTTTTGCGACGATTTTGAACATACCGCACTTATATGCCCTGTCATCGGCGGCTTGTCAAATGACCGGGCTGCAACCATATGACCTGAGGTTATTGACCCAGAGCCTTTATCTATTTTTCGCGCAAGCCGTGCCGCGCTATGGTGCCCTGAATCAAAGCCGGCGCAGGTCCATGCAGCACCTTCCGATATTCCTGAATCTCGAACGGCAACCGTGCCTGGTGGTGGGTGGCGGTGGCGTCGCCGAACGCAAGGTCAGCCTCTTGCGGCGCGCGGGCGCGCGCGTGTCGGTAGTTGCCCCGGAATTGAATGACGGGCTAACCGGCTTGTACGAGCAGCGCGAAATCGACTGGCATGTCGGTGTCTTCTTGCCGGAGTTTCTGCATAACCAACGTCTCGTTGTCGCTGCAACCGACGATCGCGAGGTCAATCGCGCGGTCTCCAATGCTGCCAATCGTGTCGGCATATTCTGCAACTCCGTCGATGATCTCGAAGCTTCGACGTTCATTCTGCCAGCCATTGTTGATCGCTCCCCCGTCACGATCGCAATCGGCACTGGCGGCAACGCACCGGTCCTCGCGCAGCAGTTGAAGTCGCGCATCGAGGCGTGGTTGCCGGCCCGCATCGGGAGACTGGCGCAGCGAGCAGGGCGCTGGCGTGAAATTGTCCAGAGGCGATTTACGACGATGGACGAGCGTCGTCGCTTCTGGCAACGATTCTTCGACGGGCCGATCGCCGAACACATACTCGCGAACCGCAATCGTGAAGCCGAGAAGCTCGTGCGGCGCGAGCTGATGGACACGCCGCCGTTGTCGCAGCAATCAAACGGCGAAGCCTGGATCGTCGGTGCAGGGCCGGGCGATCCAAGCCTCGTGACAATTCGCGCACAGCAACTGATCAGTCGGGCCGACGTCATCCTATACGATCGTCTCGTTAGCAAGCCGGTTCTCGATTACGCGCGCAAGGAAGCGGAGTTCATCTGTGTCGGCAAACAGACGGGTCGCGCGGTTATGTCGCAGCATGAGATCAATCAATTGCTGGTCGAGCGCGTGCAACGCGGACAGCGTGTCTGTCGTTTGAAAGGCGGCGATCCTTTCGTGTTTGGTCGCGGCGGCGAAGAAGTTCAGGCGCTGGCTGCTGCCGGATTTCCCTTCCAGGTTGTCCCCGGGATATCCGCTGCACTCGGCTGCGCCGCCTACGCCGGCATTCCGCTGACGATGCGCGGTATTAGTGGCAGCGTTACTTTGGCATCCGCGAAGCTCGATGCCGACCTCAGCCCCGACTGGCAATCGCTGGCACGGCCGGGCCAAACGCTGGCGCTTTACATGGCCGCCGGTTCGATCGAGGAGACGGTTGCAAAATTGCAGCAGCATGGGTTGAGTGCAGATACGCCGGCTGCATTCGTCGAGCACGGCACGACCAGTCGACAGCGTGTCACGCATTCGACGCTGGGTGGCATCAGTTCTGCAGCGAAGGCGGCAGGCAGCGCAGCGCCCGCGATGTTGTTTGTAGGCGAAACGGTGGCGCTGGGACGCGACCTGCAGTGGTTCGCTGGCGACGTTGCCGCGGCGGATTTCGCCGATGACCTGGCATTCGATTCCTTTCATCCGTTGCCGCCGCGATCCTTGGCGGCAAATACCCCGTAGGAGCGCGCCCTGCGCGCGAATGGGAAGACCTGACAAACGAACCGCGTTTTCGCTACGTCGAATCGAACGCAATCGAAACGTCGGCGAAAACGTGCATTTCCCAGCCTTTTCCCATTCGCGCGCAGGGCGCGCTCCCACAGAGTACATTTCCCATTCGTGCGTAGGGCGCGCTCCTACGGGGTGCGGCGTTGATCGCTCCTACAACTCCGGTGCGCAGTGCTTCTTCAGGAACTCGCCAAGCATCTTGAATTCTTCCACCCGACCGCTGCCTTTGCGCCAGACCAAACCGATCGTGCGGTAGGAGCTGGCGCCGATCGAATACATCTTCACGCGTGTGTTGCGCAGCAAGGCTGAATCCTGTGCCATCTCCGGCAGATAGGTAATTCCGAGATCGGCGTCGACCATCTCCACCAGGGTGAGCAAACTGCTGGCGGCAAATCGGCTCACTTTCTCCGTACCGCGAATCTTGCACGCGGCGAGCGCATGATCGCGCAGGCAATGGCCATCTTCGAGCAGCAGAATGGTATCGGGATCGAGGCGGTCGAACCGGTAATGCGACGGATCGACTCGCTGGGTATCGTCCCGGCAGGCGAGAAAAAAACGGTCCTTGAACAACGGCATTTCGTCGACGCCGCGCAACTCGAACGGCAGGGCCAGCAACAACAGGTCGAGATCCCCGTCCAGCAGCTTCTGGTGGATGCGCTGTGTCTGGTCCTCGTTCAGGTAGAGTTTCAAATCCGGGTAGGACTTGCGGAGCTTTGGCAGGACGCGCGGCAGGAGAAACGGCGCAATGGTCGGAATGACGCCGAGCCGCAGGCTGCCCGCGAGCGGTGCGCGGCGCTGTCCGGCAATCTCCACGAGGTCCTCCAACTCGCGCAGGCAGACGCGCGCCTGCGCGGCCACCTCCCGGCCAATGGCCGTGATCGTAACCTGCCGGTTGGTGCGGTCAACGAGTTGCGCACCGAGCACCGTCTCCAGATCCTGGATTGCGGTACTGAATGCGGACTGCGAGACAAAGCAATCGGCGGCGGCTTTGCCGAAATGGGCGTGATTCTCGAGCGCTGCGAAATAGCGCAGCTGCTTGATGGTCGGGTATCTCATTGATCCGCCTAATATTCTATAAAACCGGATATAACCATCGGATTATTCCATTTTATATATCGAATGAACAGGCCTAGACTACGTCTATCTGGAAAGTTTCTGGAGGAGAATTTCATGAAGATGGACATCGGCATCGGTGACAAGGACCGGAAAAAGATAGCGACGCAGCTTTCCAAGTTGCTGGCGGACAGCTATACGCTGTACCTCAAAACGCACAACTATCACTGGAACGTTACAGGCCCGCAATTCAACACGCTGCATACGATGTTCGAGCAGCAGTACACGGAACTGGCCGCGGCCGTTGACGAGATCGCGGAGCGCATTCGTGCCCTGGGCATCACTGCGCCAGGCTCCTACTCGGAGTTTGCCAAGCTGACGGCGGTCGAAGAGGGCACCGGTGATGAATCCGCCGAGGAAATGATCCGGCAGCTTGTAGTCGGCCAGGAAACCGTGGTGCGCACCGCACGCAAGGCGTTTCCCGCAGCCGATGCAGCAAACGACGAACCGACCGCGGACTTGCTGACACAGCGCATGCAGGTGCACGAGAAGAACGCGTGGATGCTGCGCAGCATGTTGGCCTAGAAATCAAACGAATTATTTATGAATTGTGCTTATTACCAAGGAGATTTAAATGTTAAAGAATCGTGAAGGAGAACGTATTCCGCAGGTAACGTTTCGTACCCGCAAGGATGCCGAATGGATAGACGTGCCGTCCGACAAGATTTTCGGTGGCAAGACCGTCGTCGTGTTCTCGTTGCCGGGCGCGTTTACGCCGACCTGTTCATCGTCGCACGTGCCGCGGTTCAATCAGCTTGCACCGCTGTTCCGCAAGAACGGAGTCGATGACATTGCCTGCGTGTCGGTCAACGATGCGTTCGTTATGAACGAATGGAAGGAAAGCCAGAAGGCAGACCAGATCACCTTCCTGCCGGACGGCAATGGTGATTTCACTGCAGGAATGGGCCTATTGGTCGGCAAGGAAGATCTCGGTTTCGGCAAGCGCTCATGGCGCTACTCGATGCTGGTTCGCGATGGCGTCATTGAAAAAATGTTCATTGAACCGGAGAAGCCGGGCGACCCGTACGGCGTTTCCGACGCGGATACCCTGCTGAAGTACGTCGCGCCAAAAGAAGCCTTGCCGCTCAACGCTACGGTCTTCACGCGCAACGGTTGCCCGCATTGCGTGAAGGCAAAGGGCTTGCTACGCGACGCCGGTATAGACTTCGAGGAGCTGCGGCTGAACCACGAATATACGGACCAGACACTGCGGGCCGTTGCCGGTGCTACTACCGTACCGCAGGTTTTCATCAGCGGTGAGCATATCGGTGGCGCAGAAGACCTCGAGAAGTGGCTGGCAAAGAACGACCGCAACCAGCAACGCTCTGCTGCGTAACCCTTAACGCATCAGGCTGCATACACCGGCGGGGTGGCATTGGCCACTCCGCCGTTTTTGTTTACGGCTCGACATTGAAGCGCTGGGCTCAAAACTCTATGCTGCTCAGCTGACCCTAATAGTCCATTGCCGCGGAGCACCTCAGAGTGAGCATCAAGTTAACTGATAAATCCCTTCTCAAAACCCGGGCCTACATCGATGGCAAATGGGTTGACAGCGATAACGGCGAAACCTATGCCGTAAACAATCCCGCCAACGGCAAGTTGCTGGCCGATGTGGCCAGCTGCGGCGCGGCAGAAACGCGACGAGCCATCGAAGCAGCCGAGTCTGCGATGAAATCCTGGCGCAAGAAGAGCGCCGTGCAGCGCGCGGGCATCATGCGCAAGTGGTTCAACCTCATGATGGCGAACCAGGAGGACCTCGCGCAGATTATGACGGCCGAGCAAGGCAAGCCGCTTGCGGAATCGCGTGGTGAAATTGCCTACGGCGCAAGCTACATCGAGTGGTTCGCTGAAGAAGGCAAACGCGTCTACGGAGACACCATCCCGGAGCCGGCAAGCGACAAGCGCGTCGTTGTCATCAAGCAGCCGGTCGGAGTCGTGGCCTGCATAACGCCGTGGAATTTCCCGAATGCAATGCTCGCGCGCAAGATTGCGCCGGCGCTGGCAGTTGGCTGTGCCGTGGTCTGCAAACCCGCCAACTACACACCTCTGTCTGCGCATGCGTTTGTCGAACTGGCCGAGCGTGCCGGCGTGCCCCCCGGTGTGATCAACCTGGTTTCCGGCCGTACCAAGGAAATTGGTGAGGAGCTGACGTCGAATCCGATCGTCCGCAAGCTGACATTTACCGGTTCGACCCCGGTCGGCAAGAAACTCATGGCTGACTGCACAAGGACCATGAAGCGCACGTCCATGGAATTGGGCGGCAATGCGCCGTTCATCGTGTTCGACGATGCCGACGTAGACGAGGCTATCAAAGGCGCGATCATCTGCAAGTTTCGCAACGCCGGACAGACCTGCGTGTGCGCAAATCGCATCCTTGTGCAAGACGGGATTTACGATGAGTTCACCGAGAAGCTGATGGCGGCAGCGACGGCACTCAAGGTGGGTGATGGCACGGTCGAAGGCGTCAATGTCGGACCGCTGATAAGCGAAGAGGCGGCAAACGAAGTGATCCGCTTTATCGACGATGCCGTCAAGCGCGGCGCGAAAGTCGTCAGTGGCGGCGGCCGGTCGGATCTCGGCAAGAATTTCGTCAATCCGACCATCCTGACGAACGTAAAAACGGACATGCGCGTGTTCAACGAAGAAATTTTCGGGCCTGTCGCACCGCTGTTCCGCTTCAAGACAGAAGAAGAGTCCATCGAGATGGCGAATGACACGCCGTTTGGACTTGCGTCGTATTTTTATTCGCGCGACATCGGGCGCGTATGGCGCGTGAGCGAGGGACTCGAATACGGCATCGTCGGAATTAACGAAGGCATCATCTCGAACGCCATGGCACCGTTCGGTGGTGTGAAGGAATCCGGCCAGGGCAGGGAAGGCTCGAAATACGGTCTCGACGATTATCTCGAGATCAAGTACCTGTGCATGGGTGGCATCGATCGCTAATCAGAGACCCCTCGAAACACTGTTGGAGCGCGCCCTGCGCGCCAATGGGAAAAGGTCCCGGGGAACCGCGTTTTCGCAAACGTCAAATCGAACGCCATTGACGCGCTTGCAACAACGCGCATTGATCAGCCTTTTCCCGTTCGCGTGCAGGCGCGCTCCTACGAGGTCCGATTCCGGCTAGTTTGGGCTCCCGGCAGGCGTATACTCCTGCCGCATGAGCACCCCACGTCCATTGCCGGAACACAAAATCTGGGAGCGCGCGCGCCTTGCGCGGGACGCCCGTTTCGACGGCCGTTTCTACATCGGCGTCCGTACGACAGGTATTTATTGTCGCCCGATCTGCCCGGCTAACTCGCCGAAACGCGAGAACATCGAATACTTTCCGACTGCTGCGGCGGCCGGTGAGGCCGGTTTTCGCCCGTGCCTGCGATGCCGGCCGGAATGCGCACCCGGAACCCCTGCCTGGAGCGGTACCTCGACCACGGTGCGCCGCGGATTGCGGCTCATTGCCGGCGGTGCGCTGGACGAAGGCGACATCGAGCAACTGTCCGAGCGACTCGGTGTAACCAGCCGGCACCTGCGTCGCCTGTTTACGAAACACCTCGGTGCGTCGCCGCTTGCGGTCGCACATACGCAACGACTGCATTTCGCGAAACGCCTCGTTGACGACACGCGTTTGCCGATGACACACGTAGCCAGCGCGGCCGGCTACGGCAGCGTGCGCCGCTTTAACGATGCGTTTCGCAAGACCTGGGGCCGCACGCCGCGCGCATTGCGTAAGGACAGGAATGAATCGGGACCGGCTGACTTCGCCGCCGTACTGACGTTACGCATGCCCTATCGCATGCCGTTCGATTGGCCCGCAATGCTGAAGTTTCTCGCGGCACGCGCCACGCCGGGCGTCGAACACGTGGTCGGAGCACAATACAGGCGTTCGCTGGCGTTCGCGAACGAGCACGGTGTGATCGAGGTGCAACCGGCTCGCGAACCCGGTTATCTCGCACTAAGCGTTCGCGGCATCGCCACCCACAATCTATTCGATGTCATGCAACGTGCGCGCGAAGCATTCGACCTGGACGCACCGGTCGGCGATATCACGGCAGCGCTGCGGCGCGATGCCGTATTGCGCAAACTGATTGCCGGCAACGCGGGTGTGCGCGTGCCGGGCGCCTGGCATGGATTCGAACTCACGGTGCGCGCGATTCTCGGCCAGCAGATTTCCGTCAAGGCAGCGACTACCATGGCCGGGCGTGTCGCAGACGTCTATGGCCAACCTCTGAAACTTGCGGATGGCGTGGCGGACACACAGCTGTCACGCGTTTTCCCGTCGGCTGCCGAACTGCAAGGCGCGATACTGACCGACATCGGCCTGATACGCAGCCGGGCGGAAACCATTCGCAGCCTGGCGGCCGCAGTCGCGTCCGGTGAAATCGGTTTCGATCCGACGCAGGATCCGCAGGCGTTCTGCAAGGCACTTTGCTCGATAAAAGGTATCGGCGACTGGACGGCGCAGTACGTGGCCATGCGGGTCCTGAAATACCCCGATGCCTTTCCCGCCAGCGACCTGGGTCTGTTGAAAGCGCTGGAGGGTTCGCGCCGCCCAACGCCGGCCGAATTGCTGCAGCGCGCCGAAGCCTGGCGCCCGTGGCGTGCCTACGCCGCCCAACTGTTGTGGGGGTCGCTAAAAGACTCCGGAGGATGAACTGATGTATTACCGCTACCTGACCACCCCGATCGGCGAATTGCTGTTGGCCGGCGACGGTGAAGCTCTGCAAATTGTCAGCTTTCCGCAAGGCTCCATGCGGCGCGATCCCGAGCCCGAGTGGATTTACAACGAGGCGCCGTTCGCCGAGGTTTGCAAGCAACTTGCCGCCTATTTTGCCGGCACGCTGCATGAATTCGACCTCGACCTGCGGCCGACGGGTACGGCGTTCCAGCTCAGCGTGCTCGAGGAACTGATGAAGATTCCCTACGGCTCGACCGCGTCCTACCGCGATATCGCCGTGCGCATCGGTAATCCCAAGGCGGTGCGGGCAGTGGGCGCCGCGAATGCGCGCAATCCGCTACCTATTATTATCCCCTGCCACCGCGTGATCGGCGCCAGCGGCGAACTGACCGGTTTCGGCGGCGGTTTGCCGACCAAGGAGGCCCTGCTGCGGCTGGAACTCGAGCACAGCCAGTTTCCGCACCTTGGCTGATCCGGCGACAATTCGGCCGGCGACACATCAAGAATCCGGGGTTTGTATTATTTTCGCAACAAATGGTCGAACCGCAGTGTGATGCAGCGCTGATTTTCGACTTTATCCCGTACCATTATCCAAACGCTTTCAGTACCATACGGCGAATCGATAAGATCACTCGTATGTGTGGCACAACTGATGCGTTTGTTGTGGTCGCAACAACGGGGGGCGAACCAACAGATCCACAGACGGAGATTACCGATGCAAATTTCAAATCTGCGCAAGCGCAGTGTGAGCGTGTCGATCGCGGGGGCGATGATCGTTGCTTTGCCACTTCTGTCGAACGTTGTCGAGGCGCAAAGAGCGGGCGAAGTATTTCTGGAAGAAATCATTGTCACTGCAACGAAGCGTGCCGGTGGAGTGGACGTGCAGGATGCCGGACTTGCGATCAGTGCCTACGGCGAGAGCCAGCTAGATGCCATGCACATCCGCGATCTTTCAGCTTTGGGTTTTGTTGCACCGAGCGTGCAGCTCGAGGACATAGGTACCACGCGCGGCACGGCGAACTTCTCAATTCGCGGCATCGGTATCAACAGTTCGATACCGTCTATCGATCCGGCAGTCGGCGTGTTCGTCGACGGCATGTATCTCGGTATCAACAGCGGTGTCGTGCTGGACATCTTCGACCTGGAGGGTGTCGAAGTGCTGCGCGGCCCGCAGGGTTTGCTGTTCGGTCGCAACGTAACCGGCGGTGCGGTTCTGCTGCGCACCACCCGGCCGGGCGATGAACTGAGCATCAACGCCAAGGTCGCCGGCGAAACCGGTAATAACCAGTACTATTCGGCCGTCGTCTCGGGACCGTTAAGCGACGCGGCCGGCGCCAAGATCGCCGTTTATCACAATAGCGACGACGGCTGGCACACCAATCTCTTTAACGGTGAGGACCATGGCGCCGCAGATACCACACTGGTGCGCGCGGCATTTGATCTGACGCCCAGCGACCGTTTCGACATGGTGCTGCGTTACGAGCACGGCGATTCGGAAGGCGACGGACCGGCTTCGCAAAACGCCGGCCTGTTCAGCGCCGACAGTTTCGATTTCTCCATCGATGAGCGTGGTTTCTACGACGCAAGCTGGGACCAGGCAACACTTGAAACGTCGTGGGATGTGAATTTCGGCGAAGGGCAGGTGGTCAACATTCTCGGTTATCGGGAATACCAGAACGCAACTCTCGGTGATATCGATTCTTCGCCGCTTTTCATTTTTCACGCGCTTTCCGATACCGACCAGAGCCAGATATCAAACGAATTGCGATATTCCGGGTCGTTTTCCAATGTCTACCTGACCAGCGGTATTTTCTACCTCGAACAAAGTCTCGCTTACTTTGAACAACGATTGATACCGCCGGCTGGCCTGGACATCACCGGTGGCGGGTTCCAGGACATGACCTCGCTCGGCCTGTTCACGCAGGTTGACGTAGTGCTGAGTGATGAAATCACCCTGAACCTCGGCGCGCGTTACGACCGGGAGAAAAAAGTCGCACAGATTTCCGGTCTGTTCTTCAACCAGTGCTTGCTGGGTGTCGGATGCGCGAATTACGATCTTGACGATTCCAGATCCTGGAATGCGTTCACACCGAAGATCGGCCTGCAAATATCGCCGGACGACACGACCATGATGTACGCGTTCTGGACCAAAGGCTTTCGCAGCGGAGGCTACAACATGCGTCACACGGCGGTGGCCATTGCTAACGTACCATTCGACCAGGAGGAACTGACCAGCTACGAGGTCGGCCTGAAGAAGGACTTTGCTGACGGTCGAGTGCGAATCAACGCCGCAGCGTTCCATAACAGCTTCAGCGATATGCAGCGCGAAATTAACCTGTCCGATCCGATAGTCGGAGTACAGCAGTTGATCCGCAATACCGCAGACGCCACGATTACAGGCTTTGATGCCGAGATCGGCTGGTCGATTACGGATTCACTGTTCCTGCAATCCAGCGTCGGATACGTCGATGGCAGCTACGATGAGGTGCGCTTCGATCTGAATGGCGACAACGTCATAGATTCAGCTGACGAGAATCTTGAGATTCCTCGCTTGGCACCGTGGTCTTACGGCGCGCAGCTCACCTGGCAGCGCCAGTGGGCGCAGGGCACATTCACCGTGCAGGGCAGCGGCTACCGTCGCGACCCGAATGCTTATACCGACAACAATCGCGGCTATCTGCGTGCGGCTGACATGTTCAACGTCAATGTCAGCCTCGGCTTCATGGACGACCAGCTCACCGTTTCAGCGTTCGGCAAGAACCTGAAGGACGAAGTGACGATCGGCGGCGACACGCAGTTGCCGGCGAACTTCCCCGGTGGACCTGCGTTCCCGGTACCGAGCCTGGCGGGCCCCCAAGCAACGTTCTCGCCGCTCAACAAGGGCCGCGTGTACGGACTCGAAGTGCAGTACCGCATGAATTGATTGCCTGACTGGTAATCCGTTATGAAACGAAAACCCCGGCCTGGGGCCGGGGTTTTTTGTTGGGGCACTGTTGGAGCGCGCCGTGCGCGCGAATTGGAAAAGGTTCTTCGTCACCGCTTTCGCGCGCAGGGCGCGCTCCAACAGGGCCCGATCTTCGCCGATGGAATTTCGTCACCGCATTCGCGCGCAGGGCGTACAGGGTTCGATCTTCGCCGATGGAAGTTCCTACAGCTCGCCGATCTGCACAATCTGCTTGCCGATATTCCCGCCCTTCAGCATATCGATTAACGCCACCGGTGCATTTTCGAGCCCTTTGGTCACGGTCTCACGATACTTCAGCTTCCCTTCCGCCAGCCATTTCGTTGCCTTGCTGACGTATTCCTTGCAGGCATCCGGATGGTCCGTGACGATGAATCCGCGAATGGTCAGGCGTCGACCGATGATACTCATCATGCCGCGCGGCCCCGGCTGCAGCTCGTCGTCGTTATAGTTTGCGACCATACCGCAAAGCGCGATGCGCCCGAAATTCCGCATGTTCCACAGGGCGGCTTCGAAAACCTCTCCGCCGACGTTCTCGAAATTCACGTCGATGCCCTTTGGACAGACTTTCGCAATGCTCTTCGGCAACGATTCGCTGGTCTTGTAGTTGAACGCCGCGTCGTAACCGAACTCCTTGCGAAGCAGCGCAACCTTTTCGTCGGCGCCGGCGCATCCGGTAACCCGGCAGCCGTGAATCTTTGCCAGTTGTCCAACAATGCTGCCTACGGCGCCCGACGCCGCGGACACGAAAACCGTCTCACCCGGTTTGGCTTCGCCGATGCGGAACAGGCCAACATAAGCGGTCATGCCGGGCATGCCGAGAATTCCGAGATGATAGGACAGCGGCACTTCGTTCTTCGTCAGCTTGTAAAGGCCCTGGCCGTTCGACAGCGAGTAATTCTCCCAGCCAAGCATGCCGTTGACGTAATCGCCGGCGACAAAAGACGAATTGCGCGATTCGATGACCTGCCCGACAACCCCGGCCTGCAGCACGTCGCCGATCTGGAAGGGCGGCACGTAGGATTTGACATCATTCATGCGGCCCCGCATGTAAGGGTCGATCGACATGAAAATATTGCGCACCAGCACCTGGCCATCACCGGCGGAGGGGATTGGCGAGTCGGTGAAACTGAAGTTGTTCTCTTTGACCCAGCCTTGCGGCCGGCTTGCCAGGCGAACCTGTCGATTACTGTCTTTGGACACGTGGTGGTCTCCCTTCAAATGACCCGGTGTTGCAGCGCCAGCACAATCGCCGACGGCTCGACACCTTCCTTCAACCGGCCATCGTCTTGCAGCTCTCCGACAGCCGTGGTCAGGGGCAGGATTCCTGCCCATACCGGAATATCATAGTCCTCCGCATCGTCTTCCGGCATCTTTGCCGAGATCTTGGCCGATGCGCTGTCGAATCGCAGCTCAATGACACCCGTCATTTTTACTTCGCGCTCGTGCGGAGGGCGAAGCTCGTCCCATCGGCCAGGCATAGTGTGGTCGCTGATGATTTTCATAGCGCGAACCTTTGCATCGTTGCCATCGATCAACCGCGGATGTCCGAACAAGGTTACCGATCGGTAGTTCATCGAGGAATTGAAAGCCGATCGCGCCAGCACGATCGCGTCCAGCAATGTCACGTTCAGCGATGCCCGGTCGGTTAATTCGAGAAGGCGGATTACCCGCGCTTTCCTTGCACCATGCAGGAAGATCGTGTCGCCTTCGCGGCCGTAAATCATGGGTACGACCACAGGCCCGTCTTCCTGGATGAAGGCCACGTGCGCGACCAGCCCCGCATCGAGAATGCGATAGACGGTGTCTTTATCGTAGGCGGCCTTTTCCTAGAGCTGGCGAACCTTGTTCTGTTATGTCTGCGAATAGTATTCAGTCACGGCTAATGTTCATCCATGCAGTACCTTCGGAGCGAGCGTCAGTGCCACCAGGGAAACCAGCACAATGCCCAGGATATTGAGGACGGCGCCCGCACGTACCATCTTCGGAATGGTCAACAAACCTGAGCCGAATACGATGGCGTTCGGTGGTGTGGCGACCGGCAACATGAACGCGCAGCTTGCGGCAAGCGTCGCGGGCACAACGAGAACGATAGGATCGATACCCGCCTCGATTGCCACCGCTCCAGCGACCGGGAGGAACGTCGCGGTGGTAGCGACATTACTGGTCAGTTCCGTCAGTAAAATGATCAGCGTGGCAACGATAATGACCAAGACCGGTGCCGGCAGCGCGGCAACGGCGTGCAGGTTGTCGCCAAGCCAGGCGGCGAGGCCCGTATCACTGACTGCGCCGGCCAAGGCAAGTCCGCCGCCGAACAGAATCAATATCGCCCAAGGCAGCTTTTCGACGTGTTGCCAGCGAATCAGCAGCGGGTCCTGCCGGTCGCCGCTGGGAATAAGGAACAGCGCAACCGCACCGGCCATCGCAATGCCGGAATCGTCCAGACCTTCGAGTCCGGGCAACCCGGCCAGCAATGGACGAAAAATCCAGGTGAGCGCCAGCAACACAAAAACGATCGCCACCCTCGTTTCGGGAGTCTATATGCGGCCCATGTCGTTTTTTGCCTTGCGCAAATGCGCACGACTCTCCGCGGACGTCTGGAAATCGACGCGGAACACGATGCGTGTCAGCGCCACCCAGGCCAGGGGCAGCATGCAAATACTGAGCGGGACACCGATCAGCATCCAGCGTGCGAAGTCGATGCTGGTGTCGTAGGTATCGAGCATGAACGCAGCCATCATTGCGTTCGGCGCCGTGCCGACCAGCGTCGCCATACCACCGATCGTCGATGCGTAGGCAACCCCCAGGAGGAGCGAATACTGGAAGTCTTTGCGGGCCTTGTCATCGAGTGAATCGACCGAGTCGTGAATGACCTTGATAACCGACACCGCGATGGGCAGAAGCATCATCGTCGTCGATGTGTTCATGACCCACATACTGAGCAGGGCGCTGGCAAGCATAAAACCACCGACCAGCGATCGGCCATTGCCGCCGGCAAATTGCAATATGCTGAGCGCAATGCGGCGATGCAGGTCCCAGCGCTGCATCGCGAGCGCAACCACGAAGCCACCGAGAAAAAGGTAGATGACCTTGTTCGCAAACGGCGCCGCCGTAGCGCTGATATCGGCGATACCGAGCAGCGGGAAGAACACCAATGGTAGCAGTGCAGTAACGGCGATCGGTACCGCTTCCGTTGCCCACCAGATGGCCATCAGAAGGCCCATGGCAGCAGTGCGCCACGCCGGTATCGACAGTGCATCGGGTGGACTCGTCAGCAGCATCGCCAACGCAACGGCCGGTCCCAGCCACAGGCCCACTTTCTGGTAATGTGCGCGACCTTCTACTGCTTCAGATTCCGTCAATGTGTCGTTCCATTCTTATCGGTCCGGCAAGAATACCGTGTTGCAGTGCTGCATTCCGGCGCTGACGCTCGATTGCGTTGCCAGCGACGACGCATTGCCGAGCGGTTTGCTACATCTTGTACGCAGTTCGCGATCGGATACAAGATGTAGTAGCATTCCTGTGTACCTGCGAGGTACGCACGGAGACGGGGTGTATATAAGGTCGTGCCGCGGACGACAATACCGAAAACGGTAGTCGATAACCGGGTGATTGCGATTCCTCTCATTGCGCCACCTGGTACGCTGGTCGGCAACGCACATCGTTCTATTGTGACTACCAGGCCTGATGCACCTTCTGCTTGAAATGCCGCCCGGTTTCCGGGCGGCTTTTTTCGTTGGACGCCAGTCGCACTGCGCGAGTCGAACACAGCCGGTTATTAAAGAGTACTGACCATGACTGACCGAAACCCGTTTGCGCTGACTGTGTGGTCAATGAGCATTTTGTCTTTGGCTCTCATCACCGGCGGCTGCGCCACCGCGGCGAAAAATGTCCCGTACCCTGCGTTCGTGCAGGCTGACGAGATCGAGCACGTTTACCTCGCCGAAATGCCCGGGATCATGGCGAAGCGTTTTTCGGGCGATCTCAGAAGCGGACGCTTCAGCGCACTTCTGTATTTGCCAGAAAGCTGGCGCTGGAATACCGGCGCCTCGCCCGGCAAAAGTGTCGAAATTTATGTCATCGCGGGCGAGATCACGCTGGCTGGCCTGACCCTGTTGCCGGGCAATCACGCCTACCTGCCGCCGGGCTCGATGGGCCTGACGATGAGTACTGCGCAAGGTGCGCAGGTACTTTACTTTCTCGACGATGCGAGCCCGAACGCGATCATCCAGACACCGTTGTTCATGAGTCGCGAGGTCGTTCCGTGGCAGCCGGTTGCGCACCCCGAGCTGGGGGAAATGGGAGCGGGACTTGTAGCAAAAGAACTGCGCAGCGATCCGGGTAGCGGCGCCCGTACGTTCCTGATGCAGGTGCCGCGTGGTGTGGTGCTGCCATGGCTGAAATCGAGTGTGGCGCTTGAAGGATTCCTGCTGTCCGGCGACTATACGCACAGCGAATGCGTCAACGGCAAGGCCGTTACCGGGGAATATGCACCGGGCGGCTATTTTCAGCGGCCCGCTGGTGCGATCAACGGCGGCCCCGAGGCCGGCAGCAGAACGGGTGCGGTATGGCTGCTACGCGAGGCCACAAAGGGAACTGAAACAACCGTTGCTTTCTGCACGCCGCCCTGATTGTGGTGCTCGTATCATTTTACGAAGCGGGTGATGCCGGCGCCCAGCTTCATCAGTTTTTGCAGGGTTGACGTCGGCACTGCCTGTATTTTCTCGTACCACTCGCTGGTGGTCTCGACGAAGCGCAGCATGTTGCGGATGCGCTCTTTTGTAACGGCGTCCGTCTGGTCTTCCTTGTCCACATCCTCGGCACATTTTCTGAGCATCGACAGCGTCGGATTCAATTCGCGTTGCTTGCGTTGTTCGATGATGACGCGGAAGAGATCCCAGACATCGTGCAACGATTCAAAATAGTCACGCCGATCGCCCAGCACATGCGTCATCTTGACGAGTCCGTAACTTTGTAACTCGCGAATACTGGTGCTGACGTTTGAGCGCGCCACGGACAGCAGTTCGACGATCTCGTCCGCTCGCAACGGGCGCGGCGACAGGTACAGGAGTGCCTGGATCTGGGCGACCGTTCGATTGGTTCCCCAGCGGGTACCCATTTCGCCCCAGTGCAGTACGTACTTTTCAACCGCCGGTGTCAGGTTCATGGATTTCACCCATTTCTGTCTTGACAGAAATTTTCGTCCTCCACGGTCGCCGAGTCAAGGTCCACAGGTCCGGCGTCAGCGGCAAGTAGCAATCGCCAGGGCCAGCCGCTAACGGCGGTCAGCTATGACCAATGCTCGCCGTGGCGCCGGCCAACCCTCGACAGTCTGCAAAGGGTCGCCAGGAAGCAGTGCTTCCGCCAGTGATTCGAAGGGCATCCACTCGGTGCTGCGCTGTTCCTCGCTGGTGGTACGGCTGACATCCACGAGGCGCTGGTCACTGAAACCGCCCAGTTCGAGCCATTCCAACAGCCGCGGCACGGTTGGCAACTGCCAGACGTTGCGCATGCGGGCATATCGATCCGGCGGCTGACGCACCTCGGGCTCGTCGCCCGGCAGAACGAGCGTCTCGAGGACGAGTTCGCCGCCCGGTCGCAGCGTATCGTGCAACTGCTCGAGGTGCTCGAGCGGCTCACGCCGGTGATAGAGGACGCCCATGGAAAACGCAGTATCGAAGCAGCCGGTTGCCGGTGGAAGTTCGCTCAAACACAGCGGCAACAAATGCACCGGGGTCGCCGGCAGCCAGTGGCGGATCGCCTGGAACTGTGCAAGGTGGACGAGGGTCGGATCGATGCCGACTACTGCGCGCGCGCCGGCGCCGATCATACGCAGCACGTAATAGCCATTACCGCATCCGACGTCGAGCACCAGCCGACCGGCGAGCGGCGCGACCGCATGCGCAACGCGCGCCCACTTGAGGTCCGAGCGCCACTCGGCGTCGATCACGATATCGCCGACGCGAAACGGTCCCTTACGCCACGGGATGAGCGACAACAGTTGAGCGCGTAGCGTCGCACCCTGCGCTGGATCGAAGCCCGGTGGACCGACCGTGACGACCGGCGCATCGAGAATGGCGGCGTGTTCACCAGCCGGCGGCAGTTCTGCAAGGGTCGCGCGCCAGCGCTGCAAATCGCCGTGCGCGCCATCGGCCAGCTTGGCGCGAACGATCGGTCCCAGCGAGTCGTGCCACTTGCCGAGACCGATCGCGGCAAGGCCATCGAAAAGAGCGGGCAGGTCGATCAACGTATGGCCAGGATCGAAACGAAGTTGAAATGTCGCAGCCATACGCCCGCGTGCCGGAACCCGGCGTCAGCGAGGCGTTCCCGATGCGTACTGATGCTATCAGGCACCAGCACGTTTTCCAGGGCCGCACGCTTGCGGCTGATTTCCAGATCGCTGTAGGCGTTCTTGCGCTTGAAGTCGTGGTGTAGTTCCACCAGCAGCGTCTCAATCTCGGGGTCCTCGTCCACTACCTTTTCGGAAAGCACGAGGAGCCCGCCACGCGTCATCCCGTCGCAGATTCGCTTGAGCAGTTCGCCGCGTTCGAGGCCCGGCACGAACTGCAGGGTGTAATTCATCACGACCATGGAAGCGTCGTGTATGTCACTGTCTCGCAGGTCCGCTTCGATGACTTCAACCGGCGGACCGGCAGGTGTCGCCTCGTTGGCCACGATTTCGCGACAACGTTTTACCATGGCGGCCGAGTTATCAATTGCAACGATGCGACAATCCGGCGCACGAATGCCGGCTTGCATGGCAAGTGTCGCCGCGCCCAGCGAACAGCCGAGATCGAAACAGAAGGTGGCGGGTTGCACGAAACGCCCGGCCAGCGCGCGAATGGCCTCCAGAGACGCCGCGTAGCCGGGAATGGAACGGCCGAGCATGTCCGGAAACACTTTGGCGACGGCGTCGTTGAACTCGAACGGCTCATTAGCCATCGCATCGCTGCGGTAGATTTCGTCCTTGGACATCCTGCGACTCCGGCACCGGGGGAGTCGGGCATTGTAATGTCCGCGTGCGACCGGTGCGAGTCCGGGAGCGATTGCAACAGATCGGTCTTTTTCCAGGCGTTTGCAGCAAATGAATGCAGATAGCGACAACTTGTTATTATTTTCAAGGTCAGTAGCATGCTTGCCGGGCGCCGGGTTTGTGGGACAATGCCGCGCCACCAGAATCGCTACGGCGCAGGCTTGTAGATGTTGTCGGATACCTGTTTGAAATTGCACCGCGACCTCGGGATACCGCCCGCATACGCTAGTGCGCGGGGCTTACCCGCCTATGAAGAAGCTCAGGCGCTGGTCGAGGTCGGTCCGAACCTGGTCGGCCGCATGCAGCGACTGACCCCAAGGGCCGCGGGCCGCTGGCACGACATGGTGAAGGCCGCGCACGACGAGGACGTCCAACTGTTGATCGTTTCCGGTTTTCGAACGCATGAATACCAGGCGGAGCTGATTCGCAAGAAGCTCGGGTCCGGCCAGACCATCGACGAGATCCTGTGCGTCAACGCGGCACCTGGTTTCAGCCAGCATCACACAGGTGAGGCGGTCGATATCGCGACACCCGGCAGCCGTCCGCTGACCGAGGACTTCGAGACCTCCGAGGCGTACCGCTGGCTTGAGAAACACGCCGCACGGTACGGCTTTTCCATGACCTATCCACGCGACAATCCCTGGGGTTTTGTTCACGAGCCCTGGCACTGGTCACTCTAGCAACAGACCTTTTGCACGGCCGATCGCAACGAAAATTCAGTGGTTTAGCTGTTGACAGTCAGGCAGGAGGATTAGACAATTGCCGGCTTGTGTCCGCGGAGGGGTACTCAAGCGGTCAACGAGGGCAGACTGTAAATCTGCTGGCTTAGCCTACGTAGGTTCGAATCCTACCCCCTCCACCAGATCACGGTTGATCAGTGGTGGAAGGGGCAGCAAGCTGGCGGCAAGTATAACTGGTCAGCAGCTTGCTTCGTTTTTGACCCGTACCAAACGATCCGCGGTTCACAATCTGGCGCGCAACAATGATCCGGTGTCGAGCGGTTCCTCAATTTAGGAAGACACACTTATCGGTTTGAAAATGCGGACAGTTTGTGTTCGGGACTGTCTGAGATGCTGCGCGCGTGTTGCAATGACGCGCAGTGTCATTACGGATTAAATCCCGGCGGGAAAAGTGGTTAGTAAAGGCGGGTGTAGTTCAATGGTAGAACCTCAGCCTTCCAAGCTGATGATGTGGGTTCGATCCCCATCACCCGCTCCAACAGGATGGCGCTGACAGCAGGGCACCGATGGCTCTCGCCCACATAGCTCAGGGGTAGAGCACTTCCTTGGTAAGGAAGAGGTCCCCGGTTCAAATCCGGGTGTGGGCTCCAAATTCAGCGGCAGTTACCTGGGCTCGGCCCAGACAACTGTCGCCGGAAAAACCGCCGCAAGACCGGCTAACGTCACGAGAGATCAGGACATGTCGAAAGGAAAATTTGTACGCACGAAGCCGCACGTAAACGTCGGCACGATCGGCCACGTGGATCATGGCAAGACGACGCTGACGGCGGCGTTGACGAAGGTCATGGCGGATAAGTTTGGTGGTGAGGTACGCGGTTA
>JBGTHC010000093.1:0-3776 GCA_041746375.1 Woeseiaceae bacterium
ATTCCCGTGCAAGCTGATAAGGCACGGTTCCCGAATCAGGCGCAGCATTCGTTCCGCGATGGACGCAATCGATTGGTGGTTGCCCGGGTCTGCGAGCAGGTACAGGAACTCGTCGCCACCGTAGCGGCTGGCAGTGTCCTCGCTGCGGGTATGTTCCTGGAGCCGGGTTGCCAGCATCTGTAGTACCGCGTCGCCCATATCGTGTCCGTACGTGTCATTAACGTCCTTGAACCCATCGAGGTCGATGAACATTACCGCCAGCGGTCGCCCGTGACGCAGTGACTGCGCCAGTCCATGTTCCAGGCGATCGTGGAAAAGGATCCGGTTGGGCATGCTGGTCAGCGGATCGTGCAGCAATCTGTGACGACCCGTCGCTTCCTGCTCCTGTATGGCGGCGAACTGGTGATCCAGCATCTGGCGTTCCTTGATCTCGCTTGCCAACGTTCGCGAAGCAACGGCAAGTACCTGGAAGGCTTCTTTGAGCCGGGTTTCGATCAGCGCGGCTTTTTCCAGCACGACATTCCCTGGGGGTTGGCGACCGGCATCGGCGCAGTCGTCCGTGACAAACCTGTTCACCAATGAGAGATCGTGGAGGCTTTCCTCAACCATTGCCTTCACAAGGGTGCAGTGCCCCAGGACGGCATCCAGTGACAACGGACCGACGGAGCTTTTTTCGGGGTTCGCGATCGACTCGATTCTTTCCGGCATTGGAAAATACTACGTCGCGGAGATTAGTTTGACTGTACGTAACCGCACATACGAACCCGCTCTGTATAGCGTGCTTAGAGCGCTCTCATCGGCGGCGGGCCCATAGACAGGGTCTGCTTGCACTGCGCACCTTCGAGCTTTTGGCCATCGGCCTGCTGGAGCAACAACCGGACGAAACTCGAGACAGGAACCGGCCGGCTGAAATAGAAACCCTGCGCTTGCCCGCAATCTTGTTCATGCAGGAACGCGAGCTCCTCACTGGTTTCCACGCCTTCTGCTATGACATGCAGCCTGAGGCTGCGCGCCATGCTGATGACGGCCGTAAGAATGGCAGCCTCATCGGCCCCCAGCTCTACCTGTGCAACAAACGACCGGTCGATCTTCAGCGTATCGACCGGCAACTTGCGCAGGTAGCTCAGGCTGGAATAGCCGGTGCCGAAGTCATCAACGGCGATCTGTACCCCGGCCGATCTCAGGGACTGCAGAATCGCGGCTGCCGAATCCAGGTGCTTCATAAAAACGCTCTCGGTCAACTCCAGTTCGAGGTTGCCAGGCAAGAGGCCGGTATCGTCCAGAGTCGCAAGAACATCGCATGCAAAGCGCTCGGACCGAAACTCTAGTGCGGAGACATTTACGGCGACAGAAATGTCGGGAAAACCGGCGTCTGACCAGCCTTTGGCCTGCGCGCAGGCATCTTGAATAACCCATTTGCCGATTGCTACTATGAGCCCTGTTTCTTCGGCCACGGGAATAAATGTCGAAGGAAATAGCAGGCCACGGTCGGGATGATTCCAGCGCAACAACGCCTCCGCGCCCGTTATCAAGCCGGTACGGAGGTCGATCTTGGGCTGGTAATGCAATGAGAACTCGCGGCGTTCCAATGCGATTCTCATGGCCTCTTCGATGGATTGTCGCTCTACGGCCCTCGCGTTCATCACAGGCTTGAAGAACTGGAATCCCTGCCGTCCGTTCTCCTTTGCCTGGTACATCGCCGTATCCGCATTCTTGATCAGAGTTTCTGCGTCATGCCCATCGTCGGGAAACATGCTCATACCAATGCTTGTTGTAACGTGCAAGTCATGTTGGTCAGCAGAATGTACCTCTGCCACGGTTCGTAACAATCTGCGCGCCAGGTTCGCAGGATCCTCTTTCCGCTGTACAGCCGTCAGGAGCACGACGAACTCATCGCCACCCTGACGGCTGACGGTGTCGCCGGGTCGCACGCAACCTACGAGGCGCTTTGCAACAGACTGCAGCAGTTGGTCGCCGATCGAATGCCCCAACGAATCGTTTATGTGTTTGAATCCATCCAGGTCCAGGAACAGAACCGCCACTCGCAACCCATAGCGCTGCGCATTCTCGATGGCCGTTGTGATGCGGCGACTTAGTAGCCTTGCGTTAGGCAAGTCTGTCAGCCAATCGTGGTCCGCGGCGTGGATGATTTGTTGCGCCATTTCCTGCGCCGCAGTCGTATCGCGAAACACAACAACTGCGCCTGAAGCGTTGCCATACTGATCGTGTAACGGAGCCACCGAATTTTCAATCTGGAGTTTCGTGCCGTCACGCCGAACCAGCACACATCGGGTCGGCACGAGTTCGGCGCATTTCTCCAGAATTGCCAGTTCCGCCGTATTCGCAGACGAACCGTTTCCTGCAGAAGCACCAGTATTCAATATGTCAGCGAGAGGGCGACCCCACGCTTCTTTCATAGGCCAACCGGTCATCGTCTCTGCAGCCAGGTTGAGGAACGTAATGTTGGTGGTCAGGTCAGTGCAAACCACGGCGTCGCCGATGCAGTTCAGCGTTACCTGGGCGCGGTTCAACTCGTCCATCTTCTGCAGCACATTTGCTTCAGCCCGCTTGCGCGACGTGATATCGCGAATTGCAAATATGGTTAATAATCCCTGTGCGCTGCGTACAGCGCTCAACGTGAGTTCAATAGGAAACCAGGACCGGTCCTTGCGCTGTCCTTTCAGGTCGACGGCGGCGGCTTGCTGGTTCGCCAGCATCTCTCCACCACTGCGGGCGCCGTCAATAACAAGCTGGCCTGCGAACCCTTCCGGAATGATGTTCGTCAAGGGCTGACCGAGAAGCTCGTCGCGAAGGTAGCCGAACTGCTTTTCGGCCTGGACGTTTACAAGGACTATAAGCCCGCCTTCATTGACCACGATCAATGCATCGGGGGCCGCTTCGAGCAACCTGCGATAGTGATTTTCGCTGCGCCAGTGGCGAGCCGGTCGGTCGGTCCTGAAAAGTTGCGGGATAAGAGGCATTGCAATGCGCCGTACTGAGTATGCCCTAGGTGTAGCGTTTTACATAACGATCGTCTGTTCGGCAGGCCACTTTCAGGGCATATCAATGCCCGTACTGGTGCGCGGCTGGTGGTTGATCGCCCTGATTCGGGTTTACCAACGATTCATGCAACGACACCACGTCTGGCTGCTCGGGATGACGTTGCAATAGAGACTCGCTGACTTCGAGTGCTCGCTCGATCGCACCCTGGTCCCGATACATTGTCGCCAGTGCCCATGCGATGTCGAAATCGGCGGGGAACCGCTGCCGCGCCGATTCGAGCACCGCCAATGCCGCCTCGCCTTGGTCCAACGAGTTCAGTGCGACGCCGAGCACGTACGCAAAGCGTCGGTCGTCCGGATCGAGCTTTGTCGCTTCGCGCAAGGTCGCGAGACTCTCGTCGGGCCGGCCGGTGCGCACCAGCAACAGCCCCAACGAATGATGCAGTGCGGCATTGGCGGGATCCAGTTCGATACCGTCGCGCAGGATGCGCTCTGCTTCGGCTTCGTCGCCGCGCGCGCGATGAATATCGGCGAGGTTGGCGCGCGCTACCGCACTGGACGGTTCCATTCCGAGCGCCCGCCCGTAGAATTCGAGAGCGCGGTTCACGTCACCCATGGCCAGCTCGAGGTCGCCGAGATGCGCCAGCGACTCGGGCCGATTTGACGTGTACTGGTAGGCCGCCCGGTAGTCGGCAACCGCGGCGCGGAGGTGCCCGGCCGCCGCGGCCGGCAGCAGGTCGTGCTGGCCGGCGAAAGCAAGCGCGGCTGCCATGC
>JBGTHC010000094.1:0-6280 GCA_041746375.1 Woeseiaceae bacterium
TTACGGATGCGTAGTCAGGCATTTGCAAGGTTGAACTCGTGTGGTTCGATGGTTGTGACGAGCGCGCCAAATGTTGCGCTAAGTCTATTGTTTTTGAGTGTGTCACGCCCAGACGGACGCTGCATCACGAAAGCCGCCGCCGTGCTGAAGATAATAATGGGCTGTCGCGCCGCAGGTGCTTTTGAGCGACAATCGGTCCGGCCGATATCAGGTTAGGATCTTGCGTCTGGTGTGCTCTTCGCGAAGTGCTGTGATCGCGGCCTTCAGTTCCTCGGATGTGAATGGCTTGGTCAAGCGATGGTGATTCCTCATCCCTTCCGGCAGCGCCCATTCGCCATACCCGCTTGCCAGAACAAATGGAATGCCGCGCTCAAGCAGCTTTTCAGCGACCGGGAACACCTGTCCGCCTCGAATGGTAACGTCGAGTATCGCTGCGTCGATCCTTTCGTCGGTAGCCAGTTGAAGCGCGGTTTCAAGCTTTCCGGTCGGACCCACGACTTCGTATCCAAAAGCCCTCAGCGCGTCTTCGATTTCTATCGCGATGAGCATTTCATCCTCAACGATCAGAACTCGAAACGCCACCATTTCGCCGGTCACGATGCCCCCTTTCCTTCTTCCGAAAGTCGCGCTTGGCCCACCTCCGCCGTCATCGGAATTTCAATCGAGCACTGCAGCCCCACGGCTAGGAATTCCCGCTTCACGCTTGCATCGAATACATGGGCGAGGCTGCGTTCGATCAAAGTTGTGCCAAACCCTCGACGGCTCGGCTCCGCGACCGGGGGGCCTCCCGTTTCCGTCCAGACCAGATTAAGGCTTCGCTTGGCGGCGGTCTCGAGGATCGACCATTGGACCACCAGACGGCCAGAACTCGTCGAAAGAGCTCCGTATTTGACGGCGTTGCTGCAAAGCTCATGGACCGCCATGGCCATTGCAAGACATGCCTTTGGAGTGAGCTCGACATCAGGACCTGTGAGCTCGATGTTGTCGCCCATGCGGTCGTAGGGAAGCAGTTCGGTTGCAATTAGATTGCGCAGCATCGCCCCATCATATCCGCCATGCCGGGTCAACTGACCGTGTGCCTTCGAAATCGCGGCTATGCGGCCCTCCACGCTAGCGGTGAATGCTTCAGGTGAGGTGTTCGTCCTCAAGGTCTGTTTGACGACGGCAGAAACGATGCTCAGGATATTTTTTACCCTATGATCAAGCTCGCCCATGAGAAGTGCGGTGTGCTCTTCAGCTTTCTTACGTTCACTGATGTCGACGAACGTTATGACCACCCCATCGACGACATTGTCGACAGTTCTGTAGGGGTGGATGCGCATGATAAAGGTCATGCCCCCCTCTTTTTCCACCCGCACCTCTTTTTGGAGGACTTCAAGGTTTTGCAGTACCGTGCGCACGTCCTTCTGCAATTCGGTGTAGTCCAGAAGCGTAACGATGTCCGTTACCGGTCGTCCACGATCGGCATCACGCAAATGGAAGATACCGGTCATGCCAGAGGTGAAGCTCTTGATCCGTAAATCGTTGTGAAGAAAGATCGTCGCAATGTCGGTGCTGTCGAGAAGGTTCTTGAGGTCGCTGTTCAACAGCGTCATCATCTCATTCTTGGCTGTCATCTCGGCATTGATGGTATGCAGCTCTTCATTGACCGACTGCATCTCTTCCTTGGCGGTTTCGAGCTCCTCGTTGGAAGATTGCAGTTCCTCGTTGACGGACTGATATTCCTCGGCGGCCGACTTCATCTCTTCGCCAGTCGTCTCCAACTCATCGATCGTCGACTGGAGCTGTGACCTTGCGGTCCGCAGCTCATGTTCGAGCGCCTGAGTATTGGCGTCCGGATGTTCGCCAATCCCGGCAGCGTGGCCCATCACGCCAGCGACACGCGAGTCCTGAAAGGCGACTACAAAAAGCTCGCCGGCTATTGGAGAAACGATCATCGTGATGAGTCGGCTCCGGCCGTCGATGGTGACGGGAATATCATCATGTACAACGGCCTGCTTCGTGGCGAGCATGGTCGTGACAGCGGCGCGTACTGCGGGCCGCAAAGCCTTGCGCAGAAGCCCGAACAGACTGAGGCTAGCCGCCCCCGACGACGGTTCGAGGTAATGGCCTAGTTCTCCCCCGGAGAAGCGCACTATATCTTGGTTCTGGTTGGCGACGACAAATACAGGCGAATAGGGCTCCAGAGCGCGTCGGGCGTTCCGGTCTATGCGGTCGTGACCCGGTATTCCCGACATTGCTGGTCGAGGCGGTTGCCGCTTGTCTGCAGATGGCGAAAGCTCAGGCAATAGCACCTTGGAATCAAGGCGTTCGAAGATGCGGTGCTTCTTATCGAGCGCCACAAACGCCAAACTTAGCCGCGTTGCCCCTTCCGATGGCCCGAGGAACAGAATTCCGCTTGGTCTGAGAGCATAGTGAAAGCTGCGCAGTACGCGGTCCTGCAGCTCGGGGTTCATGTAAATCAGGAGGTTGCGGCACGAGATCAGGTCAAGCTTCGAAAATGGCGGATCCTTAATGACGCTATGCGGAGAGAAAACGCAGACCTCGCGGATTTCCTTCACAAGGCAATGCTCGTCCCCGTCGTCAGCGAACCAGCGAGCAAGGCGTTGCGTCGAAACGCCGGATAATTTCCGATAGCGTCCAGCCCGAGCAAACGCGACGGCACGATCGTCGATGTCGGTTCCGAATATCTGAATCCGCGGGGCGATGCCTAGTCGTTCCGACACCTCCTTCACCAGGATCGCGATCGAATAGACTTCCTCTCCGGTCGAGCAGCCGGGCACCCAAATACGGATTGCGTCACTGGCACCCTTGTTTTCCAACAGTTTTGGAATTGCGATCCGTTCAAGTGTTTCGAAGGCTTTAGGGTCGCGGAAGAATTGCGTGACGCCGATGAGGAATTCACGAAACAGCAATTCCAGCTGATCCGGCTTCTCCTCAAGGAGGGCAATGTAGGCTGGGACCTTATCAATCTGCAGGATCTGCATCCGCCGCTGGACGCGGCGGACCAGTGTATTCTCCTTGTATCTGCTGAAGTCATGCCCGTTCTTAGCGTGCAGCATCCTGCCGCTCGTTGCCAGATAGGCAGCCAGGTCCTGCCGCGTGCCATCCTCGCCCTTATTCGGTGCGACCGTCAGCAAATGGCTTTTGTAGGCGACGAGCTTGGCGGGCATGTCTTCGACAGCCATAACCTCATCCACAAGGCCCGTCGCGGCGGCACTGTGCGGCATTCCACTCATAGCCATGTGGTCGTGTTCGGCCTGGGCCAGAGTCAGACCGCCATGCTCTTTGACCGATTTCAAGCCGAGCGTGCCGTCGCTGCCGGTGCCTGCCAGTATGACGCAAACGGCGTTTTCGCCCTGGTCTTCGGCAAGAGAAAAGAAGAAAGTGTCAATTGGCCTTCGGTGTTCGCGTGGCGGCGCTGGACGGGCAACCCGAAGCCGGCGGCCTTTAATCGTCAGCGTGGCGTTTGGCGGAATCACATAGACCGTATTAGCTATGACAGACATGCCATCTTCGGCTTCCACGACTTTCATCGCGGTCACCTTGGCGAGGATCTCCGCCAGCTTGCTGGCGCAAGGTGCTGGACCAGAACAAACGTCAAACCGCTGTCCGCGGGCATGTTCGCAAAAAAAGTCGTGAACGCTCCCAGTCCGCCGGCAGACGCACCGATCCCCACTACCAGACCCACGTTCTGTGGCGTCACCTTGCTTGTGCTAGCCTTATGCTTTTCGATTGTGTTGCCTATCCGCAGTGAAATTTCCCGGTCGAGCAGTGCTCTCGCGGGCGGGAACCCTATTCATTTATAGATTGGGAGCTGGGATGAATCCACCGCCGCGTAAGGAGCGTCTCGATTGGCAGCCGCTGATCTGTCGCCTCTTGCATCGCCGTTTCCCAATCGGCTCCCCGTTTCCCGCTGTCGACATCCTTTTCCAGCATCTGGCGGCATAGTTCCGCGCGTTCGCCCAAGGACCGCATGGCCATTTCAAGCGATCGTTCCATCGCCAAGAACTGTGCTGCCAGCATCACTTCGGCTGTGTAGACATGTCCGATATGGCAACGGAACTGGGTCAGGGGTTCAAGCTCGGTCTTGCGCAAGGCGCCGCCGCAGTCCGGGCAGGTAAGTGCGACCGGACGATTTTGCGTGAACTCCGCAGCCATCTCCTTGCCCTCATGTTCGATCGAACTGTCGACTTTCTTTGAATTGGTGATTGCCGCAGTAGCAAGACGCACCATAAGCGCCGGCATTTCGCCTAGCGTTACGCAGTGGTCTATTGCCACGTGGTCCATTGCACTCTGCGGCATGCTCGGGTTTACGGCGTCGTTGGGGTTCTGAACGACGGTGATGCCGCCGCGTGCCTTGATCTCGTACAATCCGGCAGTGCCATCATTCAGCCCTCCGGTCAGGATAACCCCGATAATATCGGCACCGTAAGCCTGAGCGGCGCTCCGAAAAAGCGGATCGATTGCCGGACGCACCCAGTTCTCGCGCGGGCCTTTCGTCAGGCCAATTTTGCCATCTTCCACGATCATGTGATGATCTGGTGGCGCGAGATAGACGCGACCCGAAGTTATTGTATCGCCGTCGTTTGGATGAACGGCGTGGAGGGGGCCACGTTGGTTTAGCAGCCAGGGGAGATTGCTCTTATGCGCACCAATATGCTGCACTACGAGCAAGGCCGCTGGAAAATCGTCGGGAAGTTCGTACACCAACGTCTGGAGAGCGCTGACGCCACCCTCAGACGATCCCACTACGAAGACTGGTCCTGTGCCCATACAGATCAACGCGCTGACACGTTAATCGTTTCAAATGCGCGTCTAAAAATCGTACCAAGCGAGTTCGCCTGACGCTTGCTTGCGTATTCGGAAGCAAGCTCCTGCGCATCAGTTCTCAGAGGTCCAGATGTTGGTCATGTTTCATGACATCGGGCTTTGCAGTTTGCTCACAAGCCGGGGAAAGCCAAGTTGTTTCAATATAAAGGCCTCTGTCTCGTCGTTGCCCCGCGTGGCGATCGAACCGAAGATTCCGCGCGTGGGGAACTTTCGAGGCGCGATGGGCTTCTCTTGCAAACAAGGAGATTATCCATGGCGAACCTCGGCAGACTTGCAATCGCAATGCTTGGCATACTGGCCTATCAAAACCGCGATAAAATCGGTGACGCTATTCGCGGTGCTGGCCGAGGCACAGATCCCAACAACCCTCAGGGCGGGCTGCTTGACCAGGTGTCGAAGGGCGTGTCGGGAACCGCGCTGGGAGATGTTCTCGATCGTTTCCGCAAAAGCGGCGCGGGTTCCAAGGTAGATTCATGGGTTCGGCAGGGCCCGAACGAACCCATCGAGACACGGGACGTGGAGTCAGCAATCGACGATGAAACGCTTTATTCGCTTACGCAACAGACCGGACTCTCAAGGGATGAGCTAGTTGCAAGAATTACGCGGGCCCTTCCTGAGGCCGTCGATAGGATGACCTCCAACGGCGAGTTGCCATCGGCCGGGGCGTCCAGCTCGGACAATCTGCTGGACGATGTGCCTTCGCGTCCTTAATCGGTAACAACCTTCATGCCGACGCTATGGAATGTCCTCCGAGTCGGACTTGCACTCGTTCTGCTCGCCGGTCCCGCCGGATCTCAGGAATGGGAGCAGTTCGGGTTTCGGAAGTTGGAATTTAGCTTCGACGTTCCGCCTGGTTTCGTTTTGAAGCAGACGGCCGACAACGATAGAGGGGCAACGTTCGAGGCGACGGACGGGGGCTTTCTGGCTGTCTGGGGAGACGACCTGCCGAAGCGCAATTTTAAAGCCACGGTTCAAGCCCAACTCAATGCCGATGAGGAAGAGGGCTGGGACATTACATACCGGCGGATCACGCCTTCCTGGGCAAGCTATTCTGGAATCAAAGACCGTAGGATTCGCTACTTCCGGGCATTAGCAGTCTGCAATGACAGGGTCGGAATTTTTCAGCTTGATTACGAGGTCAAAGACAAAGTTCGCTACGATCCAATTGTCGTCAGAATGGTGCGTTCGTTGAAGAAAGACGCCTGCTAAATGCCAGGTGACGAAGAAATTGATTGCTTGGTGGTTGGCGGAGGACCGGCTGGACTAATGGCCGCTACGTATCTCGGAAGGTTCCGGCGCAGTGTCACCGTAGTCGACGCCGGCGAAAGCCGGGCAAAATGGATTCCTTCGACACATAACTGCCCGGGTTTCCCGGATGGGATCTCCGGCTCAGAACTCCTTAGCCGTCTAGGGCAACAAGCCGAACGATACGGTGCCAAGCTTGTTG
>JBGTHC010000095.1:0-2207 GCA_041746375.1 Woeseiaceae bacterium
CAATGCCGGGGTTACTGCTTGCGCTGATCGTCGTGATGCTCGGAACCGTGAGCGGTCACAGGACGTTCATCGGAGGCGGCAGCGGATTTCTGATCGTGTTCGTTGCGGCGTATTTCTACGGTATTGAAGTCAGCATGCTGACGAAATCGATCACGCTGGTGTCGAGCGGCGTTGTGGTTCTCATCGCGCGCTGGTTGCTGCTCAGGTTTGTGGGAGCGCCGACGCATGCTTGAGGCACCATTATTCCTGTCCCAGCGTACGCGACTGATCGTTTCGGGTATTACGACCCTCGTTGTCCTCGTGATGGTTAATGCACAGATCGTCGGCAAGGAACGCATTGTGCGCGATGGCGCAACAGTTTTACTGGCGCTGGCTCCTGTCGATCCCCGTTCGCTCATGCAGGGTGATTACATGGCGTTGCGATATGCGCTGGCGGAAGAGGTAGCTGAAGCGGCTGACGCTGCGGAAGTGGCAGACGGCGAAGTCGTTATCGAACTGGATGAGAGCGCCGTCGCACAGTTTGTCGCACTTCACGACGGTCAGCCACTCGCTTCCGGTCATCATCTGCTGCAGTTCCGCGTGCGCGGTGAAGCGGTGCGACTCGCCAGCGATGCGTTCTTCTTCGAAGAAGGCCAGGGCGAGAGTTTTGCCCGAGCCCGCTTCGGCGCATTGCGAGTCGCAACCGATGGCAGCGCAGTACTGACCGGCCTGCGCGACCAGAACCTTAAGCCTATCGAGCTACCACCAATCCGCGACCCCGCCACTACCTCCGAATAATCGACCCCGGCACTACCTACGAATATCGACCCCGGCACTACCTACGAATGCATGTTGGAGCCCGGATTGCGGTCGATTCGTGACTTTAACCTGTCAACGGGCCGCACTCGGTACAGATTCGCGCCCGCAACCGGCGACGGCGCCGCCCGTAGCTGCGGGACCCTTGTGCCACCAGCATGAGCAGGATCGAAAGTGCCATGCCGGAATACGCCACTCCGTATACCAGCGGCGCGAGCATCCAGCGCACGATGCTGCGGACCCACGGACGAGTTGCAATGTACTCCGCGAGGGGAGGCGAATGCCGATAGTAGAATTCGACAAAAGCACGTCCGGCGCGATACTTCAGCAAAACTCCATCGCGAAACTCGCGCAATGCCCCCACGTGCGGATGGAGCGCCGAACCGAACGCCGCGGTGGCGATGAAGCAGCCGGGCCCGGCGGAAACAGCATCGTCGAAATCAGGCCCGAAGGCGGTGCAACTCGAGAAGCCGCCTGCCGATCCGGTATCGCTGGGGTTGTCATTTGACGGATCGTAGTCGATGTCCATGGTCGACACCTGGACGGCAATGGTCTGCTCGTACTGCGTGTAACTCTGGAACAGGTCCGATGTGACATCGACGCGCACGAATTCCCCCGCCGCTATGGCCAAAATCTCACAATGCACTGCCGGGGAGTTTCCGCATTCGGCATCGTCAAAACGCAGGTTCGGCCCGAAAACCGGATCCTGGGAGATTGTGACGAGGACATCACGGGCCGTATCCGGACCAAGGTTAACTACGTCGACATGTCCGTTGTAACGGTCCTGGTGATCGCACTCCGGGAAGATGATATTCCCGACACCTATGCTGAAATCCAGATCGAGATCGACGCAATGCTCGGTGCCGGTCCGGCGGATGGCAGCGCGGGCAGTGACCTCATCGTTGTCGGCCGCATCCGCAAAAGTTGCGCTGGCGATATTGACGATGCACGGCGGCGGATCGTCGACCGCGAGCATCGCCGGCAACGTCATCGAGCTGCCCGCTCCCGGGTCGAGGTCGCCGAGACTCCAGGTACCGGACGCCGGATCATAGTCGCCGCGCTCAGCAAATGCGGCCATGCCAGCCGGTATCACGAGCTCGGGCGGCAGCAGGTCGACCACCAGCACCCCGAGTGCGATCTCGTCACCGGTATTGGCGATCGTAAGGGTGAACTCGACCGGTTCGTCGGCCATTGGTGTCGCATTGTTGACGGTGAGGGTCAGCTCCAGCGCCGCCATGCCTGCCAGCGGCAGGAGCAGCAGCGCCAAAGTGCTTGCGCGAAGGAGGTTTCCGGATGGCTTGTTCATGGCGGTCTCTGCAGTCAGTTAACCAACGGGGTTGTCGGGACCGACTATCGGGCGCCTGTCCTGCCGAAGCCTGAGGAGAAGCTGATTCTTGCCGAAGGAAAACCTT
>JBGTHC010000096.1:0-41914 GCA_041746375.1 Woeseiaceae bacterium
TTCGGTGTCCCAGCGGACTTCGCCGTAGCCTGAGTCGGCGCGCAGGGTTTTCTGTTTGCAGGTGAGGCGCACTTTTAGTATGTCGTCGGGGTTGACGGGCTGCATGAAACGCAGGTCGTCGAGCCCGTAGTTGGCGAGGACAGGACCGAAATCGGGATCGACGAAGAGGCCGGCGGCAAACGAGACGATGAGATAGCCGTGGGCGACCCGTCCGTCGAAGAAGGGATTTTTGCGTGCCGATTCTTCATCCATGTGTGCATAGAAATGGTCGCCGGTGAAAGCGGCAAAGTGTTCGATGTCGGCCAGCGTTACCGGTCGGGATGCGGTATTGAGCGTGTCCCCGATGGCTAGCTGTTCGAAGGTCTTGCGAAACGGATGCGCGCCGGCGTCGAGTTGGTCTGCACCGCGAATCCAGCGCTTGCCGATGCGGGACAGGGTTTGTGGCGAGCCTTGAAGGGCGGTGCGTTGCATGTAATGCAGGACGCCGCGAATGCCACCGAGTTCTTCGCCGCCGCCGGCGCGCCCGGGACCGCCGTGCACAAGGTGTGGCAAAGGCGAACCGTGGCCGGTGGATTCGGCCGCGCAATGGCGATTAATGACCAGCATGCGGCCGTGATACGGTGCCGTGCCGAGGATCAGTTCACGGGCGATATCATCGTCGGCAGTCACGATGGAACCGGCGAGACTGCCGTTGCCGAGATTCGCCAGTTCGATGGCTTCTTCGAGATTGGTGTATGGCAATACGGTCGCCACAGGGCCGAACGCCTCGACAGAGTGCACGGCCGATGCGGACAGTGGGCGTTCGCACAGAAGTAGGGTTGGCATGAAGAATGCGCCTTTGCGCGGATCGGCGTCGTTGACCGGGAAATCGTCCCGGTCGCCGTAGACTACTTCGGCGTCGACCGACAAATCCCTGACCCGGGCTCGCACTTCGTCTCGTTGCCCAAGACTCGCCAGCGCACCCATGTCGGTGTCGTCGCGCGCCGGATTGCCGATGCGTATTTTGCCGAGTTCCTGCGCGAGTGCGGCAACCAGTTCACCGCTCACATTCGCCGGCGCAATGATGCGGCGAATGGCGGTGCACTTCTGACCGGCCTTGCTGACCATCTCGCGTTTGACTTCGTTGACGAACAGTTCGAACTCGGGTGTGCCAGGCCTGGCATCCGTGCCGAGAATTGAGGCATTCAGCGAGTCGGTCTCGGCGGTAAAGCGCACCGACTCGGCAATGACCCGGGGATGTGTTTGCAATTTTTCCGCGGTTGCCTTGGAGCCGGTAAACGCGATGACGTCCTGGCTCGTGAGATGATCGAACAGGTTGCCGACGCTGCCGCAGATGAGCTGGAGCGAGCCTTCGGGCAGGATGCCCGAGTGGACTATTCGTCGCACCATGAGCTCTGTCAGGTACGCGGTTGCTGAGGCCGGCTTGACGATGGCGGGAACGCCCGCGAGCAAAGTCGGCGCCAGTTTCTCCAGCATGCCCCAGCAGGGGAAATTAAATGCATTGATGTGTACTGCCACGCCGAGACGCGGCGTAAAAATATGCTGGCCGGCAAAGCTGCCTTTTTTTGAAAGCATCTCCGGCGGGCCGTCGAGGTACACATGATTGTCAGGCATTTCCCGACGACCCTTGCTGGAATAAACGAACACGGTGGAGATACCGCCATCGATATCGATCCAGCTGTCGCTGCGGGTTGCACCTGTCTCGGTAGACAGTGCGTAGAATTCGCTCTTGTGTTCGTTCAGGTGCTTGGCGAGCGCCTTCAGCATCAATGCGCGTTCGTGGAACGTGTGACGACGCAGGTTTGCTCCCCCGACCCGGCGAGCGAAGTCGAGCATCTCCGCAAAGTCCAGGCCGGCACTCGATAGTGTCGCAATCGTTCGTCCATCGACGGCGCTGCGCAACGCTGCTGCGTCGCTGTTGCCGGCGACCCAGCCGTTCAGTGCGAAATTTCCGAGTTGCATGTGTGGAACCTTTGGGCACGCGCCAATGGCGCATTTGATCGGCCGTATTACGGATGATTGAATTGGAGATACGGAAAATGCGAAAATCCTGCTACGTTCGTGTCACATTGTAAGGCGGTCCGACGCTGACGCAAGCGGGTGTCGATTCCAATAGCATTCGCCCGCCCCGCAGGCGAACGGGAAGAGCTCTAACTGTTGGAGCCCGCCCCGCGAGCGCACGGGAAGAGCTCTAACTGTTGGAGCCCGCCCTGCGGGCGAATGGGAGAACCTTTGATCTTTGCGCAAGCCTCGGGGAACGCATTGACGGCACTTGAGACTGTCACGCAGGCACTCATCGACGAATTTCGCGGGCGACCGACGCTCCGTGCGGGCTCGCTGATCATCACCGTGTTCGGCGATGCTATCGCGCCACGCGGCGGGACGGTATGGATCGGCAGCCTTATCCTCGCCATGGCTGATTTTGGCATCAACGAACGGCTCGTGCGTACCTCCGTGTTTCGCCTGGCGAAGGACGGCTGGCTGGATGTCGAGCAGGTCGGTCGCCGCAGTTATTATCGCCTGACGGAGGAAGGCGCCAGGCGATTTGCCCAGGCGACACACCGCATTTACGGTGCGCCGCGCCAATCGTGGTCCGGCGACTGGTGCCTTGTATTGATGACTGCGGTGGACGCCGCGACGCGCGAACACGTCCGTCGCGAACTGGGCTGGCTCGGTTTCGCCGCTATCGCCAATGATGTCCTCGCGCATCCGGCCCCGGATCCTGTCGATTTGGACACCCGGTTGCGGCAACTCGATGCGAGGCACAAGCTGGTCATCATGCAGGCGAGGACTGACGGGCCCTGGTGCGTCGCAGCAGGGGAATCCGGTGTCCGGGAACTGGTGCGACAGAGCTGGAATCTCGAGGATATAGAGCTGCGTTACCAGGCTTTTCTCGATCGTTTTCGCCCTCTCATGGCCGCCGCCCGGCGCAGCCGCAGCGTGCCGCCACGAACGGCTTTGCACGTACGTACAATGCTGGTCCAGGAGTATCGCAAGGTGCTGTTGCGCGACCCGCTGTTGCCGCCCGAGCTGTTGCCGCAATCCTGGCACGGTGTGCCGGCCTATCAGCTGTGCCGCAACCTGTACCGCCAGGTTTTTGCCGCCGCCGACGACTACCTCGGGGCGACTATGGAGACCGCCGACGGCCCATTGCCGTTACCCTCGCCGCAGTTCTATGAGCGGTTCGGCGGCCTTCTCGATTGACGCACAATATGAGACGTCCATGATACGTTCTTCGCATATCGGTTTCTTTGCCTGGGATTTCCATGACTGCCAGTGAACTCGCGCGTAAATGCGCAAACCGCATGCTGTCCCAGGACGAAGCTACTCGCGCGCTCGGTATCAGCATCGAACTGAACGATTCCGGTACTGCGACGGCGCGACTGGCGGTGACGCCAACGATGATCAATGGTTTCGGCGTCTGTCACGGCGGTTACCTGTTCACGCTGGCGGACACGGCGTTTGCCTTCGCCTGCAACAGTTACGATCGGGTGACTTTTGCTGCCGGCGCTACGATCGACTTCCTGCGCCCGGTGCATGTCGGCGACCGGCTGGTGGCGGTAGCCCAGGAACGACATCGGGGTCGCACGCAAGGTCTGTACGACGTGACGGTGCGCGACCAGGACGAGCGTGTGGTTGCCCAGTTCCGCGGCCGATCGCACGCCACGGAGCGGCGTCTGCTGCAAACTGAATAGTCGATAGAAGCCATTATATGATACATAAATTATTGAAATTCACGAAAAAGCGTGACACATTAGGCAGGGCACATCAGCTAAGGAAGCTCTGCACAAGTGTGCGGAGCTTCCCTGCGGGGCATGGATGCCCCGCCGCGTCAATCGCGTTAGCGATTGATAGCGCGGGAGAATGGGCGAAGCTGCGCTTTGCCCTTTCGACTCTGCAGAAGTCCAGGATGGACTTGTGCAGATATTCCCTAACGGGTTAGTCGAGGTAACGTGCATGTACACCCAGGGACTCGATCAGGCAGACAAGGCAGGAGTCGCGACCGGAACGGCCGATGCGGCGCCGCAACTGGCCCGTTTCCAGGCGCGCGTCGAAGCCGAGGAAAAGGTCGAGGCCAAGGACTGGATGCCCGCTGACTATCGCAAGACGCTCGTGCGACAGATTTCACAGCACGCGCATTCGGAAATTATTGGCATGCAGCCCGAGGGCAACTGGCTTACGCGTGCACCGAGCCTGAAGCGCAAGGCCATCCTGCTGGCGAAAGTGCAGGACGAAGCTGGGCATGGGCTATACCTGTACGGTGCGGCGGAAACCCTTGGCACATCGCGCGACCAGATGGTCGACGATCTTCTCCAGGGTCGGGCGAAATACTCGAGCATCTTCAATTACCCGACGCTGACCTGGGCGGACATCGGGGCGATCGGCTGGCTGGTCGACGGCGCGGCCATCATGAACCAGATTCCGCTTTGCCGTTGCTCGTACGGCCCGTATGCACGCGCCATGGTGCGCATTTGCAAGGAAGAGAGTTTTCATCAGCGGCAGGGCTTCGACATCATGCTGACACTGGCACGCGGCAGCCGTGCCCAGAAAGACATGGCTCAGGATGCCCTCAATCGGTGGTGGTGGCCGTCGCTCATGATGTTCGGCCCGAGCGATGCGCAATCCCGGCATTCGACCCAATCGATGGCCTGGAAGATCAAACGATTCTCCAATGACGAACTGCGGCAGAAATTCATCGATGCCACGGTGCCGCAGGCAGAGTTTCTCGGCCTGACGATCCCCGATCCGGACCTCGAACTCGATGCCGAAACGGGTCACTACCGCTGCGGAGAAATCGACTGGCGAGAGTTTCACGAAATACTCGCCGGTAACGGTCCCTGCAATCGCGAGCGCCTGGCACGCCGCCAGAAGGCACACGATGACGGTGCCTGGGTACGCGACGCGGCCGAGGCCTGGGCCGCCAAGCAGGCTGCGCGCCGGGCGGCGTGACGGGTTGTGGAGGCAACATATGAGTAACGCCAGTTGGCCCCTGTTCGAGGTTTTCATACGGTCGCGAGCCGGTTTGAGCCACCGCCACGCCGGCAGCCTGCACGCGGCTGATGACCAGATGGCGCTGGATCATGCACGCGACGTTTACACGCGCCGCAACGAAGGCGTCAGCATTTGGGTTGTGCCGTCGAAAGCCATTGCGGCCTCAGACCCCGCCGAGTCGGCTGCCTTTTTCGAACCTGCCGCGGACAAGATCTACCGGCATCCGACTTTCTATGACATCCCCGACGGCGTCGAAAACCTGTAAGCCGGCCGATATGGACAAACAAGCGGCCCTATTTCGCTATGTTCTACGTCTGGGCGATAACGCCCTGATAATGGGCCAACGCCTTGCAGAACTGGTGACCGGCGCGCCCGAGCTCGAAGAGGAACTGGCGATCGCCAATTTTTCACTGGATTACATCGGTCAGGCGCGGTTGTTTTACTCCTATGCCGGCGAGCTCGAGGGAGCAGGGCGTGTCGAGGACGATTTTGCGTTTCTGCGAGACGAACGCGAGTTCGAAAACGTTTTGCTGGTCGAGCAGCCGAACGGCCATTTCGGCGACACTATCGTTCGCCAGTTTCTGTTTGAATGCTTTTATGCTTTACAGCTCGACGCGCTGACGCATTGCAGCGAAGCGCGCCTGGCCGAGATCGCTGTGCGCGCGGAAAAGGAACTGCGTTACCACCTCCGGCACGCGTCACAGTGGATGCTGCGCCTAGGTGACGGTACGGACGAGAGTCATGCGCGCATGCAGGACTCATTGAACAGGCTGTGGCGTTACAGCGGCGAATTGTTCGCGGCCGACGAGCTGGATGAAGCGTTTCGACGGGCGTGGCAGGGCCCAGACTTAACGGCGATTGCGTCGCGATGGAAGGACAACGTTGCGGCTGTGTTAAGACAGGCGACGCTGGAAACGCCGGGGGACGAATGGATGGATGGTGGCGGACGTTCCGGTCGGCATAGCGAGCAATTCGGCTACCTCATCGCCGAGATGCAGTATATGCAGCGCGCCTGGCGCGGTGCGCAATGGTAAGTTCGCGTTTGCCATGACAGCGCCAGTACCCGACAACCCGTTTCTGCCATTGACCGCGGACACCGTCCGCAACTGGCTCGACGCCGTGCCAGACCCGGAGATTCCCGTGCTCTCCGTCAACGATCTCGGCATTGTGCGCGATATCGTCATTGCTGCCGACAGTGTTACGGTATCGATTGCGCCCACCTATATCGGTTGTCCTGCCACGGAAGTCATCGAAGGCATGATTGGCGACGAATTGCGTCGCCGGGGCATAGCGAATGTCGCTATCAAGCGAGTACTTTCGCCGCCCTGGACTACGGACTGGCTAAGTGACCAGGGTCGCAGGAAACTGCAGGCTTACGGTATCGCACCGCCGTCGAAAGCCGGTGGTAAACGCAACCTCCTGGGGCCCGAACTGGCCATCCAATGCCCACGTTGTGAGGCGATCAAGACCCGGCGCGTGAGCGAGTTTGGCTCGACCCCCTGCAAAGCGTCTTACAAGTGCGAGGCCTGTCTCGAACCGTTCGAATATTTCAAGTGCATCTGATCGGAACCAATCCAGCAACGTCCTGATGCGGCAATTTCATTTACTCACTGTCACGCGAGTGCAAGCCGAGACGCCCGATTCGATGCGCATCTCGCTCGACGTGCCTGATGAGCTGCGGCACGACTTTGAGTTTCTCCCGGGACAACACCTGCCTGTCCAGGTAACGCTGGACGGCCGGAAAATCCGCCGTACCTACAGCCTGTGCTCGGCGCCCGGGGAGTTTCCGCTCGAGATTGGTGTGCGGGTGCAGCCGGGCGGCCTGTTTGGACGCTATGCTCAAGACGTTCTGACGGCCGGCGACCGGATCGAAGCCATGCCACCGGCAGGTCGGTTCCACGCGATAGCGAATTCATCGAAGGCGCGAAACTGTCTTGCATTCGCCGCCGGCAGCGGCATTACGCCGGTGCTGTCGATCGTCCGCACGATACTCGAACAGGAAACGCACAGCCGAGTGCTGCTGTTCTATGGTAACCGTCGTCGCAGCTCGACCATGTTCATCGAGGATCTTCATGCGCTGAAGAACCGCTTCCCGGAACGACTGCAGTTGCATTTTGTGTTCACTCAGGAGCAGCAGGAATTTCCGATTATGAGCGGTCGGCTCGATGGTGAAACGGTGCGCCACTTGTACGCTGCGTTTTGCAGGAATTTGCGACCGGACGAGGCGTACATTTGTGGTCCGGGCACGATGCTGGATGGCGTGCGCGACGCACTGGTGGGTCTCGGCATGGATGCGGCTGCGATACATGTCGAGCGATACGGTGTGCCGCGGCAGGGAGACCGCCCGATGCAGGTAGCGGAAAGCACACGCCAGGATATCTCCCGCATTACGGTAATCATGGACGGGCACCGCCAGACCTTCGAAATGTCCGCCGATTCTGACAATATCGTGGACGCGGCCGCGGGCCAGGGGATCGAACTGCCGTATTCGTGCAAAGGCGGCGTTTGCGCTACCTGCCGAACGTTCCTGCGCGAGGGCGAGGTGACGATGCAAACGAACTATGCGCTGGAGCCGTGGGAGGTCGAGAAGGGTTTCGTGCTCGCTTGCCAGTCGCGGCCGCTTAGCGACAAGATCACGATCGACTACGACGAGGTCTGACCGCGCCGCCGGGAATTGGTATGCTGCGCAATCCAGGTTTCACCAGGCAGCGACGCCAACGGAAGCGAAAACCTTCAAATGCGCCCGGAGCATCAATGATCAATAAGAAGAAGAGCAAGAGCGAGCACGAGCTGCCGGCAGGGCGCAAGAACGCGTATGACCGGGAAGAATTGTTGCAATGCGCGCGCGGTGAGCTTTTCGATCCGGATAGCGCAAAACTGCCATTGCCCGATATGCTTATGACCGACAGGGTCACGCTGATCAACCACGTCGGCGGCACGTTCGGCAAGGGGGAAATTCACGCGGAACTGGATATCGACCCTGACATGTGGTTTTTCAAATGCCACTTCGCGGGAGATCCGGTAATGCCCGGATGTCTCGGCCTGGACGCACTTTGGCAACTGGTCGGTTTCTTTCTCGTGTGGTCGGGCTTCAAGGGCCGGGGACGCGCTCTGGGCGTCGGCAGTGTAAAATTCAGTGGGCAGATTTTGCCAACTTCGAAGCTTGTCACCTACAATCTGCAATTCAAACGCCTGATAACGCGCAAGCTGGTGCTGGCAATAGCCGATGGCAGCGTCGCCGTCGATGGCCGGCAAATTTATGTCGCCGAAGACCTGCGGGTCGGTTTGTTCACATCAACTGAAAATTTCTGAAAGATCTGTCAATAAGATCTACGAAGGATCCATCAATGCGGCGTGTGGTCATTTCCGGAATCGGTGTCGTCTCCTGCCTCGGCAACTCACAGGCAGCGGTGACCGAGTCTTTGAAACAGGGACGTTCCGGTATTTCCTTTAATGACAAGTTTCAGGAAATGGGCTTGCGTAGCCAGGTCTGTGGCAGTGTAGACATTGATATCGCGGAACACATCGATCGAAAGATTCGACGTTTTATGGGCGATGCGGCGGCCTATTCCTACATTGCCCTGCAACAGGCAATCACGGATGCGGGGCTCGACGACAAGTCTATATCGAATGAGCGAACCGGGCTGATCGCGGCGTCGGGCGGCGCTTCGAGTGCCAATATCGTTGCCAGTGCCGACATTCTTCGAGCGAAGGGCGTACGCAAAATTGGGCCGTACATGGTGCCCCGGACCATGGGCAGTACCGTATCCGCCTGCCTGGCGACGCCGTTCAGGATCAAGGGAATCAACTATTCCATTACATCCGCCTGCGCTACCAGCGCGCATTGCATTGGCGCGGCCATGGAGCAGATCCAGTTTGGCAAGCAGGACATCGTGTTTGCCGGCGGTGGCGAGGAAGAAGACTGGGCGCTGGCAAGCCTGTTCGACGCAATGGGCGCACTGTCATCGAAGTACAATGAGAATCCTGCCACTGCGTCCCGGCCGTACGACCAGAATCGCGATGGTTTCGTCATTGCCGCCGGCGCCGGCATGGTCGTCGTCGAAGAACTGGAACACGCACGAGCGCGAGGCGCGAAAATCTATGCCGAGATAACCGGCTACGGTGCGACCTCGGACGGCCACGACATGGTGGCGCCGTCCGGAGAGGGAGCGGTACGCTGCATGCAGCTTGCGTGTTCGACCGTAGATGCGCCGATCGACTACATCAACACTCACGGCACCAGCACGCCGGTTGGCGACACCTGCGAGTTACAGGCGATGCGCGACGTGTTCGGCGACAAAGTGCCGCGTTTTTCATCGAGCAAGTCGCTATGCGGGCACAGTCTCGGCGCAACTGGCGCCCAGGAGGCGATTCATTGCCTGCTGATGCTGCAAGATGATTTCATCGCGCCATCGATCAACGTCGTTGATCGCGATCCCGCAATAGGCGAATTACCGCTGGTAACGAGTCGCATCGACGACGCCGGGATCAGCACGGCAATGTCCAACAGCTTCGGCTTCGGCGGCACAAATGCCACGCTCGTTCTGCAACGGCAGCGGGATGTTTGACGCAACGGCGCCGCACCGAAACACAACCATAAAGTAACCACAGATTAAACCGCCGACAAAACCAGTGAGAAGATCATAGAGAAAATCAGCGAACACGCCTCATTTGGAGGGACCGTCGGTTTCTATCGTCACCGCTCCGGCGTCAACGATTGCGAGATGCGCTTCTCGGTGTTTCTGCCGCCACAGGCTGCAGTGGCACTGGTGCCGGCCTTGACCTGGCTCTCCGGGCTGACCTGCACCGAAGAGACGTTCATGATCAAGAGCGGCGCGCAACGCGTCGCGGCCGACCTCGGCATTATGCTGATCGCGCCCGACACCAGCCCGCGCGGCGACGGTGTTCCGGACGACGTCGATGGCGCGTACGACTTCGGCCTTGGCGCCGGCTTTTATCTTAACGCGACGGCCCAGCCGTGGCAGCGTCACTACCAGATGTACGATTACGTCACGCGGGAGTTACCGGACCTCGTGTTCGGCAAGTTTCCCGGCGATCCGGCGCGGCAGGGTATCTTCGGCCACTCGATGGGTGGCCACGGCGCATTGACGATCGGACTCAGGAATCCCGACCAGTTCCGCAGCATTTCCGCATTTGCGCCGATCTGCAACCCGATGAACTGTCCCTGGGGCCGCAAAGCGTTTACAAACTATCTCGGTGACGACCGGGACGGCTGGCGCCGGTACGACGCCGTCGAACTGGTGAATTCGCTTGCGCAGTCGAAGCCCCGGCACAGGATACTCGTCGATCAGGGGCTCGCCGACCAGTTTCTCGACGAACAGCTGCATCCGCATAGGCTGGAAGCTGCCTGTCGGGACAACGAGGTAACACTCGATCTCCGTCGTCACGAAGGTTACGACCACGGTTATTATTTCATTGCCACGTTCATGGAAGAGCATCTGCGCCACCACGCGGCGATCCTTGCCGACTGAAAATGCCGACTGACGGCGCGCCCGCGCGACGGCCACGGTGACGGACTTCGTCGTTCTTGCCGCTGCGATGCTGCTGACCGGCGGCATCGGTGGGGTGCTGGCGGGATTGCTCGGAATCGGTGGCGGCATCGTGATCGTGCCGGTCATGGAAGCGGCACTGGCCTTCCTGGGTGTCGACCTGGCCATCCGCATGCATGTCGCTGTCGCCACGTCGCTTGCAACCATTATCCCGACGTCGATTTCATCGGCGCGTGCGCATCATCGCCGGCAAGCCGTGGACATCGATCTGGCCAGGCGCTGGGCGGCATTCATACTCATCGGCGCGTTGGCCGGCAGCGTACTGGCCACACAGGTACATAGCCGCGTCCTGTCGGCTGTTTTCGCCGTCACGGCAATAATCATTGCCATCAAGCTGATACTGCCGCTGGACGGCAAGACCATTGCGCAAGAGGTTCCGCGCGAAGCGCCGATCAACCTGGTCCCGACCGGCATCGGAGCGGTTTCCAGCATGATGGGCATCGGCGGAGGTACCTTGAGTGTCGTCACCCTGACGCTTTTCAACTTGCCTATACATCGCGCCGTGGGGACGGCAGCGTTGTTCGGACTGTTCATCAGTATTCCGGGGACCCTGGGTTACATTCTGGGCGGTCTGGGAGATCCGCGCCTGCCGCCCGGCAGTCTCGGCTACGTCAGCGTTATCGGCTTCCTGCTGATTGCACCAACCACCTGGCTGACAGCGCCGCTCGGTGCGGCAATCGCACACCGGTTGTCACAACGTCAGCTGAGTCTGTTGTTCGGGGTATTCCTGTTGCTGGTATCCGTGCGCATGTTCTGGCAGTCGATGTAGTTCAACAAATCAGTCCGACGGCCTGCCGGGGGAATCTTTGCACAACTGTGCATCGTCTCCCTGTTCGTCGGCACCCGTGCTCTCGACCGGCGACTTGAACCAGTTGGGCTTCACGATCAGCAAATCGCAGGGCAGGTGATCCAGTGTGCGCTCTGCGGTCGAGCCAATGAAAAGCCGTTTCAGGCGATTGCGCGCTACCGCGCCCATGACGACGACCGTCGCGTGCAATTTCTCGGCGAGTGCGGGCAGTTCTTCGTGCGTCAAGCCCGACACCAGGTGCGAGCGCTTTTTGTCAATGCCGTGAAAGCCGGTGATTTCCTCGAAGCGCTTGCTGTGCAACTCACGCATCTGTTGCTCCATTTCGTCAAACGGCAGCGATACAGGAATATAGGCATTGGCTGTCGTGGTCGCGATCGCCATGCGCGGGTCGTAGGTGTGGAAAACATGAAGATCTGCTTGGGTAGCGTCCGCGAGTTCGTTGCTCAACACGAGTATTTCGTCGTCGAGCGCCGCGGGTTTGTCATGTTCGTTCATCGGATCAATCGCCGCGATGAAAACCGGTTTGGCCGGGAGATCGCCTTCCTTTACCAGCCACAGCGGAGAGGCACAGGTGCGTATGAGGTTCCAGTCGGTGTTAGTAAGAAGCGCACGCGACAGCGCAGAATGATGGTGGCTGTCCTTGAAGACGATATCGGCACCAATGGCAGCTGCATGTCGCACGATGCCCTCGTATAACGGGTGATCCCAGATTACACAGGTACTGACGTCAAGGCCTGAGCTGGTCAAGGGCTCGGCCAATTGCGTCAGGCGCTGCTCATAACCTTTGACAATCTCCTTGCGCGTTCCTTCGAGTGACGGCGCATCGAACAGGCGGCCGCCGCTCAGATACTCGTTGTAATAGCAAATGAACAATTCCAGCCTGGCGCCGGCAGCCTTCGCGAGCCACGCCGCGCGTTGCAATGCCGGCTGCTCCTCGGCGGTCGGATCGACCACGCACATGATCTGACCGAGCTTGTCCATATCGCCCCCTGTGAAAGCGCAAACGCTGTTTGTGAAACACTAACATATGTCCGCGGAATCGACAGTGAAAACCGCCTCCGCCTGTCGGCTGTTCAGCCCAATCGTCGCGAGAAACGCAGTACGGCGGCAGTCATGGCAACTACAGTAAATCCTGCAAGTACCAGCAACTCGTTACGCAGCTCGAAAAGCGACGCATCGCGCAACATGATTCCGCGCGTGAGGCGAATGAAATGGGTGTTGGGAAAAATCTCTCCAATGTACTGCGCGGCCAGCGGCATACCCTCGAATGGAAACATGAAGCCCGATAACAGGATCGACGGCAGTACCACGAAAAAGGTGATCTGCATGGCCTGGAACTGCGACTTCGCAATAGTCGAAACGAAGAGACCCAGCGCCAGGTTGGCGGCGATGAACACCAATGCCGCAAGATACAGGTCGAGTACGCTGCCTCTAATTGGCACGTCAAAAAGAAATTGACCGACGCCGACGATTAGCGCGAGCTGGATCAGTCCAATGACTATGTAAGGAACGATCTTGCCGATCATCAGCTGCACGGTGCTTATTGGCGTATTGATCAGCAGCTCGAGATTGCCTTGCTCCCGTTCACGAACGATAGCCACCGCTGTAAACAGCATCATGGTCAGGGTGAGTATGATTCCGATCAGGCCGGGAATGATGTTTACGGCCGTGCGCTGCTCAGGATTGTAGTAAGGTCGCACTTCGAAGGCAGGAGCCGGGGTCGATTGAGGACTTGTACTGTCGAAACCGAGTGGCATGTACCTTAGCTGGTTGGCGATGCGCAGAATGGTGGGGTCGGCGCCATCGACCAGCAGATGCGCCGCAGCCCTTCGCCGGTCGAGAATGCGGCGATCGAAATCCACCGGAATGTGAATGCCTATGGAAATCCGGCCGGCGCGCAAAAGTCGCTCAAGTTCTTCCGGCGTGGTGGCTGTCTGGCGGATATCCACGACCTGGGTTTGGCGAATTTCGGCGACAAAGCGTCGTGACAGGTGGCTATTCGACTGATCGGTTACCGCTGCTGCAAGATTTCTGACATCCGTATTGATTGCATAGCCGAACAGCAGGATCTGCATGACGGGGATGCCGACAATCATCGCAAACGTTATACGATCACGGCGCAGTTGGCGAACTTCCTTTTGCATCACAGCGAACACGCGCAATATTGCATTCATGCAGGCGCCTCGTCTGTCACTGTCTTTCGGGTTACCGCAACGAACACGTCTTCGAGCGAAGCCGTTACTATGGCCGAGTCCGCAGCGATCCCGGTTTTGTCCAGGGCTCGTTGCAAGAGCTTAAGTGGCTCGTCAACAGTGTCGGGAAGCAGCACACGCAGTCGAACGCCGAGCTGGGTCACGCTGGCAACCTCCGGCAGGGCGTGCAGGACATCGTGTGCGCGCTGCGGATCATCTGCCAGTACTTCAACGATCGACATACCGGTACGCGCCTGCAATTCCTTCGGTGTGCCATCGGCGACTTTCGTGCCCCGGTCCAGAATGGCCAGCCGGTGGCAACGCTCCGCTTCGTCCATATAGTGGGTAGATACGAGAATGGTCGTGCCGGATTGCGCGAGTTCGAACAACTTTGCCCAGAAGTCGCGACGACTTTTCGGATCGACGGCACTGGTCGGTTCGTCAAGCATGAGCAACTCCGGGTTATGAAGCACCGCTGCTGCCAGCGCCAAGCGTTGTTTCTGCCCGCCGCTCAGCGTTCCTGCATATTGCCGTCGCTGCGCGACCAGGTCGTAATAATCGAGAAGTGCGGCGATCCGGGTATTCCGGGCGGCGCGCCGATAGACGTAGACCCCGGCCATGAACTGCAGGTTCTCTTCTACGGTGAGGTCACCGTAGAGCGAGAACTTTTGCGTCATGTAACCGATTCTTGGACGCAGTGCAGCGGCGTCTTCGCGTACATCGAGCCCGAGTACCCGAGCCCCGCCGGCCGTCGGCGCCATTAATCCGCAAAGCATGCGGATTGTGGTGGACTTTCCCGACCCGTTGGGGCCCAGGAAGCCGTAGATCTTTGCACGTGGTACGTCGAGATCGAGTTTGTTGACGGCGGTCAGGTTGCCAAATTGCTTGCTCAGGCCGCGGGCCATGATGGCGAAGTCGCCCGTGTACGGCATGGTCAGCGAGTTTCAGGGTTGCGCGGAAACGCAACCTCGACCGGCAAGCCATCCGGCAATCGACCCGACAAGCCCGACAGATCAATTTTCGCTGCGTAGCTCAGGCGTCCTCGATCATGTTCGGTGAGGGCGAAGTACGGCGTAAACGCTGCCTCGCTCGACACCCAGCGGACGCGACCGTCCAGCGGCTCGGCCAGCCCGTCAACGAAAACCTGCGCCGCGGCGCCCGGCGCGATATGTACGCGCACGGACCCCGGCACGTAAATTCGTGCATGCGGTTGTCCGCCGGTGAGCAAGATGAGCATCGGCTGGCCGACGGCCGGGCGTTCGCCGGGTTCGAAAAGAATGCTGTCGACAATGCCGTCAACAGGAGCCAGCGGACGATGTCTGGCGGCGTCGATCCGCAATAGCGCGAGTTGCGCCTCGATCCGCTCGATAGCGCTTTCCGCCTGCCTGAGTTCCTCGACAGTGGTGCCCTCCAGCAATTCTTCGAGGCGCGCGTTGAGCGATGCAAGGTTCGCCTGTGCTGCATCGACCGCTGCTTTCGCCTGGTCTACAGTTTCACGCGCCGCCAGTTGTCGTTCGAATACACTTGTTGCCCGTGCATGCTCGATCGAACGGAACTCGAGTTCCCGGCGGGCACCGTCTGCGTTCGCCCGCGCAGCCGCAATCAGTTCCTTGCGGGGGCCTCGGGTCAATTCGTCGAGCCGCGCCTGGCTTTGTGCAAGGGCGGCCTGTGTCTCGGCGATCCGCGTGTCGATGCGAGCGCGGTTCTGTGCGAGCAAGGGATCGCCGGTGACCACGGCCTGTCCTTCCCGCACCAGAATGCTGTCGATCGGTTCTGCGATGTCGGCGCTGATCTCGACACGGTCGGATTCCAGTTGGCCAACGACGCGCGGCACATCCTCATTGCTACTGCAGGCAGTGGATAGCACCAACTGGCCCAACCAAAGCAGGGCCCACAGGATTTTCCGGCTCATGATTTACCTGCTTTTTCAGGTTGCGGTTTGATTGAGATCGCCTCGAGCAAAAGCTCAAGGTGACTCTCGATGTAATGGTCCGTGTCCAAAATGTGGTGCGGGCTGAAAACCGACGTCCATACAACCGAGAACAGTACCGGTGCGACCAACATTTGCGGATAGTCCTCTATCGTCGAGCGACGAAACTCTCCGGCTGCGACGCCGCGCTCGATGATGCGACGGAGTATCGCCAGCCCCCTGGCTACGACGTTCTCCCAGTACCACGCCGTCAGATCCGGATGCTTCGGTCCCTCTGCGATCATCAGGCGAACGAGTACACGAGCCGGTGATCGCGGAACCTCGCGCGCAAACTCGAGGTACGGGCCACGCAGGAACTCGGTCGCGGTGAGATCCGTACGCGCGACGTTGACGCTTAGCGCCTCGAGGCGTGGCAAAACGACACTCTTGATGACTGCCTTAAACAGTTCTTCCTTGGTACGGAAGTAAAGGTACAGCAGGCCCTTGCTGACTCCGGCGCGTCGCGCAACGTCGGTGACCCGGGTTGCGTCGAAGCCTTTTTCCGCGAATGCGGCCAGCGCCGCGCGAATGATCTGCTGCGGGCGTTCATTCTTGCGACGACGGAATTTCGGTTTCGGCATGATTGCTGCGATCGTCCAGATTACTGACTCAGCGGTCATTAATGGTACACAAATGACCGGCCGGTCATCAATAGCAAGATACCGGTGCAGGCCCGACAGCCCGATGATGATAGGCTTTCAGGCATGTTTACCTATATTGATCCGACCGTCAGGGAGCGGCTGCTCGCGCAGGGCAAACTGGTGAAAGTGGACGCCGATGGCCGGCCGGTGGCCACCGACACGGCGTTGCCTGCCGGTGAGCGCGCCATCAGCATTCTGGGTCCTATCGCGCTGCCGCTCGCGCAGCAGGGCCGCAGGCTGACCGTCGATTGGTTCGCCAGCGTGCGTCACACGGAGTTGCGGCAGGCCGAGGAGCTGGCGGCGGACTTGCGTGAGCGCCAGGGACAACAGTCATTCGCGCTGTTGGCATCGTCGATGGCGGTCAATTCCGTACTGCTGCTCGGGGATCCGCAGACGTGGACGAATCCGCTCGTGCGGGTGCATTCGAGTTGCCTGACCGGCGATGTATTCGGATCGACGCGTTGCGAGTGCGGACCGCAGTTCGTATCGGCGCTCGAGCGCATTGCCGACGAGCCGTCGGGCGGACTCATTGTCTACATGTCGGGCCACGAAGGCAGGGGCATCGGCCTGTGGGCCAAAGCGGCGACGTACGTACTTCAGGATGCCGGCGAAAATACCTACCAGGCGAACCGCTCACTCGGCTTGCCTGATGACTCACGCGATTTCAGCGATGCCGCAACGCTGCTCAAATATTTTCTCGGTGATAAACCATTTCGCCTGCTCACCAACAACCCGAAAAAAATTTCCGATCTCAAACACTACGGCGTTCACAACATCACTGCCGTCAAGCATGTTACCGGTGTCGTCGATACCAATCGCCGCTATCTTTCGGCCAAGCGCGACTGGGGACACACGCTGGATCCCGAGGATCTGGCGATTGAGTGATTGCCGTGTGGCTCCACCGCTTTTTGACAGTCGTGCCTATTGACGCCACAGCCGCAAGTCCGGCGCCTCGTTCGCCACGGTCGACCGAAAGGGATTGATATCGAGGCCGCCGCGCCGGTTGTAGCGCGCATAGACCGACAATTCCGCTGGTCGGCAATGTTTATGCAGGTCAACAAATATGCGTTCGACGCAGGCTTCGTGAAAATCGCGGTGAGTTCGATAGGACACAAGGTAGCGCAACAGGGCCGCGCGTTCGATCTGCGGCCCGCGATAACGAACCAGTACGCTGCCAATGTCAGGCTGACCCGTCACCGGACAAAGGCTGCGCAGCAGGTGCGTATGCAGCTCTTCAGAGACGATATCGTGTTCGACTGAGCGCAGGAATGTAGGATCGACATCCCCACCTTCGCATTCGGCCTGGCTATCGTCGATACAGATGCCGGGCATTACCGGGAGAATGGCCGGGGACCCGGGCAGCGCATGAAGTGATACGCGGACAACTGCTCCGGCAACTGCCGACAGGTCATGTGCAAGCAACGCCGCCACCTCGTCGTCGCTGCCGTAACGGGACATGGCGAGCGACCCGAGATACAGCTTCAACGACTTGGATTCGATCAGCTTCGGCGAGGATGCCGGCACGCGCAGAGTAGCTGTCGCTACTGCGGGCGTGCCACTGGATTCAAGCCATGTCAGGTCATAGGACGTCCAGACGTCTTCCCCGCGAAACGGCAGATCGGCGCCAATTCCCAGCGACTGCCGATTTTCCCGCCGTGCCACCCCGCAAATCACGTCCGGAGAATAATGGTCGGGCTGGTCCAGGTTTCTGCCAAGTGGTGTCTCGACCGCAAGCGCTCCTGTGCGACCGTAACTGGCCAGTTGCAGCCAGCGCGGGCGTAAGTGAATACTAGAAACGTGACGCCGTGAGCGTCACATCCGCCTTTGACCAGGTGTGTTCGAACATGCGCTTGATTTCTGTTGCGTCCTTGTCTTGCGCCTCGAGAGACTGCATCAGACCAAACATGGCCCAGCCGTTGTGCGGGTAGACGTCGAGGTCGCGTCGGTAGACCGCTTCTGCGTCGGCAGCGTTGCCAGCAGCCAACAGGGCCTTGCCGAGCGAATGGCGTGTCGGGTAGTACCAGAACGGCGGTTCGGTGTACGGCAACTCGTCCTGGACGGCGACTGCCTTCTCGAAATGCTCGATTGCCTCTGCGAAATTCTTCTCCGCCATCGCGATTTCACCAAGTACAAGGGCATCGGCAATGGCCAGCAACATGGAGGCGGGATAATCGACGCCATCGAGGAAACGCACGTCCGTTGTGTCGCGTAGCGGTCCGAGTGCCGCGTGTTCCGCGCGCGCCGCGTCCGGGTCGCCCTGGCGTGCAAACGCCGTGCCGCGCACGTAATGCCAGATGCCGTTTGAAAATTCCAGTTCAGCCGGTGGCGCGGGTTCGGCCAGGATGTCGTCCCATTTGCCGAATTGTGCCAGCGCGAGCAACGGAATAGTGCTGAAAAACTCAACAGCCGGATACTGTTCGATCATCTCCATACGCACATTGGCCGCGACCTTTTTCGCTGCTTCAATGGCAACTTCGCTGCGTCCCTCCATGCTCGACGCTGCCCAGAGGAAATGGATATTGTGCGGATAATAAGCGGCCGGGTAAAAGCCCTGTGCGTTGCACTCTGCAATGTAGGCTTCGTCCACGGCCGCCGCCCTCATATTTGCTTCCGAGGCGTCGTGGTAGCGGCCGACACGCCAGTAAATGTGTGAGGGCATGTGTACAAGGTGACCGGCGCCTGGCACCAGATTGGCGAGTGTGTCAGCGTGCCGTTCAGCGCGTTCCGGCTGCGACGAGGCTTCCACTGCATGCAGGTATAAATGTAGCGCCATGGGGTGCTTCGGCGAGCGCGCCAGCACGGTCTCCAGCGCATCGATCACTTCGACGGTGCGTGGTTTCGGGTTATCCGCATCCAGCCAATAATCCCAAGGCATGGTGTTCATCAAAGACTCCGCGAATAGTGCTGCGGCATCGTCGTCATCGGGATACTTCAGGTACAGGGTACGCATGGCACCGGCATAGGCCTCGTCCAGCGGCTCACGTGGTGACGTCGGATCACTGCTGTAGCGGGTTGCCAGGGCGTCTATGTAGTCGCGCTCCTTCTCACTCGCGCGTTCCTTCAATTGCAGTGCTTTCTGAATGGCAGCGTATGCCGAGCTGTGATCCTCCTCCGACAGGATTACCTTGCCATTGCTCGTCACATTAATATTCGGACCCAGAGCCAGCGCCTCACCCCAGAAGCACATCGCACAATTCTCATCGAGTCGTTGCGCCGCACGAAATGAGCGAACGGATTCGGCGTGATTGAACGCGAAATCGATGACGAGCCCCTGGTTGAAATAGCGCTGCGCGTCCGGATCGGACGTCGTTATCGGGTATTCGTGGTTGCCCATGCCGTCGAACAGCGGTGCGCCGGCTCTTGCGGCGAGTTCTGCTCTGGCGTCGCCCTCCGGCGCTGCAGCCGTGGCGGGCGGCTGCTCACGGGTGCACGCGGCCACAACTACAAACAACACGACACACGGGAGCGCCATGAATTGAATACGTAACATTTCAAAACCCCTGAATTTCCGGCAGGAACAAAGGTGCCGGTATTCCCCTTATTTTCCGGGCTGCGATTATAAAGCGTAACGAGCCGTTGTGCATGCTTCACCCGGTCTGGGTTGATAATCCGGAGTAACGCGGCGGCTTATTCGAGCGACAAAATCAGCTCCCAGTGATTCTTGCTCACTGGGAAAACCGAGAGTCGATTGCCACGCCGGGTCAGCAGAAAGTCCCGGAGCGCCGGATGATCTTTCAGTTCCTTGAGTGTTATCGGACGGTCCAACTTCCGTTCAAAGCTGACTTCGACCAGAAACCAGCGCGACTGTTCGGTTGTGCTTTTGGCGTCGAAATATTTCGATTTCGCATCGAACTGCGACGGGTCTGGGTACGCAGCGCTGGTTATCTGCACAACGCCGGTGATCGCGGGTGTCTCGCAACTGGAGTGATAAAAGAATGCTCGCTCGCCCGACCGCATGTCATCACGGATCATATTGCGCGCCTGGTAATTGCGAATGCCATCCCACGCAGTGGTCCCGTCCCGGGCAAGGTCGTCGATGCTGTAAGAGTCCGGCTCCGATTTCATCAGCCAGTAGTTCAAACCCTGTTCCTCCACGGTGCTGCGGCGAGTGCCGGATGCCGAGTTTAGCAGCCCGGACGCCCGGAATCGTTGTGATACCATGGCCGCGGATTCGTGACCACATGCCACCCCGGGACTTTCGCCTTGGCAAACCTGCTGGCCAATATATTCGGTTCTTCTCCGGTCATGCCATTGGAGAAACACGTGGATATCGCGTATCGCTGCACGCGCGAGTTGATTGCGTTCTTCGAAGCAGCGATCGCGGACGACTGGGTCACGGCCACAGAGATCCGCAAGCGCATAGAGGTACTGGAAAACGAAGCCGATGACCTGAAGAAAGAAATCCGGATGCACTTGCCGAAGAGCTTGTTCATGCCGGTGCCGCGCGAGGACCTGCTGGAGTTGTTGCTGGTCCAGGACAAGATGGCCAATCGGGCAAAGGACGTTTCGGGGCTGGTCCTCGGCAGGAAGATGCGGATCCCGCCGACGATAGCGGTAAAGTTCCTGGAATTTTTGCGGCGCTGCATCGACGCGGCGAAACAGGCGCGCAGGAGCGTGCGCGAACTGGATGAGCTGTTTACGACCGGTTTTCGTGGTGCCGAAGTATCACTGGTCTCGTCCATGATCGAAGAACTGGACCGAATCGAAACGGATACTGACGCATTGCAGGCGGAAGTGCGTGCGCTTCTCTTCGCGATTGAAGATACCTTGCCACCAGTTAATGTCATGTTCCTTTACCGGGTTATTGAATTAACCGGCGAGATCGCCGACATGGCTGAACGGGTCGGGCGCCGCCTGGAGTTGTTGCTCTCCCACTAAATAACAAGACAGACGCAGACTCAGCGGGGAAGCGGAATTGGAAGCAGAGATTGTCTATATAGGGCTGGCAGCCCTGTTCGGCATTTTCATGGCTTGGGGAATCGGCGCGAATGACGTCGCCAACGCGATGGCGACGTCGGTCGGTTCGCGCGCGCTGACCATCAAGCAGGCAATCCTGGTTGCTGCAGTATTCGAGTTCCTCGGAGCCGTTCTCGCCGGCGGGGCCGTTACCTCGACCATTCGCCAGGGCATCGTCGATGCAAACCTGGTTGGTGACCAGCCCGAATTACTTGTTTACGGAATGCTGGCATCGCTTCTTGCGGCCGGCACATGGCTGCTCATTGCGTCGCGGAATGGCTGGCCGGTTTCAACGACTCACTCGATCGTCGGCGCCATTGTCGGGTTTGCGGCCGTCGGCATCGGTATCGACGCGGTGCAGTGGGGCAAGGTCGGCAGCATCGTGATGAGCTGGATCATCTCGCCGTTGTTCGCGGGGTTCACTGCCTACCTCATTTTTTCCAGCGTGCAATGGCTGATATTGCGCCACCCCGACCCGCTGGCACGCGCTAAACGCTTCGTTCCGTTTTATATGTTCCTCGCGGCCTTCACGATAACCCTGGTGACTTTGCTCAAGGGGCTACAGTATGTCGGCCTTGAATTCACCCTGCTGCAAAGCTATCTGGCTGCATTCGTCATCGGTGTGCTGATCGCGATCATCGGCGGCATCACCATTCAACGCATACAACCGGACAGGAAACTGGACAAGAAACAGCATTTCTACACGGTGGAGCGGGTGTTCGGTGTGCTGATGATCATAACCGCCTGTTCGATGGCCTTTGCACATGGCTCCAATGACGTTGCCAATGCCATCGGCCCGCTTGCGGCAGTAATAGCCGTGGCGCAAACGGGACAGGTCGCCAGCCAGGCCCCGGTGCCGGTGTGGGTCCTTTTTCTAGGCGGAATCGGCATCGTGATAGGACTCGCAACGTTCGGACGCCATGTCATCGCCACGGTCGGCGAGCGAATCACGCAATTGACACCCAGCCGGGGCTTCGCCGCCGAGCTGGCGGCTGCGACCACCATAGTTATTGCCTCCGGCACCGGCATGCCAATTTCCACCACTCACACTTTGGTCGGCGCGGTACTCGGTGTCGGCATGGCACGCGGCATCGATGCCATTGACTTGCGCGTCGTGGGACGTATTTTCACGTCCTGGATCGTCACATTGCCCGTGGGTGCGGTCCTCGCCATCGTTTTCTTTCTTGTGTTCAAAGCGGTATTGCCGTAAGCGAGATTGCCGGCGTCAACACGGCTCACGACCTGGCCGTAAAGACAGCACGACGGTGACCTCGGCCATGCGGCGTCGAAACCGGCTCAGCATCAGGATATTGGCAACAACAGGGCCGAGAATCAGGCCCCACCACAGGCCGGCCGCGCCAAATCCGAGAGGAAAGCACAGGATTGTGCCGGCGCTCAGGCCGACCAGCCAGTAACCGGCCAGCATGATCCACATCGGCGAACGCGTGTCGCGTAAGCCACGCAACGCATTGGCCATGACAATCAAAACACCGTCAACGAGTTGAAACAGTCCGGCGTAGACGGACAGGCTTACGGCGATCAACAGGACGCCGGCATTGGCAACGTCGGTGGTGTCAAGAAATATACCGACGATCCACTCCGGGAACAGCCACAGCGCGCCGGATGCGATGGTGGTTATTGCTGCGGCCATTAAAAAGCCGATTGTCGCCGCCCGTTGCGCTGCGGCCGGTGATCCTGAACCGATGCCGTACGCGACCCGTACACGTACAGCGTCACCGACAGCGATCGACATGCTCAGGGCGATGTAAATCACCGTGTAGACAATCTGTTGCGCCGCCAGAACATCCGCGCCCAGGATGCCGACCATCACGGCAGCGATCGTGAACATGCCACCGCCCAATAGCTGGGCGGCGGTTATCGGCAGGCCAAGCCGAAATATATCGCGCAGGATTACAGGATCGATCGCATGCGGGATGAGGCGGGGTCGAAAGTCCCGAAACTGCCCCGCAACCATCAGGTGCAGAGCGAGAGCGCCGAACATGATCCAGTTGACGACGGTAGTGCCGATGCCGGCGCCGACAACGCCGAGCGCTGGAAAGCCGAATTTTCCGTAAACCAGCGTGTAGTTGAGTGCGAGATTCAGGAGCAGCGCCGCGGCTGTAATCAACATTACAATGGATGCCCTCGCGAGTGCTGCCACGTAATTGCGCAATACTGTGAACCACAGCACGGGCAGCACGCACAGCGTCAGTGGTCGCGAGTAATCGGTAATGAGGCGCACGATCTCGGGATCCTGTCGAGCGAGTGCGAGAGCGGGGCCGAGATACCAGACAGCGGCCATGACCGGAATGCTCATCACCGTAGCGGCGATCATGCCCTGGCCCACTGCATCAGCAGCACCCTGCCGGTCGCCGGCGCCGAGGCATTGCGCGGCAAGTACACCCACGATCGAGACGGTGCCCATGCCGATCAATAACAACACGTAAACCCAGTCCGCGGTCAGACCAACCGCCGCCAGTTCGGCGCTGCCGAGGCGACCGACAATGACCATGTCGGTAATCATCATGCCCATTTCGGCGAGGTAGGCGGCCATCAACGGTACGCTGATAGCGAACAGCGTACGCGCTTCGCGCTGCAGCGCAGGTTTGCCGTCTACTGGTGACACTGGAGTCCTCTGCACGGTGCCTGCCTGACAGTATTCGAGTCTACCCGCAAGACACGATTGCTAAGTCCGCGATTTTCATATTGTGGTGTTGCTGATCGTTGTCATTTGCTATTGTGCAACGTGGTAACGAGCAAGAAGTGAACTCTCATTGGCCGCCACCGACCCGATTGAACTGCCGGGCAGTCCCGTTGCGATCAGCGTAGCTACCCGGCGTTATGTGCTGGGTCTGCTGGTGGTCGTGTACATGTTCAATTTCATCGACCGCCAGATTCTGGCCATTCTTCTGCCGGCAATACAAGCCGAATTCGGCATCAGCGATTCCATTCTTGGTTTTCTGGCGGGCTCCGCGTTCGCACTGTTTTATGCCACGCTCGGAATCCCGATCGCACTTATCGCAGACCGCTGGAATCGCCGCAACCTCATCGCGGTAGCCGTGGCGGTATGGAGTGGCATGACCGCGCTGTCCGGTGCAGCCGCCAATGTGACGCACCTTGCGCTTGCGCGTATCGGCGTCGGCATCGGCGAAGCCGGTTGCAGTCCTCCGGCACACTCCATTATTTCAGATCTTTATCCACCGGCGCAGCGCTCAACCGCGATGGGTATTTTTACCCTCGGCATTTCCGCCGGCATTATGATCGCGTATCTTGCCGGCGGCTGGGTGGCGCAGAATATCGGTTGGCGTGAGGCCTTTTTCATCGTCGGCATTCCCGGCATAGTGCTTGCGCTCCTGGTGCGATTCACAATCGACGAACCGGTGCGCGGACAGTCTGACGGCAAAGCCGATTCTGCCGAGCGCGCCAGTGTCATGGACGTCGTCCGCTTCCTGGTCAAACGGCCTTCGTTTATCCATCTCGCGGTTGGCTCGGGACTCGCTGCATTCGGCGGCTACGCAGTGATCAGCTTTTTCCCGACCTTCCTGTACCGCTCGCACGCGATGAACCTGTCCGAGATTGGCGTGTACCTCGGCATAATACTGGGCACCGCGGGCGGCCTTGGTTTTGCGGGGGGCGGTTACGTGGCGGACAGACTGGGCCGTCGCAATCAGCGGTATGCACTTTGGGGGGTGGCAGCAGCATTGCTTATCGGCTGGATTTTCCTGGTGCCGGTATATCTTGTTGGCAGCCCCTATCTTGCATTCACATTGTTCATTCTTCCCAGTATTTTTTCCAATTTTTACCTGGCGACGACCTTTGCACAGATCCAGGGGCTGGTCAGGTTGCGCATGCGTGCTGTGGCATCGGCTTTGCTGCTGTTCATACTGAACAGCATCGGCCTTGGACTCGGGCCGCAATTCACCGGCGTGCTGAGCGACTTACTGGCACCGACGTTCGGCAATGAATCGATGCGCTACAGTCTTCTCATCGTCGGTTCGATTATCGCGCCCTGGTCAGCGTTGCATTATTACCTGGCCGGGCGGCATATCGAACGGGACCTCGCTCGCGCCGACGAAAACTGAGTCATCAGACCGCGCGCAGGTACCAGTCAAAATCCACGTCACTGATCACGTTGTTATAATTCTGTTCTTCTTCGCGACGATTGATGACGTAGGCCTTGCAATAGTCGCTGCCCAGATAGTCCGGAAGTATGCGGCTCTTCGCGAAGCGGTCGATTGCGGTGGTCCAGCGGTTCGGCAATCTCGATTTCAATGTGATGACGTCGCCTTCCTCGACCATCGCTCCGGGGTCACAGCGGTTTTTGAGTCCGTAGTGCACTCCGGCGAGTATTGCGGCAGTGACAAGGTACGGATTCGCATCGGCGCCTGACATGCGATGTTCGATCCGCAGGTTCCTCGCGTCACAAACCGGTACTCGAAGCGCCACGTTGCGGTGATTGGAACCCCAATTCGGTTCCACGGGGGCAAACATCTCCGGGCGCAGACGTCGAAATGAGTTGGCATTCGGCGCAAAAATGGCAGTCGCTTCGGCCATCGTTTTGGCAAGTCCGCCGACGGCATGGCGAAAGCGTGCGCTGAAGGGAGGTGACGCAGATCGTTCCTTGCCGCCGGAGAAATAATTATTGCCCTCGCGATCGACCAGGCTGAGGTGAATATGCAGGCCTGAACCGGCGCTCTCCGCAAACGGCTTGGCCATGAAGCAGGCGACGAACCCGTGCTTCCGTGCGATAGCTTTGACGGCACGCTTCAAGAGCACCGCGTGATCGCAGGCAAGTACCGGATCGTCGACATGGTGCAGGTTAATTTCGAACTGTCCAGGCCCGTATTCTGACGTAGTCGTGCCGATTGGCACCTGCTGCACGGCGCAGGCATCGTTCACATCGTTCAGGAAATTCTCGATATCCCACAGGTCATCAGGGTGGTATACCTGCGGGCCGACCTGTGGACGTCCGATACCGGGTACTTTTGAAACCCTCGCGCGCGGCCGGTTGCTGCTCGCGTCGAGCAGGTAGAACTCGAGTTCCGCCGCCATCACCACACGCAAATGCATTTTCTGCAGTGGCTCGAGAGCCCGTTCCAGGACGTGGCGCGGGTCTGCGAAGAACGGCTTGCCGTCCCGGGTGTAGAAGCGAAACAGCGCCTGGGCAGTTGGGCGATCTGCCCAGGGAACCCGGGCAAGGCTTCCGGGCACGATGCGCGCATCGATGTCCGGGTCACCGTCGTCCGCTGTGAACGCCATGCCCGATACGACTTCGCCAAGCGTGTTCAACAGGACCGCGCCGCCAGGGAGACAGAAACCGTCATTGAAAACTTTGCCGAACTCAGCACCACGAATTCGCTTGCTGCGCAATACGCCGGCCAGATCAGCGATCATCAGCTCCATGACGTCTATGTCCGGAAAACTCTTCGTGAACTTGCGCAGTTCGTCGCCGGTTGGTGCGCTCTTACGTGGTGCCATGATTGAGATTACCTTTGTTCCTGTTTGTTGTTCTGGCTGGCGATCTGTCGTGTCCGCCAGTCGATTGCTGCCTTCAGGCCGCTTTTTTCCATAATGGCATTGAAAGTGCGTGATTCCGGTGTATCGGTGGTTTCAATACGCACGTCGAACTCCAGTGCTTCCGCGAGTGCCTGACGCATGCCGGCGATTTCCAGGCTGCGATTGATAGCATGTTTTGTGAGTCGCATGGCGAGAGCGTCGTTGCCGGCGATCTGCATGGCCATTGCGCGCGCCGCTTGCTGCAAGTTGCCGGCATCAACGACATGGTTGACCAGTCCGATCGACTGAGCGCGCCGCGCATCGATGTCTGAATTGCCGGCAAGAAGCAGTTCCTTGGCATTTTTCAGGCCAATAACCCACGGCAGGATGAGGCACACGATACCGCTGCCGTACTTGACTTCCGGGGCACCGAAGCGGCAGTCGTCAGCAGCAATAGTGATGTCGCAGACCGCCGTCATTTCCATCGCGCTGCCAAGACAATAACCGTGCACGGCGGCTATCGTTGGTTTCGGGCAATCCCAGAAGCGCATTATTACGTCGAAGTCCCGCTGCAGCTCGCCGCGGATTCGCGCGACACGTGCGGCCTCGTCTTCACTGTCCACTTTTGGCGAAGCCATGTCGAAACCGGCAGAGAAAGCGCGCCCGTTACCGTTCAGCAATACGACGCGTACGTCGTCACGCTTTTCAGCGACATCGATGGCTTGTTCGAGTGCATCGAGCATCGAGGCGTCGACGGCATTCAGTTTTTCGGGTCGATTGAGCGTGATTTGTGCAATGCTGCCGGCGATCTCCAGCTCTACGGTCGACATGCTCAGTCCGACGGCAGCGCTGTGTTCAACCGCGTAGCAATATAGTTGCGAATGTCGAGGCTCAGGTCTTCCATTGGTGCGTACAGCCCATGGCGAAACGGGCGGGCGTGCATGCCGCGCTGCACGCGTTCGCAGATGTCCCAATCCTGCTTGTTGACCATGTCCCAGAAATCAGCCGCGTCGGCTGCATCGAAATCGGGCTGGTTGCGCGTATCGGGGTAAAAGAGCAGACGGCATTCGATGCGCGTCGATTCGGGGCCCATCGGCCACAGAATGAACATTGCTGCATGATCCATTGACAGGCTCAGCATCAGGTTGGGATAGATCAACTCACCGAAATGGCGCTCTTTCTCCACCTCGCTAAGGCCAGGGAACGGCGGGCGGCTCGTAGTGCCGTTGACGGTAAAGGTGTTGGTTCCCGGTTTCTGCGGAATACCGGCTTCCCAGTCGAGATTCGCGCCGCCGTTGCGACGAAACTCGGGCACAATCCCGCAAAGTTCCGGATGGACACCGGCGCAGTGGTAACACTCGTTGTAGTTCTCGAGAATCACTTTCCAGTTAGCGGCGACGTGGTAGTCGGTCGCCCATCCTGCGACGAGTTTCTCCAATGGGTAACGTCGAATGCGAGCAGGTATCGGTCCGAGCTGCTCTGCGAGCGTTGCCGCATCGTTGCCCGGTTTCAGAAAGATGAAGCCACCCCAGCGCTCGAGTCGGACAGCATGTAAAGCATGCTTTTCCTTATCGATAACGACATGCGGGGTGTGGTGCAGCCGACCATCGAACTGGTAGGTCCAGGAATGGTAGGGGCAACGGATATTCGCCTGAAATCGTCCCTGCCGCTGGTCCGCATTCGTGGAGTCGATCAACTGGCAGCCGCGATGCCGGCAAACATTGTAAAAGGCACGGATACCGTTGTCGTTATCGCGAACGAGAATGATGCTTTCGCCCGCAAGGTCGAGCGCGCGATAGCTTCCGGGAGCTGCCAGATCTTCGTCTCGACCAACACAGAACCATTGATCGAAAAAAATGTTCTCGCGTTCTTTCGCAAACCAGGACGGTTCGAGATACAGATCACGATGCAGGGTCGCTTCCATCTTATCCACACGAGACGTAGGGGCCTGTGAGCAGTTAGCCATTCGCCGCAGCGGCAGCCGTTTCTTTGTCAGGCAGTGAGGACGGCAAGATTAGCATAGGCATCGTTCCCGCCGTATGTCAGTGATCCCGGTTTCACATCGTGGAAGCATTCGCAATCCTGCGTGGACGCGGGACGCCTTCACTGGGATGCTTCGAACTACGCAATTCGCAGTCACGAGCACACGCAATGCCCCAAGCAGCACGCTTCGATGCCGTCGTTGTCGGCGCCGGACACAATGGACTGACGACCGCAGCCTATCTCGCCAAAGCAGGACTGACGACACTGGTACTCGAGCGGCGCACGATTGTAGGAGGTTGTGCGGTCACGGAAGAGATCGATCCGGAGCGGGCACCCGGCTGCCGGGTCTCCACCGCGTCGTATATCGCCAGCATGTTGCGTCCCGAGGTCATACGTGACCTGCAACTCGACCGGTACGGCTTACGCATGGTTGCCTGCGAGCCCGGCGTGCAAACGGCGCTACCGGACGGCACGGTGATTTCCTGGTGGTCCGGCCACGAACGCTTGCGGGCAGAATTGCAGGAGAAAGCTCCGGACGACGTCGACGCCTTCTTTCGCATCGATGCCGAGTTGCGCGAACTCGCACGCTACCTGCAGCCGTTTTTCATGGAGGCGCCGCCGGACCCGTTTGCCCGCGGACTAGCCCGTGTGCGAGAAGTACTGCGCTTGACGCGGCGCTTTCGCCGACTTAACGGCGCCCAGGCCTCCGCGCTGGTGCGTTTCCTTACCGGCTCGCTGGGTGAATTTCTCGACCGGCACTTTCACTCGGAGGCAGTCAAGCGGCTGATTTTGTCCAACAGCCTGTATGGCAAACACGGGGGACCGTATCAGCCGGGCACCGCAATGGGCCTCTTGTTTCATCTGCTGTCGGGCGGCGCCGAGGAACGGCAAGGATTTGCCGGTCATGTGATCGGCGGCATGGGCGCAATTACCACCGCCATGGCAACTGCCTGTCAGGATCTCGGTGTCGAGATTCGCACCGACACGGAAGTGCAGGCGATCAATGAACGGCAGGGGGTTGCGCAAGGCGTGACACTGGCGGACGGAACAGTAATAGAGGCCGATGTCGTCGTGTCCAATGCGGATCCGAAACGCACCTTTCTCGATCTTCTCTCGTCCGGGCTCAGTCAAGAGTTTCGTCGCGATGTGGCTGCGATCCGGATGGCCGGGCCATGTGCGAAAGTCAATTTCGTGCTGTCGGAAGAACCGCGGGTCACCGGCATGCCTGATTCGCACAGCAAGGCCGAGCGAAGTCTTTTCACCCTGGCGCCGTCGTTGAGAGAGGCCGAAGACATCTACAACCAGTCGCAGCGCGGCCAAATACCGGAACAGCTTTGGGTCGATTGTGTGCTCGCGTCCAACGTGGACCCCGGGTTGGTCACTCCCGGCCACCACGTGCTGACGTGCTTCGTACAGTATCTGCCGTACGCGCTGCGCGAGGGTCACTGGGAGCAGCGGCGAGAAGCGCTGGGCGACCGGGTCCTGGCCATTATTGCGCGCTATGCCGCGAACGTGCCGGCCAGCGTGGTGGCGCGCAAGGTGGTTACGCCGCTCGATCTCGAAACGACATTCGGCATTACCGAAGGCAACATCTTTCATGGCGATATCAGCATGGACCAGCTTTTTTTCATGCGTCCGTTGCCCGGCTGGGCCGGTTATCGCACCCCGGTTACCGGCCTGTATCTGTGCGGCGCCGGCACTCATCCGGGCGGCGGCGTGACCGGTGCGCCCGGCTTCAATGCCGCCCGCTGCATCCTCAAAAATCGCCGCTGATCAAGCTGGAGACCACCGCTGACGCTCGCTATCGAACGCAGGTTGTGCCATAATATGGAACCAAAAACCATAATATGCTCGACAGACGGGGGACGAAAAATGAACGATACCCGGCCTCCACAAGGCGCACAGGCTGCACTGCGCGCCATTCGATTACTGAAACTGTTCACCGCAGAACGCCCGGACATGTCGCTGGCGGAACTCAGTCGGGGGTCCGGTCTCAACAAGACCACGACCCATCGGTTGCTGCGCGCGTTGCAGAGTGAAAACCTGATTGAGCGCAATGCCGCGACCAGCGCCTACAGCCTCGGTCCCGGCCTTATGGCACTCGGCGTTCAGGCGCTGGCCAGCAGCGACCTCCGGCGTCGCGTGCGACCGTTGCTCAAGGCGCTGGCGAGAAGCAGCGGCGAGACGGCAACGCTCGAAGTGCCGATAGGCGACAGCATGCTGATCCTCGACGAAGTGGCCGGCACGCACGTGATCGGCGCAGTCGGCAACGTTGGCACGCGCTGGCCGCTGCATGCGACGTCAACCGGCAAGGCGTTCCTTGCGTTCGATGACATTGGCCTGGATCGCCTTGGCGATCCTCTCAAGGCCCTGACGACCAAGACCCTGATCAATCGTGACGCGTTTCAACCGCAGTTTATCGAGATCCGCCGGCGTGGTTATGCCGTTACCGTCGACGAACTCGAAGAGGGGTATACAGCGGTTGCTGCGATCATTCGCGGTGCGTTGGGCGACGTGCAAGGCGCGTTATCGATCGGAGGTCCAACGCAACGGCTTAATGCCGTGCGCCGAGCGGAACTTGGTGCGTCGCTCTGCGAGGCAGCAGCGCGCCTGAGCCCCGAGATCTGACAGGAACGAGAATATCAATACCCGCATTCTCTGGCCGTTAGTTGCCAGCTTCATTGTATTGTCACAGGCCGGCGCTGCCACCATAACCGCGCCAGCCGTAGCCCTGACGAACGTACCGTTTGCCGTCAGTGTCGGCGATCTCGAACCGGGCAGTACCTACCAGTTGCGCGTCGGCTCGGCGGATCTTGCGGCAACAGCTGATGCAGACGGTTCTGCCCGTTTCGAGGCGCTGCAGATCAGCGCCTGGGGCAGTGCATCGCTCATGCTGAGTGACGGGTCCGGTGTCGAGGAAACCCTGGCACTCCGTGTGTTGCCCGGTTGGGTGTCGATCATGCCACCGGTGCTGGCCATATTCGTCGCCCTGGCACTGCGCAATGTGATTCCAGCATTGCTGATCGGTATCTGGCTGGGCGCGACAGCGCTCAAGTCTTTTGCGCCGGCGGGGATCTTCGCCGGGCTGCTGGACAGCTTCCAGGTCTACGTCACGGCAGCACTTGCCGACGCCGATCACGCGGCCATTATTCTCTTTTCACTGATGATCGGCGGGATGGTAGGCATCATTACGCGAAACGGCGGGATGGCGAGCATCGTGAAACTGATGGTAAGCCGCGCGAAAACCGCTGTTGCCGGCCAGGTATCCGTATGGATGATGGGCGTGATGATTTTCTTCGACGACTACAGCAATACGCTGGTCGTCGGCAACACCGCACGCCCGTTGACTGATCACCTCAAAATTTCACGGGAAAAACTCGCCTACATCGTAGATTCGACTGCCGCGCCGGTGGTTTGCATCGCGCTGATAACCACCTGGATCGGCTATGAAGTCGGACTGATCGGCGATGCGATTGCAGACATACCCGAGTTGACGGCGCCGGCCTATACGGTTTTCCTGCATTCCATTCCATACAGTTTCTACCCGATACTCGCCGTGCTGTTCGTGCTTTTCGTGGCATCGTCGGGCCGCGACTTCGGGCCTATGTTGCGCGCGGAAAAGCGCGCGAGACTGGGGCAGGTGTCACCTCTCAGTGCCAGCGACACACCCGCGATGCAAGGCGATAACCTCGAGCCCAAGGCGGATATCCCGTATCGTGCCTTCAACGCTTTTGTGCCGCTCGTCGTTCTGATCGTCGCGTTGCTCGCCGGCCTGTATGTCACGGGCGAGGGAGAAACGCTGACCGATATCATCGGTACCGCGGACGCGTACAAAGCCATGATGTGGGCCTCGCTTCTCGGGGCCATGACGGCCGCCGTCCTGACGGTCGGGCAAGGCATCCTGAATGCGCATGAAACAGTCGACGCCTGGTACGGTGGCGTTCGTGCCATGCTGTTCGCCATGATCGTGCTGGTCCTGGCCTGGGCGCTGGCAGCAGTCACTGAGGACCTCAATACTGCCGATTACCTCGTCAGTATTCTTGCCGACTCATTACCCGTGTCTCTGGTGCCCGCGGCTGTGTTTGTGCTTTCGGCAATCACGGCGTTCACGACCGGTACGAGTTGGGGGACGATGGGTATCCTGATGCCGCTCGTCATACCACTGGCATGGGCGGTGATGACCGTTAACGGCATGGCCGAGCCGGAGCACATGCATATTTTGTACTCCACCATCGCCTGCAATCTTGCGGGCGCTGTTTGGGGTGATCACTGTTCACCGATATCGGATACGACCGTGTTGTCGTCGATGGCGAGCGGCTGCGATCACGTCGAACACGTACGTACGCAACTGCCCTATGCAATGCTGGTAGGAACCGTGGCGCTCGCGGTCGGTACGATTCCCGGCGGGTACGGCTTGCCGGCCTGGGTTTCGATCATCGTCGGCGCGGCGCTGCTGTTCGTGTTCCTGCGCTTCGTCGGCCGTAGCGCGGCGCCACCGCCGGGTCGGACCACTACAACCGTCTGATTCAGCGAAGAATATAGAAACTTCTTTCAGGACAGACGGATCCAGGCGGACTTGCTCTGCGTGTAACTCAGCAGGCTTTCCATGCACTTGTCACGTGCGTTGCCGGACTGTTTGTAGCCGCCGAACGGTTGCGTCATATCGCCCTCGTCGAAACAGTTGACCCAGATTACGCCTGCCTCGATTTCGCGAATGAGTCGGTGGGCACGACTGAGATCCTGCGTCCAGACGCCCGCGGCCAATCCGTAAATCGTGTCGTTGGCGACCCGTATGCCTTCTTCCATGCCGTCGAACGGAATGATGGTAGCGACGGGTCCGAAAATTTCTTCACGGGCAATCCGCATCGAGTTGCTGACGTCCGTGAAAAGGGTCGGCGACACGTAAGCGCCTTTTTCCAGATCTGCCGGAGCGCCTCCGCCGAACTTCAGGGTTGCGCCATCCTTGCGCGCGGACTCGATTAACCTCAGGACGCGCTTTTGCGCCTCGCGCGTGACGAGCGGACCCAGATTTGTTGCGGGATCCAGGGGGTCGCCGGGCACATACGCACTTTGGCCGTTAGCGACGAACCGGTCGATGAACTCATTGTAAATCGGTTTTTCAACCAGCAGGCGCGAACCCGCGTTGCAAACCTCACCCATGTTGGCAAAAACACCGTTGTAGGCTGCAGCGACCGCACGATCGAGATCGGCAACGTCGCTCATGAACACCTGCGGCGATTTTCCGCCGCACTCGAGCGATACACGCTTCATGTTCGACTGGCCGGCGTACTGCAGCATCAGCTTGCCGACCTCGGTTGAGCCGGTGAACGTTACTTTGTCGACGTCGTCATGCAGTGCGAGCGCCTTTCCGGCAACCTCGCCGAGGCCGTTTACAACGTTGAATACACCCGGCGGTCCTCCAGCCTCAACAAACAGTTCTGCGAGCCTGAGGCAGGACAAAGGCGCTTGTTCGGCGGGCTTTAGTACAACGCTGTTACCGGCTGCGAGAGCCGGCGCGACCTTCCAGGTTGCCATCAACAACGGATAGTTCCACGGGGAGATCGCTCCCACGACACCCAGCGGTTCACGCAGCACGAAATGCATTACGTCCGATTGCGTATTCGTGACGCTGCCCTCTATCTTGTCGATACACTCCGCCATGAACTGAAACGTCTCAATGACGGACGGCAAATCAATATTCAGCATATCGCTGATCGGCTTGCCCATATTGAGTGTATCCAGAATTGCCAGTTGCTCCGCGTGTTCGTCGATCAATTCATTGAAGCGATAGATTACTTCCATGCGGCTGCGCGGTGCCATGCGTGACCAGACGCCGGAGCGAAAAGACTTGCGCGCTGCTGCGACCGCGGCATCGATATCCTTGCTGTTGCCTGCCGCCACGCTGGCAATAACCTCACCCGTCGCGGGATTGATGCTTTCGAAGCGTTGGCCGTCAACGGCATCGACGAATCTGCCATCTATAAAAAACCTCGTTTCAGCGGCGGCGAGTTCCTGCGCGGCAACGGATTGCCACGCTTTGAATGAATGATCGGACAATGCCTCAATACTCATCGCTATTTACCTCTTTAAGTCTGTGTTGCGGCCGATCACCAATGCGTCAAGCGCCAGGCAGCGGTCGCGGGTCACGATGACTGGGTTGACATCGATTTCCTGCAGCGCATCGCCGAGTGCATGCACCATGACTGAAAAACACGCGGCAAAATCGCAAAACGCGTCAATTGCGCAAGGCGCCTGCCCGCGCTGCCCGTCGAGAAGCGTGCGCAGCCTGAGCGAATCGATCCGACTTCGCGCGTACGCGGCGTCAAACGGCGGCAGGCCGAACGCTGCGTCCTGCAGGACTTCGGCATAAATGCCGCCGAAACCTAGCAGGACAACCGGCCCGAACTGGGGATCACGACGCGCGCCCAGAATCATTTCGATGCCGCCCCTGATCATGGGCGCGAGGAGCACTTGCGGTCCAAGGCGAGCGGACAGCTCCAGGTATGCCTCAAGCAACGACTGTTCCGTAGCAATATTGAGCACGACACCACCATGCTCGGTCTTGTGCGGCATGTCGGGCGCCGCGGTTTTCAGTACCAGCGGGAAGCTCAACGCCTGTGCTGCATCTACGAGCTCCTGTTCCGAATTCACAATGTGGCTGGCGTTAACCGGCATACCGAACTCGCGCAACATGATGAGCGAGTCGGCTTCGTCGAGCGTTGCGCCCGTCGCCAGACGTTCCCGCCACAGTCGGGCAACCGGGTCGGCAAACGCCGGCGGACTCATCGGATCGCGGGCCAGAAAATCCCGGTAGTCGAAAAGTGCTCGCACGCCGCGCAAAAACGCGGGAATCCCATCCAGCACCGGCAATCCAGCGTGCGTCGCGGCCACAACCTGTTGATCGCAACCCGAGCCCTGGCGCGCGGCCACCAGCGCCACCGGTTTGCCGCAGTCGGCATGCGCCCGACGCATGTAGTCGAGGTAATTGGTGTAGACCTTTCCTTCCGGCGCCCGGTCGTGCACGACCGCACCTACGGCCGCCTGCGGATCCTCCATGAGAATCGACAAGCAGCGAGCCATATTCTCGGCGGCGTCCTCGCCGCCACGACTCCAGGCGTCCAGCGGGTTAACCGCCGGCAGCGACGGATCGAGTACCAGTGCCAGCGCTGCGGCTGTCGCGGAATTTATTTCTGTCAGGGGTACGCCGGCTTCTTCGGCCAGATCGACCATGAGCTGCCGTTCTCCCCCCGAATCGTGCAAGGCGACCAGACCGCCCGGACCCAGTGGATGAAATGCCGCCATCAGGATCAATGTCGTCGCAAGCTCGTCCATGTCGCGAACTCGGGTCACGCCGTAGCGGTCGAAAAGAGCCGCGTAAGTCGCGTCGTCACCGGCCATCGCCCCGGAATGCGATACGGTCAACTGTGCTGATCGCGCTGTACGTCCGACCTTAACCGCAACAACCGGTACCTTCATCCGCTGCGCTTTCTCCAGAGCGGCCTGAAAGCCGGCAGGATTGCGCGCTGTTTCGACAAACAGGCCGACGGCCCTTGTTTCGGGCAGGTCGAGGACAAAGTCGAGATATTCGTCCATGGTGACGCCAATTTCGTTCCCGGTAGACACTGCGAAGTTGATACGCAGGCGTTCGTCCGAATCGATGATGCCGGACATGCCGGACCCTGAATGGCTGATGAGACTGATATTGCCGGGTGGCTGGTGCATGCGGCTGTCGAAGCCGCAAGCCCACACGTGATCGCGCACGTTGTAGAAGCCCATGCCATTCGCGCCGCAGGCAAGCATCCCGGCTTGCCGAACTTTCTGTTGCACGCGCGTTTTTAACAGCGGCTCGCGATCCTGTTTCATCGTGAGCGTCGACATCAGGAGCACCGCGGGCACGCCGGCTGCGATTGCTTCGTCGAGGAGCGACTCCACACGATTGTCAGCCACGGCAAAAATCACCAGGTCGGGTACGTCGGGGAGTGCGGCAATGTCCGGATAGCAGGTCAGGTCGAACAGGCTGGGGTAGCGCGGATTGACCGGGTAAATCGCACCTGCAAAGCCGCCGCGTTGCAGGTTCCTGATTGACCATTCGCCCATGGAGTCCGGTCGCAACGACGCGCCGATGACCGCAACGGAACGCGGCCGGAGCAACGGGTCAAGGCGGTGTCCGGAGCGATTGTGCATGGGTTCATTCCGCGGCAAGCACGCGGCAACCGTCCTAGAAAGGAGCGGGCGGCGTTGCGCGGCGGCGTGTCGGATCCCAGAACGGCTTGTCGACCACGGTTGCCCTGGCCATTACCCGCGACCAGTGCATCTCTCGCTGGTAGTAGATCTCGACCTGAAGTTCGTCACCCGTCTCGCCATGCGGCACGTTGACGGTGCCGATGGCGATATTCTTTTTACAGACCGGCGACCAGCAGGCCGACGTGATGAAGCCGACCTGCTTGCGGCGCCGGTTCACGGTTTTGTAAACGTACGAATGATGTGCGGGCTTGTTGCCTTCGATGTCAAGTTTAACCAGGCGCCAGGTACTGCCGCGACGTTTCTCCTCGGCCAGTGCACGTCGGCCGTTGAAATTTGGTTTCTTGAAATCCACCAGCCACTCGAGCCCAAGCTCGAACGGCGAACGCGAACGACCGGGACGCACGGTGCCCTCAGCCGGAAGGAAGTCGACACCTGCTGTCAGGAATCCCGCTTCAATGCGCGCAAGGTCCAGTGCTTCGGTCCCGATGGCTCGAATACCGTGCAACTTGCCGGCCTCGAAAACCGCGTCCCATAGTGCTTCGGCTTTCGCGGTCTCAATCCACAACTCGTAGCCCAGGTCACCGGTAAATCCGGTACGTGAGACCATGAGTTCACTGCCCTGGAAATCGAAATGCGCCAGGCCGAACGGCTTGAGCTCCTCGATGCCGTCGAGCTGCAGGTTCTTCAATACGCTGTAAGACGTCGGTCCTTGCACCGCAAGCGATGCAATGTCGGCGGTTTCTTCACGAATGTCCACGTCGAGGCCGAGCGCGGCAGCCGTCAGCCATGCGAGATGGCGCTCCTGCGAACACAGGCGATATTCCCCTTCCCGCAGGTGGAAGATCGTGCCGTCATCGATAACCTGGCCATGGTCGTTGCACCAAACGGCGTAGGCGACACGTCCCGGCTTGATCTTGCGCATGTCGCGAGTGACCAGGCGGTCGACATAGTCGAGTGCATCCTTGCCCGTGATGCGATATTTCGTCATCGGTGTCAGGTCGAAAACGCCGGTCGAATTACGAATCGCAAAATATTCGAGGTCAGCGTCGTACAGCGCATCCGGGCTGGTGTAGCCCTTCCAGTCGTGCCAGGCATTCAGCCGGTCGAGTTCGACCTGGCGGGCGTGAAAGGGCGAGCGCAGCCTTTTCTGTTCGACTACATCGATTGTCACCGGATTCTCCATGGTCAGGCCGCCTTTTCGCGAGCCAGGATGGCCCGCGCAGCGTTACGACCGGCTGCGCCGGAAACACCACCGCCCGGATGCGCACCCGCGCCACACAGGAACAAGCCGTCGAGCGGCATGGCGTATTGCGCGAAGCCAGCGACCGGGCGAACGAACAGGAACTGGTCCAGGGTCAGTTCACCATGGTGCCAGTGGCCGCCGGTAATGCGAAATTCGCGCTCGATATCCTTGGGCGTCAGCAGCTCAGACGCAATGATGCGTTGCCGTAAATCCGGGGCGTACTGTTCGATCGTTGCCAGTGTCGTATCGAGGAAGGCTTCGTGCGCTGCATCGCTCCAGCCGTCCCTGAGGTCATAAGGCGCGTACTGGACAATAGCCGACATGACATGCTTGCCGGTGGGCGCCAGCGTCGCATCACGGAAGCTGGGAAAGGTGATTTCCAGAACCGGTTGCGGCGAGTACTCGCCATACTTGGCGGGATTGAAGGCGCGTTCGACATAGTTCGCGTCCGGGGCAATGAGCAGTCGGTCGCCAAAATCTTTCTTTTCCAGGCCATTAAATGCCGGCAAGCCATCCAATGCCAGATGCAGCTTGGCGGCATTGCCGCGCATGCGGATGTTATGGATGCGACGTGTGAATCCTGTTTCGACGTGCCGGCTGCCGGTCAATGTCAGGATGGTTGCTTTCGGATCGGCGTTGGAAATTACGGTCCAGCTGTCGAAGGTTTCGCCACTTTCGGTTTCAACTCCTGCCGCGCGACCGTTGTCGGCGATAATGCGCTTCACCGGCATTCCGGTGCGGATAATCGCGCCGTTGTTTCTCGCACAGTTCGCCAGTGCCTCAGTGATACTGCCCATGCCGCCGGCCGGCAGGTCGAGCGTGCCGTGATTACCGCACAGTCGATACAGGTAAGTGAGGATGGTGTTCGGTGAACGCGGGCCAAGATGCGTTCCCAGAACGGCATCGAGGCTGATCGCACCGCGCAGCAATGGGCTTTCGAAGCGCTCGTCGACCTCGTCGTAGATATTCATGCCTATGAGGCGCAAAAACTCACGCATCTCCGTTTTGCCGAGGCGTCGGAGATCAAGCCCCAGGCGCGCAAGTGTTAGCCAGTCCCGGGATGTGCCGCCGCCGAGGCGCGGTGGTGGCTGGTTCAGATAGGTGTGCAGCAGATCGGCGAAGCGAGTCATGCGACGATGAAAAGCACGCAGGTTTGCCGCGTCGGCTTCACTGACTCCATCAACTTTGCCGCCGTTGAACCGTACATGCACACCATCTTGCGCCAGAGCGACAGTGCCCATCTTTTTCGCTGCCAGGTTTACGTTGAGCCCCAATTCCCTGACGACACCCGGTTGCAACTGGTACAGGAGGTGGGCACAGGCGGATACGGAGTAGCCCTCGGCGATCGAACGTGTCCTCGCTGCGCCGCCGACGTCAGCGGCCGCTTCGAGCACGATCACCTTTTTGCCGGCTTTGGCCAGCAGCGCCGCGCACACCAGCCCATTGTGGCCGGCACCGATTACTACCGCATCGTATCGATCAGTCATCACCAAAATTCCCCGGCACGGTATTGTTTCGTTTCAGGTCGAGGAGTATTTCTCGCGCGGCATTGGCTCCCGGCGCCGCCATAACGCCGCCGCCGGGATGGGTGCTCGATCCGCACATATAAAGTCCGCCGACCGGAGCGCGATACTGTGCATAGCCCGGCACCGGCCTGTTGAACAGAAGCTGGTCCATGGTCAGTTCGCCGTGGAAGATGTTGCCTTCCGACAATCCGGCCTCGCGCTCGATGTCTTCCGGCGTCCTGATTTCCACATGCAGGATCAGGTCCTTGAAATCCGGACTGTAATTGCCAATCTGGTCGATGACCGTCTTGGCGAAGGCGTCGCGCTCCTCGGCGGTCCACGCCCGTCCTTCTACCTGGTAAGGGCAGTACTGGATGAAGCAACTCATGAAATGTTTGCCGGGCGGCGCCATGGTCGGATCGGTGACGGTCGGAATAACCATGTCGACGTAGGGATCCTTCGACCACGTGCCTTCTTTCCAGTCGTCGTAGGCGCGTTCCATGCGCTCCATGGAATCAATGAAATGCATGTCACCGTCGAGGAGCGGATTGTTCTTCGGCAGCGCCGGAAAAGTCGGCAGTCCGTCAAGTGCAATATTCAGTTTGCCGGAAGAGCCGCGAATCTTGAAATTGCGCACGCGCTGGTAAAAATCGGCTGGCAGGTCTTTCTCGTCCATGCACTTGAGAAACGTGCGCTTGACATCCATCCCGGATACAACGATTCGTGCATTGATTTCCTCGCCGTTGGTCAACGCAACGCCTTTGACTTTGCCATTGGCGACCAGGATCTTGTCGACACCCGCATCGGTGCGTATCTCGCCGCCATAGGATTGGAACGCGCCGGCAATTGCCTTTGCAACCGATCCCATGCCGCCGCGCGCATAGCCCCATGAACCGACGTTGCCGTCGACTTCGCCCATGTAATGATGCAGCAGCACGTAAGCGGTGCCGGGGGAATGAATACCGAGTGCCGTGCCAATAATGCCGCTACCGGACATCGATGCCTTGATTACGTCGGTTTCAAAGTATTCGTCGAGATACTCCGCAACGCTCATCGTCCAGAAGCGAATCGTGTCGTACATGCGATCTTCGCCCATCTCGTAGAAGCGTTGGCCGAGATGCATCAGTTCACGCAGGTCGCGCGGTTTGAATGATGTCGGGTCGGGGGGCGTCCGCAATAGTGAGTCGCGAATGAATCGTGTCTGGCGCATGACGTCGGCCGAATACCGCTCGTAAGCATCTGCATCATGTCGGGAGAAGCGGGCATACTCGCGATGAGCGACTTCAGAATCCCAATAGGAACCGAAATAGTTGCCGTCCTCCATAAACGTGACACCGCCGCCATAGGGCGTCACCTGCAGGCCGTGTCGATGCAGTTCGAGCGACCGGAAGATCTCCGGACGCAGGAGTGAGCAAACGTAGGAGCAATTCGAGTAGTACCAGTCTTTATAGAGGTTCCGGCTTACGGTGGCACCGCCGATATACTCGTTTTTCTCGACGCACAGCACGTCGAGGCCGGCCTTCGCCAGGAAGGCAGCGTTCGTCAGGCCGTTGTGCCCGGCGCCAACGACTATGGCGTCATAGGTTTTCATCGATGTCGGAATGCCGAGGGCCTGTTAACAATTACCCGATCGCCACAGCGTCGGCCATTTTTTTGCCAGGCGGGGCGCGGCGAGCGCCGCGTAGCACCGCTACGTAAGCGAGCCGCAACGCCGGCTGGCGGAAAAATGGCCCCGCCCCTTCGGGTTGCGCCCGAAATTCCCCCTGGCTGCGTTGCTCGTCGTTCATTTGGTATGACCAAACTTCTCTCCTCGCGTCTTGCCTGGGACAATTTCGGGCAGCAATGCGGCGACCGGGCAATTGTTAACAGGTCCTGGGTTAAGCGTGCAGAAAATCAGAAGTTCGCGGCAACATATGGCTATTAAACGGCATTGCGCATGTCGCAATCATACTCCGTTGCCGGCAATGCTCGACAGCCGAACCAGGTTGCTCGCAACTCGCGTCCGTCTCTCTTTCTTGCGGCAGCTATGCCGTATGACTTCGGCTGCTGTCAGTTGGCAGCTTTTTCAATGTAATGTCCACCGCCCGCTCAAATTTGTCCAGAGTTTCGTCGAGACATTTCACATCGTGAGCGTCACAGATGAACCACGGTTCGCGCGAGTCAGGTTCAACCAGAATTCCCAGTTCATGCAACTCGGGTGCCAGCGAATCGTAAAATTCGTAGTCGGTCTTGACCCAGTCACGATAATCGCTGGGCACGTGATCGTCGAAAAACAATCCCATCATCGACGGGTGCCCCGCGAAACAATGCGGTAT
>JBGTHC010000097.1:0-2583 GCA_041746375.1 Woeseiaceae bacterium
AAATTTCCATCGGCGCCGCTAACGGCACATTCGATCTAAAAAGCGCTCTAACGGAAGCCCAAACCGCAGCGAGCAACGCCGCGAAAGCCTGCGGTTTCAACACCGGCGACTTGACCGAACTACCGGCAATCAACGAACCACCCACATCACGCCCATTCCCCCTCTGGTTGGTCCCATCCCCCACCGGCACCCGCAATAAACACTTCGTCGACCTGCAAAACGACACCACTGCCGCCGACATCGCGCTCGCAGTGCAGGAAGGCTTCGAATCCGTCGAGCACGTAAAGCGCTACACGCTCACCGGTTTCGGCACTGACCAGGGCAAAACCTCGAACATCAATGCCCTCGCCATACTCGCGCAGACCCTCGGCCAGCCGATCCCGCGCGTCGGCACCACGACGTTCCGACCTCCGTACACGCCGGTCACGTTCGCCGCGATGGGCGGCCGCGACCGTGGCGAGTTATTCGACCCGGCACGTCTGACGTCGATTCACGATCGGCACGTTGCAGCAGGTGCGATGTTCGAAGACGTGGGCCAGTGGAAGCGGCCGTGGTACTTCCCGCGCGCCGGCGAAGATATGCACGGGGCGGTAGCACGTGAATGCATAGCCGTGCGCGAGCGAGTGGGGGTGATCGATGCCTCGACTCTCGGAAAAATCGACATCCAGGGACCGGACGCGGCAGAGTTCCTCAACCGCATTTACACGAACAACTGGTTGCAATTGCGCGTTGGCAAAGTGCGCTACGGCATCATGTGTCGTGAAGACGGCATGGTGTTCGACGACGGAACGACGGCGCGCATCGAAGAAAATCGTTACCTCATGACTACGACCACCGGCAACGCGGCCGCGGTGCTCGATCATCTGGAGGAATACCTGCAAACGGAGTGGCCGGAGTTTCGCGTGCGGCTGACGTCGGTGACCGAGCAGTGGGCGACCGTCGGCGTTGCGGGCCCTCTGAGCGCGAGGGTGCTGGCAAAGCTCGCGCTGGAGAAGGACTTTTCACCGGAAGCATTCCCGTTTATGACCTGGCAGGACGCGACAATCGGCGGCATCGACGCGCGCATCTTTCGCATCAGCTTCACCGGCGAGTTGCAGTATGAGATCAACGTGCCGTGGCATTATGGCGCGTCGTTATGGGACGCGGTAATGGCGGCGGGCGCGGAATTCGACATCGCACCGTACGGCACAGAAACGATGCACGTGCTGCGGGCGGAGAAGGGTTTCATCATAGTCGGCCAGGAAACAGACGGTACGCAGACACCGTACGATCTCGGACTCGACTGGGCGGTGTCGGACAAGAAAGACTTCATCGGCTGTCGCTCGCTCAATCGCGTGGACTGTAAGAGGTCGGACCGCAGGCAACTCGTGGGCCTCATCCCGGAGGACCGCGACGCCGCCATTCCTGAAGGCACCCAGCTGGTGGCCGTTGGCAAGAGCAACGACCCGCCGCCGGTGCCGATGGAAGGATTTGTGACGTCGAGCTACGTGAGCCCGGCGCTGGGTGGTCGTTTCTGCCTCGCGCTGGTCAAGGGCGGCCGGCAACGTTACGGCGAAGTTATCGAGGCGGCCGTTGAGAATCACGCGGATCACTCGGTGCGGATGAAAATCTGCGGTCCGGTGATGTACGACAAAGAAGGAGCGCGTCGCGATGGTAGCTGAGATGAAGCTCGTGCGACGCGGTGTACTCGATGAGTATGCGGACGAATTGGCGACGGCGAGCTACGATGCCTTAAGTATTGAAGTGATACCCATGCGCAGTGTCGTCAACCTGCGAGGCAACTCAGCGGACCAAAGCCTGGTTAACGATGTCCAGCGGGCAATCGGAATCGAGCTGCCCCTCATCCCGAATCACTGGCATGGTGATGACCGCATTGCGGCGATATGGCATGGACCGGATGAGTGGCTTCTTGTTGCGCCAGACGGTGAAGCCGAGGATATCGAAAACGCTATCCGCGAATCCCGACCGATGGATCCGTGGCTGTCACTGGTGGATGCATCGCACAACTACACCGCGCTCCTGCTCTCGGGCTCGCGCACTCGTGACCTGGTCGCAAAAGGCTGCGCCCTCGATCTGCATTCGAGTGTATTCTGCGCTGGTGATTGCGCGCAAACAATTCTTGCCAAGAGCCGGGTTCTGCTACGCGCTGTCGATAGAGAGAATTCGATTGAGCTGTGGGTTCGCAATTCCTTTGCCGGCTATACGGCGGCGTGGTTGCTGAATTCGTGCAGAGGCTTGCGGCTTGAGGATAATGAACCAGTCCTTTAGTAGTTACTGCACACTCAATCCAACGGACTCTGCACGCCACTCGCTCCCTTCTTCATCACGTGCGTGTAGATCTGGGTTGTTCGCACATCCGCATGTCCCATCAACTCCTGTACGGTGCGTATGTCATATCCACGTTCCAACAGGTGTGTTGCAAAGCAATGCCGGAGTGTATGCGGGCCTACCGGCTTCTGTATCGAGGCCGCACGGGCGGCGCGGCGAACCGCGCGCTGCACACTGGTCTCATGTACATGGTGGCGGCGGACGTTGCCTGATCGAGGATCACGGGATGGACGCGAGGCAGGGAAGACGTACTGC
>JBGTHC010000098.1:0-11568 GCA_041746375.1 Woeseiaceae bacterium
GTGCCGGGGTCCGTAATTCGTAGGTTTGCTATCGAACCTACGAATTATCGACCCCGGCACTACCTACGCGCGGCACTACCTACGCGGCACTACCTACGGCTTGAACCTACGAATTACGGACCCCGGCACTACCTACGCTACCTACGGGTTATTTGGGGACGAATTCCTGGGGTTTGGATGAGCCGCCGGTGAAGAAGAACTTTTCCATCTCGGCTTCCAGGAACTTGCGGGCTTCGGGTTCGAATGGGGTCAAGCGGTATTCGTTGATCAGGATGGTTTGGTGGGCCAGCCAGCGTTGCCAGGCTTCTTTCGAAACGTTGTCGTAGATGCGCTGTCCCAGTTCGCCGATGTAGGGCGCGTAGTCCAGTCCTTCGGCTTCTTTGCCGAGCAAAATACATTGCACTGTTCTTGGCATATCCGGACTCCGTTGTCTGCTAGCGCGTTTTCAGGTGGTCGAGCAGCTTCCTGACCGGTGCCGCTACGCCGAAAGGCGCGCTGTCCGTGTAATCGTGCCACACGCCGTCGTCGCCATCTGCAAGCGTACGCGAGACTCGCTCGACCCGCACGGCCACCGGCTGAATATCCAGATCGTAGTGACTGAAACTGTGGCGCATTGGCATCCAGCGTTCGACCTTGACCGGCTCGGCATTCAGTCGCTGTCGAATCCACTCGGACAATTCATCGTCACGTTCAAACTCCGGCAGGCTCCATAGCCCACCCCAGATGCCCGACGGCGGTCGTCGCTCGAGGTACACGTCCTCGTTACACCATGCCAGCACCATATGCGTGCGCCGCAGCGGCTTTACCTTGCGCGCGCGCGGCCCCGGGAAGTCCTCGACGCGGCCGCGCGTGTAGGCGAGGCAATCGACAGACATCGGACACGCCGAGCACGTCGGCCGCGTGCGTGTACAGACGGTCGCGCCAAGATCCATGATGGCCTGGGTGTAACTGGCCAGATCGGTACCAGGGGTGTGCATTTCTGCCGCCTGCCACAACTCGGTGGCGACCGCTGAACTGCCTGGCCAGCCGTCGATGGCATGGTAACGGGCCAGCACCCGCTTGACGTTACCGTCGAGAATTGCGTGACGTTCGCCCCTCGCAAGGGCCAGGATGGCGCCGGCGGTGGAGCGACCGATGCCGGGCAAGGCGACAACGTCGTCAAAAGCGCACGGAAACTCGCCACCGAAGTTGTCACGAATTTCGCGCGCTGCCTTGCAGAGATTGCGCGCCCTGGCGTAATAACCGAGACCGGACCAGTGACGTAGCACGTCATCGACGGGCGCATCGGCGAGCGCAGCGACATCGGGAAAAGACTCCATGAAGCGCAGGTAGTAGGGCACAACCGTCGTGACCTGCGTTTGCTGCAGCATTACTTCCGAAATCCACACGCGGTACGGCGTGCGATCCAGTTGCCACGGCAGATCCCTGCGTCCGTGCTGCTCGAACCACAGTAACAGGCGCCGGGCGAAGGTATCGTTCATCGCTTCGGCTCCCGACCCTGCGCCAGCGCTTCGATACGGTCGATTGCATCGCGGCCCTCATCGCGCAAGGTACGCATGATGACGTACGGACCGATCACCGGCGGTACCCAGAAGCCGGGCTCCATTTCGAACGTGTAGACCAGCAATGTACCATCGCCGTCGCGCACGAGACGCCAGCGTTCGTGACTGTGCTTGAAATCACTGACGGCCGGATCGACAACGGCAACGATTTCGGAAGGGGGCTCGAGTTCGAGGTGACCGCGGCGCACAAAGGATTTGCAGAAAAGGAGAACACAGCCCTCCATGCGCGCGAAAAAGCGCGGGCGACCCTGCTCATCCGGTTCGATGTTGCGTGCTTCGACAAAGGCGCTCGTAAATTGCTCGAACAGGTCGTAGTCGCTCAGGACGCGATACATGTCTTCGGGGCTGGCTGCGAACCACGCTTCCGATACCAGTCGATAACGATCTTCGTCGCGCGCGACCTCGATATCGCGAAGCTCCGCAGTGACACCGATCGACCCGATCCACAGGAGGGTCAGGGCAAGCATGGACCGCGGAAGCGTTCGACCGGTCGGTCGCGTCGCGCTACTGGTCAAACAGTCGCCTCAGCGAATCTTTGAGCTCGTCCTCGACATCCTTTTCTTCTTCCGCCGGATCGTCGCCTGGCTTACCAGTTTCCGACGCTTCCGCTGCATCAGCAGCGTCAGCCGGGGCCTTATCGCCGCCCAGCAGGCGCTCCAATAACTTGTCTTGCAGCTCGTCGCGTTTTTCGTCGACTACCTTTTTCACTTCCGCGCGCAACATGCCGTCGATATCCGGACGGATGCTCGGTGACGCCAGCGGACCACTTATGCGTAACGGGATGACGGCTTCGGTGAAATCAGCAAGTTCGCTGTCGGTGGCACCAGTTGCAAACTCCGGCCGCTCCAGCACGCGCGCTTGCATCCCGTAGTCGACCTCCGCCTTAACGAGGTCGACCGTGCCGTTGCCGGTAAGCTGCAGAAACGGCAACTCGGCAAGCAAGTCGTCGTTACGAAACACGCCATCGGTAACCGTTCCGGTGGCGACCACCGAAGTGAACTCGGTACGTGGCGGATTGCTTCGTTCGGGCGGCGACTCCTGTTTGAATAGCGCCCGCGCCGAACGCAACTGATACCAGACGTCGGTGCCCTCCCAGGCGCCATCCTCCAGTGCAAACGCCATGGTGCCGTCGAGGTCGCTGCGAATCTGCGCCAGATTCTGGCCACGTCCGCTGAGCGCAAATGCACCGCTGATCGTGCCGCTGATATTTTCCTGCTCGAACATTGCCTGCGCCAGTGGTGTAAGGCTCACGTCCGCGATCTTTTCGTTGACGGAGATCGACGGCGTGGCCGTCGTTGCGTCGATACGCACGTCACCACTGTAGGTTCCTTCAAACAATTTCGCGCTGATCGGGTGCATGCGCAAGCGTCCTTCAGCACTATCCAGACCCACTTCCAGATCCTCGAAAAGCATGCCGGCCAACGTCGCGCGTTCCAGCGTCACGGTGCCGCGCGCTTTGACGGCGCGAATTAGATCGACCGGAATCTCGATGTCATCGTCGGTGCTGCCCGAGTCCGCTGCCGGCACCTCCCCAGCAGGCGCCATGTACCTGTCGAGGTCAATACTGTCCGCGGCCAGCGTGAACTCCAACCGGCCATCTTCCGTGAGCGGCACACTCAGTTGACCGGTTAGTGTCGTATCGTCGAGATCGAGAGACAGGTTCGTAAGCCGCGCCGCAGTTTCACTGATAGCCGCATTCGCTGCAAACGCAACGCGCGTCAATGCGGCGGGATCCGCAGTCACCGGCGACTCCGAGCCAAGCGTCTGCATGAGGTCCTTCAGCGAAAACGGCAGGACGCGAATATTTGCCTCCACGGCGAGATCGCCTGCATAGGAGAACGGCTCGACCAGCGCAGTGACCGAAAGACCCAGCGCATCGAGATCGATCTCACCCATGCTTACCGTTTCGGCATCTGTATCGACTGCAATGCTGCGCGCACCGAGGCGCAGATCGGTGGGCTCTGCTGCGAGGCCGCGCACCTCCCCGGCGACAGTGAGATTGTCGAGCATGAGACTGGCGAACGCCTCGCCGAGCGTTACCGTACCATCGATCTCCAGGCGGCCGCCGAGTTCGCCCGGTTCGGCAGTAAAGTCGAACCCGGCATCGAGTCCGAACGGCTCGCCCATGGCAATGCGGTCGGTTTCGAGAGTCAACGCACTGATCGTGTAAGCGCTGCCAGCCTGCGCGTCGCGATAGGAAATATTGGCATTGGTGATGCGCACGTTCGCGATATCGAGTGCAGCCGGCGCGGCGCTGTCGTCCTCCGGCATGGTCGTTGCGTCGGGCACTTCTTCACCGGCAGTAGCGAGATCTTCCCAATTGTTCGCGCCGTTGGCTGCGACCTGCAGATTCAGCTTCAGTGCGTCGAGCGTTGCCGTACCAACAGCTACTTCCTGGCGGATGAGCAACGGCAGCAGACGAACACTCAGTCGCGCCTGGTCGAAAGTCGCGAACGGTTGCTCGCCGAAACCTTCCGCATTACCCAGTTCACTGCGGCCGACTTCCACGGCCAGCCACGGGAACAGGCTGACGGAAAGATCGCCTTCAATGACAAACTCGCGGCCGGTCGCCTTGCTGACCTGCCCGGAAATATCGTCCCGGAAGTCGTTCGGATCGAAAAACATCATGAATGCGATCGCGGCTACGAGGCCGATGCCGACGATAGCGGCCACTGCGATCAGCAGAAATTTGAGAAGTCGATTCATGATGGGAAGCTCGTTGCGGAGGCTGAGCAGCATAACAAATTATGCGTCGGCCCTGCGGTGCTGTCGGCGGGGTGATGTCGCAATATGGCGTCATTTGGGGCCGCCTTGCGGGCGAATGCGGTGACGACAAGCCTTTTCCCGTTCGCGCGCGGGGCGCGCTCCAACTACGCCCTGTTGGAGCCCACCTTGCGGGCGAGTGCGGTGACGACAAGCCTTTTCCCGTTCGCGCGCGGGGCGCGCTCCAACTACGCCCAGTTGGAGCCCGCCTTGCGGGCGAATGCGGTGACGACAAGCCTTTCCCCGTTCGCGCGGGGCGCGCTCCAACAGGCCGTCGGGAGCCCCTCAGTCCTTGCAGAGGCTCAGGTCGCCGTTCAGGGTACGGATGGTTACCCGGCTGCTGCCATCGCCTTCCGTGAACCTGAGCTCACGGCCGGGCGCGTAACGGCTGGTGCGTTCGGCTTTCGGGCCGAAGCAATTCTTCACATTGCCGTTGAAGGTTTCTATATCGAATTCCGCGGACAGGTTGCCATTGAAGAACAGGTCCAGGTCGCCGTTGATAGTTTCCACATCCACCCGACCGTTCGATAACAGCTCGCCCGCGAACTCCATATCACCGGATGTGGTATTGGCCTTGACCCGCGACCAGCGACCGCCGGCGACCGCCAGGTCACCGCTGACCGAGCTTACTTCGATCTCGCCCGCGACGTCGCGCACCTCAACATCGCCGCTGACCGAGTTCAGTTGCGCACGCGACACACTTTCGTTGCCTTGCAGGTTGATATCGCCACTGACGGTTTCGATGTCGGTGTCCGCCTCGAAGACTTCACTTCTTACGTCGCCGCTGACGGTCGACAAGCGCTGCGCGCCACGCACGCCGCTGATCACTATATCGATGCTGACGCCACCCACATTGACGCTGCTGTTCTGCGGCACCCGGATCACCAGATCGGTTGAAATCGCCCGACCGCTTCTGCGCCGTGTGTCCACGTGCACCTTGGTGACGTTGCCGTCACGTTCGAACACCAGCTCCTCGACGTCACTGCCAAGCTCTCCGGTAACATGTACTTCGGATCGCGACCAGCCTTCCACCATGATCGAGCCTGCGGTGTTCTCGATGGATACCGTACCCGCTGCTGCGGCATCCAGCCGCCGATCTACATCCTCGGCTGCTGTCGAGAGCGAGCTGGCATGGACCATGCACCCGAGTGCTGTCAGTTTCACAAGATTCATGACTGTTCGATTCCTAAATTCCAGAACTTTTTCTGAAATATTGTGTTTGTTTATTGCGACCTGTCATCGCGCAATCCTCAGATATCCTCACGTCGCATCACCGACGTAATGATGCCGTCGACGCGCTGCATCAGGCGTAGCTCGTCACGATAGGCCGACAGCAATAACTCCTGCAGCAGTGCATTGTCCGGCTCATCGGCCAACACCCGGTCGATCTGATGGATGGACGCGCGAATTTCGGCAATATTCTTTTCGACTTCGGCACGAGCCTGCGGCGAGAGCCGGTCGAGTTTTGCATCCAGCTGTGAGGCAAGATTGCCCCGGGCCGCCATAAATTCAGCGCCCAGCTCATACTCCGCACCAAAACTGCCGGACACCGGCTGTAACTGCAGCGGTTCGGTAACCGGCTGCGGTACGACCGAAGACTGTCCGCCGGACACTGCGAGCCAGGTAATCGCCGACGACCCGCCAACCAGGAGAACCACTGCAGCGGCCATACCCAGCGCTCGTTGCCAGTGCGGGAGTCCTTTATGTTGCGGCGTAACGGCGTCATCGGCAATCGGCTCTGCCAGGGCCTCGGCTATTGCCGGCCACAGGTTGCGGCCCGGCGTGATGCCCTTCGGCAACGCGCGCGCCGCGGCCATCAGCGCGCCGTCGCCTGCGTCAGTGTTTCGATCGTCCGATTCGTTCATCGCTGTTCCAAACCTTTAATTAAGCTGCTGCGCGAGCAAACGCTTGGCCCGATGCAGTTGCGCCTTGCTGGTGCCGCTGGCAATGCCCAGCATGGCTCCGGTTTCCTCGTGGCTGTAGCCGTAAACGGCGTGCAGCACGAAAACATGCCGGGCGCCACTCGGCAGCGCATCCATGGCGTACTCCAGGTCTCGCAGCCCGCCGCTGTCACCGATCGCTGACGTTGCGGGATAGGCATCGCTGACGGCCTGCATCCGATCCTGCTCGCGGCGCGACTTGCGCATGCGCCCGAGTACTGCGTTGACGGCGATGCGGTGCAGCCAGGTTCCGAGTGAGCTGTCGCCACGGAATTTCGACAATTGCCGCCAGGCCTGAATGAACGCCTCCTGTGTACAGTCTTCCGCCTCACTTGCGTTACCGGTCATACGCAAACACAGTCCGTAGACGCGATCGACGTGTGCCCGATAAATTGCTTCGAACGCCGTGACTTCGGCACGCTTTGCCCTCGCAAGCCAGCCTCGCTCGTCTTCGGTCGGCTCTTGTGTCACCACGCCGGGCTCATGCACGGGCGCAATTTCCACCAAGTTTCGAACTGCTTGCAATGACTCGATCTCCTCATTTGTTATTACTTAGATGTCAGGCCCGGGCCTGGCGTTTAAGCCGCTGGGTGAGCCGGCGGCAAATCGTTGATTTCCGACTGGGTTTTGCAGCGATTCTGTTATCATCCGGCTGGAGAAAGCGCTACTGGATGACTGACGTCGTCCGGCGGCCAACAATAACAACTATGGTACATCTCGAAACCCGTCCGGACCCCCCACATTCAAGGGCGGCGGCGGACAGGTTATCGACGGGGGCACTTTAGATCTGATGGCGGGGCATTCCTTTCTGTATGTGGGCAGCAACGAGTTTGCCGCCGATTATCTGCAACAACTGCGCAGTGCCCCCTGTTGCTCCAGCATCCAGCAAGCGGACACGCTTCCGGAGCCCTCCGGCATGCCGGGGAAGGTCGAGCTGGTGCTGTTCGAGGCCAGCTTCGTGCCGGTACAGGCCGGCCACTCCCTGCAGTCATTCGTGCACGCCTGGCATGCGTTTCCACTCGTGGCGCTGACCCGACGCGAACAGGAACATCGCGGGGTCGCGGCGGTGCGCGCGGGTGCGCACGGATTCATCAGCATCGACGATACAGACCTTCAGGAACAGCAGGCGGTCTTCGAGCATGCGTTGCAGCGCCATCGCCTTGTGCAGCGCCTGGCGGCAGCCGACAGTACGGTACTTTCCATACTCAATAGCATTAACGACGGCGTCATCGTGGTCGATAGCCACGGACATGTACTGGATGTGAATCCAGCGGCCCGCTCGATGCTGGGAGTCGTGCCGCGTGCGCGTCTGTCTGCAGAGTGGGCGGCGAACTTCTGCAGTATCGGCAGCGACGGCAAGACTCGCGTTGCCGACGACGAATTGCCGTTGGTCAAAGCACGTCAAGGCCGTAAGTTTTCCAATCAGGTCGCCGTCTATCGGGCGCCGGGTGACAAAGATCTCGTCCTGAGTATCAACGGGCAAGGACTGTACGGAGCCGACGGTGCACTTGCCGGTGGCGTCATCACCTTTCGCGACGTGACCGATATTCTTCATCGCACAGCCGAACTGGAGAAGCGCGCGCAGTACGACGAGCTGACGATGTTGCCGAATCGCAGCCTGTTCGTGCAGCAATTGTCGAAAGCCCTCGGACGCAGCGGGCGCAACAATCGGCCGATCGCCGTACTCTTCATCGATCTCGACCGCTTCAAGTTCGTCAATGACACGCTCGGCCATGATATTGGTGACCTGCTTCTCGTGCAGGTTGCTAAACGCCTGGCGCAGAACGTTCGCATTGGCGACGTGGCGGCACGCTGGGGGGGCGACGAATTCGTCGTCTGTCTCGAGGATTTCGGCGCAAACGGCAACGCTGCTGCGGTGGCACAGAAACTCGTGCTGGTGCTCTCAGAGAAGTACAACGTGGGCGGCAATGAAGTCTACGTCACCCCGAGCATCGGCATAGCCCTGCATCCTGAGTCTGGCGAGACGGCAGAGAGCCTGATCAGGGCTGCCGACCTCGCCATGTACCAGGCCAAGCGGCGCAGTGGCGGACGATTCCAGTTTTACTCGGCGGCGCTCAATCACGAACTTGAACAACGCGAAGAACTCGAAATCGGCTTGCGCCATGCGCTGGTACGACAGGAATTCGTACTCCACTATCAGCCGCGTATCGAGATCGGCAGCGGACGGTTGATTGGCTTCGAAGCGTTTCTTCGCTGGCAGCACCCGCGTTTCGGACTTCTTGCCCCGGCTCGATTCCTGCCCATCCTGGAAAGCAGCGGTCTCATTCATTCCACCGGAGAGTGGGTAATCGGCATGGCTTGCAGGCAGCTTGCCGCGTGGCAGCATCGTTTCGAACTGCCGGACCTGACGATTGCTATTAATCTGTCGCCGCAGCAACTGATTCACGGCCGGTTGGTTAGCGCAGTGGCGCAGTCGCTGGCCGCGACTTCGCTGGATGCCGGCTGTATCGAACTCGAGATTGGCGACAACGATATCGTACGGGCACGATCTGCCGAGACAGCGACTCTGCAAGGGCTGCGTTCCCTTGGCGTTCGACTTTCACTGGATCACTTCGGTACGCGCGACGTGTCGTTCAGCTCACTCGATACCGGCGTTATCGACAGCTTCGTGCTCGACCAGTCACTGATCCGCGATGTAGCCGAAAACGGCAGTCACCAGCGTATCGTGCGTGCAGCGATTGCCATGGCACGCGGGCTCGATATCGAAGTTGCAGCGGAAGGCGTGGAGACGATGACGCAGCTCGAGTTTCTGCGCAGTTGCAAATGCGATCTCGCGCAGGGGTTTCTGATCAGCAAGCCGATGCAGGCCGACAAGGTTGCGGCGATATTGAGAAGCGAGATCGCAGGTGCGCGATTGCTGGCGGGGCGTGGCTGAGATCGGGCGTGGTTTCGCCCGTGATACGGGCTCCGACAGGGTCAGCAACCTTCGGTGTAGCTGATGATTACCGCTTCCGCATCCGCCGTTGTCGGCGGAATATAAAGGACTGCACATCCCTGGCCTTCACGGCTGTCAACGTGCTTCCAGTAGCCATCAGCAAAGCGGAATTCGTCGCTCGGGACAACGGCGTCGCTGATCGAGTCCGCTGTGGGGTAACCGTGGCGCATTTCCACTTTCTGGCCGTCGAGCGTCATACGTATCGGTTTGCCGGTTGCCTGCCAAACCTTGTGCGAAAGGTTTGCGGAACTGCGCACGTTCGCTTCCAGCGCACGCACCGCCATACTGCGATGATCGCTGTTCCGCAGGGCTTGCCTCGGTACTGCGACGGCCGCCAGCATCACGACGATAGTGACGCCGGTCAGCAATTCGGTAAAGGTAAAACCAGCCTGCGACTTCATGTTAACTGCTACCCCGAAACCCGGCCTGTGACGCCGGTTTTCAACATAAGACTACCAGCCGTAATCTTGGGCCCGGTCGACCTTTGCGTCTGTGATCGCAGTCACGAAAATGCGAGGATTACTGCTCCGGCGACTCGCCGCAATGCCAGCACGCAGCGAACTGGCCTTCGTTTTCGGTGCCGCATTGGCCGCACCGCCATGGGGATTCGGGGCTTTCGGCGGCGAGATTTGCCTGGTCGAGGAGTTGCAGCGCACGGTCGTAATCGAGGTTGTTCCTCACCCAAAGCTCGGGCCAGACTTCCTGAAATGGAATTTCGCCGATGATCGAACCCAGGTGCTCGTTGCGAATGAATGCCGGAATTCCTTCGCTCGCAAGAAGATTGCGGTAGTGACTGATCGTTATCAGCGACGCCGCCGATGTCAGCTTTTTCATGCCGCGGGCTGGCGATCCCGCGGCACAGGTGTCTGCGGCTGGCCTGTCAGGCCGCTGAGGAATGCGGCGGGGTCTCCTCCCTGTTCGAGAATTTCGACCAGCGCCGAACCGACGATGGCCCCACTGACATAACGGCCGACGTTTGCGACATCCCCGGCTGAACGGATACCGAATCCGGCGCACACGGGTAGCGGTGACAGTGCTGCAACCCGGTCGAGGTAGTCGGCCAGGTCAGCCGGTAAGCTGCTGCCACCGCCGGTGATACCAGTGATGGTTACCGCGTACAGAAAGCCCCGGGATGCCTGCGCCAAACGCTCGAGACGCGCGGCCGGCGTTACGGGTGTCACAAGCTGGATCAAGCCCAGGCCCTTGCTGTCGAGTGCGGCGCGCAGTTCGTCGCTTTCCTCGAATGGCAGATCCGGAACGATAAAGCCGCACACGCCGGCCGCAAGCGCTCGCCTGGCGAGCTCGTCATAACCGAAAGCAAGCAAGGGATTCAGATACGACATCAGCACCAGCGGTGCTTTGGCTTTGCTTTGCAGGCGGTCGAGCTCCTCGAAGATCCAGCGCAGGCTGACGCCGTTGGCGATGGCTGCATGACTGGAGCGTTGAATGGTCATGCCGTCTGCCATCGGATCGGAGAATGGCACACCAATCTCGACGACATCGCTGACCGCAGCGATTGCCTGCAGATCACGCAGGAAATTTTTCGTTGATGGATAACCGGCCGTCAGAAAAGCTACCAGCGCCGTTCGACCGCTCGCGCTGGCGGTCGCGATAGCATCGCTTATTCGTTCATGCGGCTGCATGTGAACGCGTCCTCGCCGGATACTGGATCAGGGTCGGCATATCCTTGTCGCCGCGCCCCGAATTGCCGATCAGAATGCGCGTGCCGGGGTTTTCCGCTGCCCAGCGCTTCGCGGCAGCATACGCATGTGCCGTCTCGAGCGCCGTCAGGATGCCCTCGAGTTCGCACAGCTCTTCGAGTGCTTCCAGCGCCTCGGCGTCGGTTGCGGTCACGTAGCTGACCCGCCCGACCGCCTGCAGGAATGCATGCTCCGGGCCGACGCCGGAGTAGTCCAGTCCGGCTGAAACAGAGTGGGTTTCCTGCACCTGCCCGTCGGCATCCTGCAGCACAAGCGAGTAACTGCCTTGCAGGACACCAGGGGTACCGGTGGCGAGCGTTGCGGCGTTTTGACCGAGGCCGCTGCCGGAGCCCCCCGCCTCGACACCGATGAGAATCGTCTGCGCAACGCCGAGTAACGGATAGAAAAGGCCGATGGCGTTCGAGCCGCCACCGACACAGGCAAACGCCGCGTCAGGCAGCGCGCCCGCCTGGTCCAGGAACTGCGCACGCGCTTCGCTGCCGATTACGGACTGCAATTCCCGCACGAGCCAGGGGTAGGGATGCGCACCGACGGCGGAACCGAGCAAATAGTAAATGCCGGCCGGATCGGATACCCATTCGCGCAGCGCCTCATCGATAGCGGCGCGCAACGTGCGATCGCCGGAT
>JBGTHC010000099.1:0-3147 GCA_041746375.1 Woeseiaceae bacterium
CATCGGAATCAATGGCAAGGGTCGATCTGACGGAGCTTCAGTTCTGGGATGCCCAGTTCGATTTGATCATCTGCTCACACGTGCTCGAGCATATACCAGACGATCTTAAGGCGATGACTGAAATGCATCGCGTGTTGAAGCCTGGCGGGTTTCTGCTGGTGATGGTTCCGATGTTCGGCGATACAACCTACGAGGACCCTTCAATAACGGACCCGAACGAGAGAAAACGACTTTTCGGCCAATCCGATCATGTGCGTAAGTATGGACGGGATATTACGACCAGGCTGAAGCAGGCCGGGTTCGAGACTCGACTGTGGCCGGGCAAAGGGGATGTGGATGATGGAATGCTCGAGATGATCGGCAGCAAGCGGCGCAAGTTGATTGAATGCCGAAAAGCCAACTGACAGGACGGGCAGACGGGATGTCGGACGTTCGTGATGCTGCATGAGCACCCAAAGTCAAGATAGCAAGGCAGCCGACCGAACCGGACTCATCGTGCTCGGCATGCACCGTAGCGGTACCAGCGCGCTTGCAGGTGCCCTTGGCCTCTGTGGGGCCTGGCTCGGCGAGAATGAGGAACTAACGGACGCAAACGTCGAAAACCCGAAGGGATTCTGGGAGCGCCGCGACGTACGTGCAATATGCGACCGTCTCCTTCATGACTCAGGCGCAGATTGGTGGAAAGTGGCAGACTTTGACGAAAGCGCGATTCCGCAATCCAGCATTTCCGAACAAGGCCTTGCATTCCAACGGGTTGTGGCAAAACTCGAGGCTCACGCTGTCTGGGCGATAAAGGAGCCACGTCTTTGCTTCCTTTTCCGGATCTTGCGCCCCGTCCTCGTCAATCCCGTATGCATCCATGTATATCGGAACCCGCTGGACGTTGCTCATTCTTTAAGAGCGCGCAATGGTTTTGGCATCGCTGAAGGACTCGCTCTATGGGAAGCCTACAACTCGCGTGCACTGGACGCCTCCACGGGGCTACGCAGACTGGGCGTATCTTACGAAGCGCTGGTCTGCCAGCCGGACAAAACACTCGGCACGCTGTTAAGTGGCCTCACCTCTCTAGGCATAACTGCTTTGGCAATGCCGACAACTGATCAGATCGCAGCGTTCATTACGCCTGACCTCAGGCATCAGCAGCACACGATGCCCGACACAATGGAATTTCTTCTGCCGTCCCAGCAGGCACTCTGGTCTCGACTACAATCCGGGGAAGCTTTGCGTGCAGACCCTCCGGGTGGCCCGTCGCGGGTCGCGCGCCAGTATCTGCAAGATCTCGAATCGCGCAAAAGCTCGCTCGACCAAGTTAAAGCAAAAGCTCAGAGGGCCGGGTCGGCATTGCGACGCCAGAAGGAGCTGGCCCAGACGCTGGAGGCCGAGCTGGACGAACAGCGGGCCTCAGTGAAGCAGTTGACATGCGATGTTGACAAAGAGAAATCTCGAGCCGGCATGCTCGAACGCAGCTTGAAGGAGCGTACCGCCGAGGCGGCAAAAGCCAGTTCCGCGCTTCGCGCGGAGACAGCACAAGTCGAAGCGCTGAGAGTCGACCTCGAGGCGAGCGAAGCGAAACGTCACAAGATCGCTGCTACTGAAGCATACCGTCGCGCCGAGCTCGACAAACTTGCAGCACGCACCAAGGCTTCCGAGCAGAATAGGGCTGAACTTGAAGCGCGTCTCTCTGCTGTTTACGCGTCACAGTCCTGGCGAGTCACTGCACCGCTTCGCGCATTATCTCGCGCAGTGAAGTGGGTCTTTTGGCGTGTGCGGAACACTTGCCGGCTATTTTTTTGGCTCGTCACCGGGCAGTTCGGGCGCGTGGCCGATGTGCTGTTGCCGCGCTACGGACGCTATGTGCCGTCCCGTATCAGGGCTCTTGTTCCGCAAGCTGTGAGGCAAGCGGTAAAGGAGCGGCTTGTCCAGGCGAATTTGCCACGGAGCCACAAGGCACGCCTATTGGGCGCAGCCATCGCCGCTCCTCAGATTGATGCGGAGAGATTCCGCGCGAAGGTGGGGGAGTCACAGTTCGGACAGGAGCTGAGACTAATCGTGGACCAGAAAGCCGGGACCCGACTCGCCGATGTTCTTCGGAAAAATGACAATAAGCTGGCACAAATGGTGGAACGATTAAAATCATTGCCAGACCGCCCACTGGTCAGTGTCGTCATGCCTACCCATAACAGAAGCACAATAATCGGTGGCGCAATAGCCACGGTTCTCGAGCAGGAGTATTCGAACTGGGAACTGCTCGTCTGCGATGACGACAGCATCGACGACACTGAACCCGTCGTTTCGGGTTTCTTTGACAGTCGAATCCGGTATTTCAAGTTACCCAAGCAGGGAGCGGCGGCGGCACGCAACTTTGGCTTGCAACAGGCGCGCGGCAAAATCATTGCTTACCTTGACAGCGACAATTTCTGGCATCCGGCGTTCCTCAGTGCAATTGTACTGACCCTGCTGGAGAACCCCGGCCACTCCTCTGTGTACTCGGACTTTATTGACTTCCGTATCGACAAACACGGAAGGCGGAAAAGCACGTCGTTTAAGCAGTCTGCGTTCGACCATGAGCGGCTGCTGAAAAAACCTTTTATCGATCTCAACTCGTTTGCTCACCGCCGCGAAGTATGTGAATGTTTCGGCGGCTTCGATGAGCGACTTGCACGTCGCCAGGATTACGATCTGATTCTTAAGTACACCTGGCTGCGTGATCCGCTGCATGTCCAATGTCTGACCACACTGTACCAACGTAACGACAACCTAAAGCAAATAACGCGCGTGGAGCGAGGCAACCGCTCCTCTATCTCCATTATCAACCATACCGTCGAGGACTATTTCAAGAACGGTCTGCCGGTCGTCGGCCAGCCGTCAGTCGACAAAGTCACCATTCTTTCATGGGATCTTTGCAGGAATCACTTTTCCAAGCCATTTGCTCTCGCCGAAGCGCTGTCCACCCGATACGACGTACAGTTAATTTCGTTTCGTTTCTTTGAAGAGGAGATTTTTCCTCCGCTTAAAGATGTTAGCCCCAGGTTTGAGACCCTGTATTTGCCTGGAGGTGCATTCCCGGATTTCTTTGGGTCCATGCAGCGCGCCTTGACAGCAATACGAGGTGACGTGATTTACGTGGTGAAGCCGCGTCTCCCGAGC
>JBGTHC010000100.1:0-18081 GCA_041746375.1 Woeseiaceae bacterium
GCGACGCCGCCGAAACCATACTCGCCGCGAACCGTGCCGACCTGCAACACGCACACGACAAGAATATCGGCGCTGCCATGCTTGACCGACTGGCGCTCGATCCAGGGCGAATCGAGAGTATTGCGGCCGGTCTGGAAGCCATCGTCGAGTTGCCGGACCCGCTCGGTCGGGTCCTCGCGGGCTGGCAGCGCCCCAACGGTCTCCGTATCGAGCGCGTGTCGGTGCCACTCGGCGTCATTGGCATGATCTTCGAGAGCCGGCCGAACGTGACGGCTGACGCGGCCGGGTTATGCATCAAGTCGGGGAATGCCGTCATCCTGCGCGGTGGTTCGGAAAGTTTCGAGTCGAGTTCGGCGATCTACGATTGCATCAGGAAGGGGCTCGAAAGTGCTGGATTGCCGCCCGCGGCGGTGCAATTGGTGCCGACCAGGGACCGGGCCGCAGTCGGCTACCTGCTGTCATCAATGCGCGAGTACATCGATGTCCTGGTGCCGCGCGGTGGCAAGCGTCTCATCGCGCGCGTCCAGGAAGATGCACGCGTACCGGTTATCGGCCACCTTGAGGGCATTTGCCATGTCTACCTGCATGCCTCGGCGGATACGGAAATGGCGCGGGAAATCGTAATCAATTCCAAGATGCGTCGCACCGGTGTCTGCGGTGCCGCGGAAACCCTGCTGGTGGATCGCAGTGCCGCAGAGCGCCTGTTGCCGCCGGTGGTCGCCGCGCTGGTCGCCTCAGGTTGCGCGGTGCGGGGCGATGAGACTGCCCAATCCCTGGTCGGTGCGGTGACGCCCGCGACCGAAGCCGACTGGAGTACCGAGTATCTCGATGCAATCATTTCCATACGCGTTGTAGACGACCTGGAGCAGGCGCTGGAGCACATCCGGAAGTACGGCTCCGGTCACACCGAAAGCATCGTCGCCGAGGATAGTAACTCTGCGGAACGCTTTCTGTCCGAACTAGACAGCGCCATCCTGTTGCTCAACGCGTCCACGCAATTCGCCGATGGCGGCGAGTTTGGCATGGGTGCGGAAATCGGCATTGCCACGGGAAAAATCCACGCACGCGGCCCGGTCGGTGCCGAGCAACTGACCAGCTACAAATACGTCGTCCGCGGGGCGGGTCAGGTGCGGCCGTGAAGCCCTGCAACAACCTGTAACAAGTCTTTATGTTTCCGCTCCGCGATGAGAATCCGCAAATCAGGGTACCGTTCGTCACGTTCGTGCTCATCGCCCTGAATGCCGCAGCCTGGTTTTTCCTGCAGGGTCTTGGCACCGAACCGGCTTTGTCCTGGTCGGTCTGCCGGCTTGGCCTGATACCCGGCGACCTGCTGGGGACTATGGATGGTGTGAGGGTGGCGCAAGATCTGCCATGCCCCATCGACGGACACTCCACCTGGCTGACGGTCCTGTCATCCATGTTCATGCACGGCGGCTGGTTACATATCATCGGCAACATGTGGTTCTTGTGGATTTTCGGCGGCAATGTCGAAGACTCGATGGGGCATGTGCGATTTGTGCTTTTCTACCTCATCTGCGGTGCGGCCGCGGCCGCCGCCCAGGTCGTTGCGGACGTCGCGTCGCCGATTCCGATGGTCGGCGCGTCGGGCGCCATTGGTGGCGTGATGGGTGCGTACATTATTCTTTACCCGCGCGTGCATGTGCACATGCTGGTGATCCTGGGTTTCTACGTCACAACCTTTGCGGTCCCCGCGGTAGCCATGCTCGGCTACTGGATTCTGGTGCAGATCCTTGGTGGCATGATGTCCGCGGGAGCATCCGGCGGCGGGATTGCTTTCTGGGCGCACATCGGCGGTTTCGTGGCAGGCGTCATACTGATCATGCTGTTCAAGGACGAACGACTTCTTGCAGAACATCCGTACCGGGGATGGCGGCAGCAAAACCATTCGTCGCAATTGTGGCACAAGGTGCCGGGAAACCGGCGTCGCTGATGCCCGGAGATTCGTCAAGCGCCGGGCTGGGGACGCCCGAAGCGGACAGCGTGAGCCGTCGCTCGATTGAAGCAATGGCGGCCGTCCGCGTCTTCGATGCGTTCCGCAACTACAATCGGCGCTTCGCTGAGCTGACGCGCAGGGCTGCGCACCACTTCGAGACAGCGGACCGGGTTGCAGGCCGACTTGACGCTGTGCGACGCATCGAGCTCTACAACAAGTCGGTCGCCGCGGTCATTCAGGATCTCAGGACACTGCCGGCTGCCGTCATAGACAGCCGCGACTGCTGGGCGCGAATCAAAGACCACTATGTCGACCTGATCAGGGATTGTGCTGACGCCGAATTCTACAAGACATTTTTCAGCTCAGTTACCCGTCGCATCTTCGACACGGTCGGTGTGGACGCCAGTGTCGAGTTCCTCGCGCTCGAGATTGAACCCGATGCTGCAAGGGTTTATCCGCTGCGCACGCGCCGTTACGAGAATCGCGGTTCGCTTCACTACCTTTTCGATGAAATCCTTGGAGACCTGCCTTTCGCGCGACGCTTCCGCGATCTCGATGCAACGCTCGCCTTCGTTGTCGCGGAAATAGCCGCTTACCGGGACGAAAAGGGCATTGATGCGGACCCGGAAACGGTCGAATTGATCGCGCCACTTTTCTATCGGGGACGTCGCGCCTACCTGGTCGGTCGCCTGCTCGGTGACGGCTGGCATGTACCGTTGGTGATTCCGTTTGCCAATCCTCCGGATGGAATCACCGTCGATGCCGTCATACTGACCGAGAACGACGTCAGCATGTTGTTCGGCTTTACCACGAGCTATTTTCACGTCGATCTTCCCGTCGTGGGTAGCGCGGTGCGTTTCCTGCGAGAACTGTTGCCGAAGAAGCCGCTGGAGGAAATCTACACGGTGCTCGGCCGCGCGAAGCAGGGCAAGACCGAGCGCTATCGCTCGTTGATGGATCACATGCAGCATTCAAGCGATCTGTTCGTCCATGCGCCGGGTGCGGCAGGCATGGTGATGGAAGTGTTCACGCTGCCGTCTTTCAACGTCGTGTTCAAAATAATCCGCGACCGCTTCAAGTACCCGAAAACGATCCAGCCAGAAGAGGTCAAGCAGAAGTATGAGCTTGTATTCAAACACGATCGCGCCGGGCGCCTGGTCGATGCGCAGGAGTTTCGGCGCCTGTCCTTCGCGGTGGATCGCTTCGAACCCAAACTCCGTGATGCGTTGCTGGAAGGCTGCAGTAAGGCCTGCAGCCTGCAACATGGTGAACTACTTATCGAGCACCTTTATATCGAACGCCGACTGACACCGCTCAATATGTACATGCAAACGGCGGATCGCGAGGCCGGTGCTGCTGCAATCATCGATTATGGGCAAGCCGTGCGGGATCTGGCTTCGAGCAATATTTTCGCGGGCGACCTGTTGTTGAAAAATTTCGGCCTGACTCGCCACGGCCGGGTTATCTTCTACGACTACGACGAAGTCTGCTTCGTAACGGACTGCAATTTCCGGCCTATGCCGCAAAGCGACCGGCTCGAAGATGAAATGTCGGCCGAACCGTGGTTTTTCGTGTCCCCGGCCGACATTTTTCCCGAAGAGTTCATCCGCTTTCTCGGACTCGATGCAGAGTTGCAACAGGTTTTCCGCCACTACCATGACGAACTCCTGTCACACGAATGGTGGAATCGCATCAAGACGAGCCTGCAAAGCGGCGAGGTGATCGAAGTCCTTCCTTACAGTGTGCGGACTCGAACCACCAAGTTGACCGGCGCCGGTCTTTATACTAGCCGTAAACTCCTTTAATCGGCCGTCCGAGGGCTCGTTGCTCGTTCTCGTCCGTCCATACCGCCCTCGTCGGTTGCCACCCGCGCCGCCGACCGATTAATCTTGTGCCATGGACGGCAACGCCGAACTGACGATGAGCGATTCGACGGTATGCTGTTCCGGCGACTGGACGGCCCCGCATATCCATGCCATCGAGAAGCGGTTGCCTGGACTGAACTGGCCACGCACGGACATCGTGTTCGACCTGCGCGAGGTGGTCAGAATGGATACGCCAGGTGCCTGGCTTCTGTGCCGTACGATCGCGGAGCTGCGAAATGTTGGAAAAGCGGTTCGCGTCCAGGGTGCCAGTGAACAAGCCACGCAGTTGCTGGAGATAGTGCAGGCGAGAATCGGCGAAATTCCCGAGCCGCCCAAGCCGTATGTCCCGGGATTCCTCGAAAACATCGGCATACACGCGGCAACCCAGCTGCGTCAGTATCGGGACCTGTTGAATTTCATCGGCAATCTTGCCGTCGTCGTGGGCCAGACCGCGCTGCGCCCGTGGCGAATTCGCGGCGTGCTGGTGGTCAGGGAACTCGAGCTGGCCGGACTGAACGCGCTGCCGATTGTCGGACTACTTTCGTTCCTGGTCGGTGTCGTTATTGCCTACCAGGGCGGAGTGGTGCTGCGCGACTATGGCGCAACCCTTTATATAGCCGACATTGTCGGCCTGGCGACCATCCGCGAACTGGCGCCCCTCATCACCGCTATTATCGTCGCGGGCCGCACGGGTTCGGCTTACACAGCGCAGATAGGCACAATGGTTGTGACCGAGGAAGTCGATGCATTGCGCAGCATCGGCATACCGCCTTTGGAAATGCTGGTCTTGCCGAAGCTCATCGCGCTGGTGATCGCATTGCCCCTGTTGACCGTTTTTGCCGACTTCATGGGTTTGCTGGGCGGCTTGGTCATGGCAAATACGATGCTGGGATTGAATCCTGCAACTTACATCGGCCGTCTTGCCGAGGCACTTACGATCAGTTCGTACCTGAGTGGCATCGGGAAAGCGCCGGTGTTTGCCACCATTATCGCAACCGTAGGGTGCTTTCGCGGTTTTCAGGTGTTCGGCAGCGCCGAAAGTGTCGGTCGACAAACGACGATCAGTGTCGTCGAATCAATATTTCTCGTTCTGATTGTCGATGCTGTATTTTCTGTTGCGTTCAGTCACCTCGGAATCTGAGCGGTGTGGAACGAGGAGCGAGTTCACAATTCGGCAACGGAACTGTCAGATAAAAAATACGTCGTCGAGGCCCATGATCTGGTTGTCCAATACGGTGACAAATGCGTCCTGGATGGCATCAGTTTACGAATCCGGCGAGGCGAGGTATTGGCGATTGTCGGCGGCAGCGGCAGCGGTAAGTCTACGCTCATGCGCCAGCTTGCCCTGCTGGCGACGCCAACTGAGGGGTCGGTGCGGCTTTTCGGCGATGACGTTGCTGCAATGAACGAGAAGCAGTTGAACCTGTTGCGGCAACGCATGGGTGTCATGTTCCAGCATGGTGCGTTGTTTGGCGATCAGACAGTACTGGAGAATGTCAGCCTGCCGCTTCGCGAGCACACGCGATTGAGCCAGTTGTTGATAGAACAGATTGCAATGCTGAAAATTGCAATGTCGGGTCTGAAGCCGGATGCTGCGGCGTTGTTTCCGAACCAGTTGAGCGGCGGCATGCGCAAGCGCGCAGCGGTTGCCCGAAGCATCGCACTGGACCCGGAAGTTTTGTTTCTCGATGAGCCAAGCACAGGACTGGACCCGATCAGTGCCGATGCCATCGACGAACTGGTGCTCGAGCTCCGGGCCGTGCTGGGGCTGACGGTTGTTCTGGTCACCCACGATATGAGTTCCCTATGGCGCGTGGCGGACCGTATCCTGTTCCTCGCGAATACGAAAATTGCGGCAGAGGGAACCATCGCGGAACTGGTGGGTTCCGACAATGAATTGGCGAGAGATTTTTTTCACAGCCGGCGTGCCCGGTCAGCAGGAGCTGCAGATGATTAAAAAATCGAGCTACACCCTGGTGGGTGCTTTCGTTCTGGGGCTCGGCGCAGCCTTTATCTGGGGCATCCTTTGGATCAGCTCGGGCGGCGCGCCGCGCGATTTCGATTACTACGTGGTGTACATGACCGAGTCGGTGTCGGGATTGAATCCGGACTCGTTGCTCAAGTTTCGCGGCGTCGACGTCGGCAAGGTGGAGCGCATTGACATTGACCGTGACAATCCGCAACGGATTCGGCTGTTGCTGCAAGTGCGGGAGGGTACTCCGGTTACCGAGGATACAGTAGCGACGCTCGAATACCAGGGATTGACGGGGCTGGCCAATATCAATCTGAGTGGTGGCGATGCAAACTCGAAACCCCTGCAAAGACCTCCTGGACAGGAGTACCCCGAGATACCAACGAGCCCGTCGCTTTTCGCAAGACTGGATGCAAATATGTCGGACCTCCTCGCGAGCCTCATTCACACGACCAGCAATATCAACGTCCTGCTCGGTGACGAAAATCGCGAAAACATCGGCCGATCCATCGAGAATGTGGCGAATCTGACCGAACGACTGGCAGAACAGTCAGCAGGTCTTGATAGCTTCGTTGCTCAACTTGGAGAAACGCTCGATAACGTCAGTATCGCCAGTGCTACGTTTCCGGAGATGATGAAGGATTTTTCGCATGGCGCCGATTCAGTAAGCCGGATGGCGGATGAAATACGGCAACTTGCCGAAAGTGTTGCTGCAACCAATACCGGCCTCCAAACCGCGATTGACGCAGGTGCCGAAGGCATGCTGGAAGTAGCCAATGCGACGCTGCCGGAGATCAATGCGCTGGTTGGCGAACTGCGCCTGGCTTCCGAGAACCTGCGCCGAATGAGTGAGTCACTCGCCGAGGATCCAAGCGTGCTGATCTACGGTCGATCGAAACCGGAACCGGGGCCTGGCGAATGAGGATCACGATGATATCGGGCGTACAGCGATTGGCGATGTTCTGCGCAGTGATGCTGGTTTCGGCCTGCTCGCTACCCGGACCGCGACAGGGGACAACAAGCCACAGTTACATGCTCGATGGCGGCGGGAGTCCCGACGATTACAGCGTACAAGTCTCCAGGCCATGCCTGGCGTTACGAGTCAGTATGCCCGGGTCGGCGCCGGGCTTCGGTACTTCCCGGATGGCCTATATCAACGAGCCGCCGCGCCTGGACTACTTCGCCCATCATGCCTGGGTCGATGCGCCGGCCAGGTTGTTGGAAAACTTGCTGGTCACGCAACTCGATCGCGCTGGAATGTTCGGTGCCGTCCTCTCCGGGGCGCAAGAGGTCAGAACCGATTTGCGATTGGATTCCGAATTGCAGCGCCTGGTGCAGACCTTTGACGAGTCGGGTAGCACGCTAAGCCTGGCGATCAGGGTAGAGCTCATCGATAACGACAGTCGTTCGCTGGCGGGCTCACGCACGTTCAGTTACATCGAATCAGCGGTCGATGAGAACCCGGTGGCCGGCGTGGCGGCCGCCAATCGAGCAGCAAATCGTTTTGTCGGTGAGCTACTTGAATTTCTGGCGGACTCGATCCATCCGTACGAGTGTCCACCGTCGTGATTCGGGGCTGCTCAAATTGCGGTGCGAAGAACCGCGTGCCGTCGCGGCATCTTGCGCATGCAGGCAGTTGCGGCAAATGCCAGGAAAGGTTGCCGCCATTGAACGAGCCCGTCGATGTAGACAGCGCGATGTTCTCGGAGATCACTCGCGATGCGATTGTACCCGTGCTCGTAGATTTCTGGGCAGCCTGGTGCGGCCCGTGCCAGATGGCCGCGCCCACCGTCGCGAACGTGGCGGCCGCTCTCGCCGGCAAGGCTATCGTGCTCAAGGTCAACACCGAAGAACAGCCGGCCCTTGCGGCGCAGTACGGGGTGCGCAGCATTCCCAACTTCGCCGTATTTCGAAACGGTGAGCTGAAATGGCAGCAAGCGGGCCTCTTGAGCCAGCAGCAACTCGAAAAAATTGTACTGGCGCAGGGTTCGCCCTGAACATACGACGAAAAATGCCGAGGAAATAACCGGGGCCCCTGCAGGAGCCCGCCTTGCGGGCGAATGAGCGAGCGACAAACTACTTCCCATTCGCGCGCGTGGCGCGCTCCAACAGGGCAATTGCTACGAAATAACCGAAGCCTTACTTCAGGTTGTAATAGCTGCGGACTTCCTCATGCCACTTGGTATCGGCGGTCTTCGGCCAATGGTCCTTGTCAAATCCAGGTGCCTTTTCCAGACGTTCTTTGGACTCGTCGAGAATAAATTCGTGTTGCTCCGTGTCGGTTTGCATTGCCTGCAGAGGAACTGCGAACAGTTTATTCCCGATTCCCATCACGCCACCGAATGACAGCACCGCGTAGCTGACCTCGCCGGTTGACGTATCAAGCATGAAATCCTCGACCTTGCCGAGGTTGTCGCCTTGCGCATTGCGAACGTTATTGCCTTTCAGACTGGAGGCAGATAGATGCATTTCAGGTCTCCTGTTACTAATGATTATTGAACTGCCGGAAATTCCGGGTAACAGGTGGAAAGCATTTTTCGTGCCAATTGGTTTTCGACACTCCGTCGGGCCGGTACACGCGTTCGAGTGCGCTACGGAGATACCTTCCGCCGACTATTGCGGCAATATCTACCGCGTGAGCGTAACTTTTTCACACGACATCGATCAGGAATGACGAGATCTGGCCGTACGACTTTTGCGTAAAGAAACACCCGCTGTCCGGTTCCGTAATCAGAGCTTGCGAGGTTTGTCGGGTCGCGGATCTTCGACAGGCGGCTCAGGCACATCCCGTCCGGGACCGGGCGGCTCCTCGATTGGACGAACCGGTCGACGATCGGGAGGTACTGGCGGCCGGTCCGGTTTCGGATCGGGGTTTTCGTCGGGTTTCGGCGGTACGGTCGTCAGTATCGGATGACTGATTCTTCGCTTCGTCGTAGCAAACATCTCTGGCTCCATGTTACTTGTTACCGTGTCCAGGCCTGCAAGCACCATGCCAGCGCAGAGTCGCCGGCTTATTGCAGCCGCAGGAACGGTCTCAGCGGACAGTCGCAAACCATATCCGGCGTGCTGTCAGGTGCGACACCAATCCGACTGCAATAAACGCTGCGCGGCCGCCAATTGAGCGCTGGACAAAGCTTTACACGTGGCTAATGATGCTGCCAGGCCAATTGCGGCAACGACGGCGGGACCCTTGCATTCCTTTTTCTACCGCGCCGATACTTCAGTGACCGAAGGGTTGGGACAAGGGTTTGGACAATGCTTGGGGGCTACCGAATGAAATCTGTCGGCGTGGGTCGCTGAACATGCCAGTATCCCTTGGCGCGGCGATTCTGATTGCATTGGGCGCGGGTGTGCTGGCGGTGGCCTATCAGGGCCAGCGCAGGGGCGTGCTGCCGGCCGGCCTGAATTTCCACCGTGCGTACCAGCCTGATCGCACGAATAACGCCTTTTCGTTTCACTTTTTTCTTGCCCTGTATTATTGCGGCGGATTTGCGCTGGTAGTGTGGGGTCTCCTGATGCTTTTGGGCATGGCGCCGCCGCTTCGTCAGTGGTTACTCGGACGTCTCGAACGAGGAAATTCGACGTCGCATACCGCCGGAATCACACGTGCGCTTCTACCGGAAGCCGATCTCGTTCGATGGCATGGAGCAGGACTTCGTCGAAATCGTCTTCCAGGCTCGCGCCGGCCAATTGAGCTGACTAGTCGCGTAGCGCCCGCTTATACGTCACCCTGCAGTTATTCGCCGGTGAGGGCCGGTCAGGCCAGGGGCAACCCTCAGCAAGTGGTGTTGACAAAAAGAGAATGAACGTTCATTCTTCAGCTTCCTGAAGCCCCCGGAACTGCTATTGCGGCGGTCCGCCCCACAAAAGACCAGTGAAGCCCATGTTTGTTCCCGCCCGACGATCCGTCGTCCTCTTGCTCGCGACGACTGTTTTTTTGCATGCCTGCGGAGAGGCCACGGCGCCGCCGCCTATGTCGACGCCCGAAGTTACGGTGGTTACCCTGCAATCCAGTCCGGTAACCCTGACGCGCGAGCTACCGGGACGCACCAGTGCTTTCGTAGTGGCGGAAGTCCGACCGCAGGTCACCGGCATCATTAAAGAACGGTTATTCGAAGAGGGCAGTCTGGTGAAGGAAGGCGAACCCTTGTATCAACTCGACGATGCAGCCTATCGCGCGGCCTGGAACAGTGCCAGGGCGTCGCTGGCGCGTGCGCAGGCATCCGTCGCCGTTGCGGGACTGAACGCCGAGCGGGCTCAGGAATTACTCAAGTTCGATGCGGTCAGCAAACAGGAATACGACAATGCGATGGCCGCGCTGCAGCAGGCTGAGGCTGACGTCGGCGTTGCAAAAGCACAAGTGGCCAGCGCGGCCGTCCAGCTGGAATACGCGCGCATCACGTCACCGATCGACGGACAAATCGGCAAATCGACCGTGACGCGAGGTGCGCTCGTGACCGCCGACCAGGCGGCGGCACTCAGCATCGTGCAACAACTCGACCCGATCTACGTCGATCTGACGCAGTCATCCAGTGAGATGCTGTCGCTGCGCCGCGAACTGGCCGGCGGGACCTTGCGCAAGGCCGAAGGCGTACCTGTCACCATTTTGCTCGAGGACGGCACACGCTACGACCATGACGGTGAGCTGACCTTCGCGGACGTCGCAGTGGACCCGTCGACCGGCAGCTTCTCACTGCGAACGGTCGTACCGAATCCGGATCATCTTCTTATGCCCGGCATGTATGTGCGTGCGGTGATCAGCAATGCAGTTATTGACGACGGCTTGCTCGTACCGCAACAGGCCATCGCGCGCGATCCGACCGGCAATACCAGCGCTATGGTGCTGACGGACGACAGTACCGTGGAACAGCGAGACGTTACTGTCAGTCGCACCGTCGGCAGTGACTGGCTGGTAAGCGACGGTCTCAGCGACGGCGATCGCGTGATCATAGAAGGACTGCAGAAAATCCAGCCCGGTATGCAGGTCAACGCCACCGAAAGGTCGCGAACCGGCACGGACTCGCAACAGGACGAGACTGCTGCACAAGACAGCAAGTTATCAGCGGATTCCGGCGATCGTGCCGGCGCCGATAACCTGTAAAAGAGAATCGCAGTGGCACAGTTTTTTATTGACCGACCCATTTTTGCATGGGTGATTGCGATAGTGATCATGCTGGCGGGTGCACTGTCGATCACGCAGTTGCCAATATCGATGTATCCGAGCATCGCGCCGCCGGCGGTGACTATCAACGCGAGCTACCCCGGCGCGTCGGCAAGAGTCGTCGAAGATTCGGTCACCCAGGTGATCGAGCAGAACATGAAAGGCCTGGACGGCTTGTTGTACATGTCCGCGAACAGCTCGGCCAACGGCAGCGCGACCGTCTCACTGACCTTCGACAACAATATCGATCCGGACATCGCGCAGGTGCAGGTGCAGAACAAGCTGCAGCTCGCAATGCCATTGATGCCGCAGGAAGTACAACGGCAGGGTATCAGCGTCGGCAAGGAACGCAGTGGTTTCCTCATGGTCGTCGGCTTTGTATCCGAGGACGGCAGCATGTCGAGAAACGACATCGCCGACTACGTATCTGCGAATCTCGTCGACCCGCTGAGTCGTGTGCCGGGTGTCGGCAATCTGCAGGTGTTCGGCTCGCAGTACGCGATGCGCATCTGGCTGGATCCCAACAAGCTCGACACCTACCGGCTCGCACCCGCCGACATCGTAAGCGCGGTCCAGGCACAAAACGCCCAGGTGGCGGTCGGCCAGCTCGGTGGCACGCCTGCTGTTGAAGGTCAGCAGCTCAACGCGACCATCACCGCGCAAAGCCGACTGCAAACGGCTGAAGAATTCCGCGACATCGTCGTGCGCAGCAATCCGGACGGTTCGGTGCTGAAGCTCGGCGACATTGCGCGGGTGGAACTTGGGGCGGAAAATTACGGCTTCATCTCCCGATTTAATCGCAAGCCGGCCAGCGGAGTTGCCGTAATGCTGGCAACCGGCGCCAATGCGCTGGCAACGGCCGCCGCAGTCGAGGCCAGGCTTGAGGAACTTGAGCAGTTCTTTCCTGAAGGGCTGACTTCCGTTGTAGCCTTCGAGACAACACCTTTTGTGCGCGCCGCAATCGGTGAAGTTATCAAGATCCTGCTGGAGGCGATCGTCCTCGTTTTTCTCGTGATGTTCCTGTTCCTGCAGAACCTTCGCGCAACGCTCATTCCGACGATCGCGATCCCGGTCGTGCTACTCGGCACGTTCGCACTACTGGCGACGCTTGGCTTCTCTATCAATATGCTTACGATGTTCGCCATGGTGCTGGCGATCGGCCTGCTGGTCGACGACGCCATCGTTGTCGTCGAAAACGTGGAACGCGTGATGACCGAAGAGGGCCTGTCGCCGGTCGAAGCGACGCGGAAATCGATGCGCCAGATCAGTGGAGCCCTCGTGGCTATCGGCCTGGTCCTGTCGGCCGTATTCGTACCCATGGCGTTTCTGGGCGGCGCAACCGGGGTCATATATCGCCAGTTCTCGGCAACCATTGTTTCGGCGATGGCGTTGTCGGTGCTGGTTGCCCTGGTGCTGACGCCGGCCCTTTGTGCAACCTTGTTGAAGCCGCTCAAGAAGGGCGAGCATTACGGGGACAAGGGCTTCTTCGGCTGGTTCAATCGCGGCTTTGACCGTACCGCGAAAAAGTATCGTCAGGGAGTTCGCGGCATGATCGCTCGCAGCCGTCGATCCATGGCCGTATTCGTTGTATTGCTCGGCCTGATGGCGATTCTGTTTTTCAACCTGCCGACATCGTTCCTGCCGGACGAGGATCAAGGCATTCTGTTCGCACAGATTATCGCACCGGTGGGTGCGACGCAGGAACGTACCATGGAATCGGTGCGCCTGGTCGAGGACTACTTCCTTGAGGAAGAGTCCGAGGCCATCGAATCCATGTTCGGTGTGCAGGGCTTCAGTTTTGCTGGCAGCGGCCAGAACAACGCGATGGCATTCGTCAAATTGCGCAACTGGGACGATCGCGACACGGAAGAGCTGAGTGTAAATGCAGTGGCGGGTCGCGCCTCGGCGGCATTCAGCAAGATCAAGGACGCCATGGTGTTCGCGTTCGCGCCGCCGGCGATTCAGGAACTCGGCCGATCGGCCGGCTTTGCTTTCTACCTTAAGGACAATGCCAATCAAGGCCATGCTGCACTGGTCGAGGCAAGAGACGGCTTTATGCAGGCAGCAGCGGACAACACGTTGTTGATGAACGTGCGCCACAACGGTCAGGACGATGCGCCGCAGTTCCAGATCGACCTGGATATCAACAAGGCCCGTGCTCTGGGACTGTCGATCGCGGATATCAACGCGACTTTGCAGACCGCCTGGGGTAGCCAGTACATCGACGATTTTATCGACCGCGGGCGCGTCAAGCGCGTGTACATGCAGGCGGAGGCAGATTTTCGCATGGTGCCCGAGGATTTCCGGCTGTGGTCCGTGCGCAATAATGAAGGCGAGATGGTTCCGTTCTCCGCATTTGCCGGTTCGCATTGGGAATACGGCTCACCCCGGCTCGAGCGTTACAACGGCGTGCCAGCGATGGAATTTAATGGTGAAGCCGCGCCGGGCGTCAGTTCGGGCGATGCGATGGACGCGATCGAAGAGCTGGTTGCAGGATTGCCGGAAGGTTTCGGCATGGAATGGACCGGACAGTCCTTCCAGGAGCGGCAGGCCGGCGCGCAGACACCGCTTTTATACACACTGTCATTGCTGATCGTATTCCTGTGCCTGGCCGCCCTTTACGAAAGCTGGTCCATACCGACCTCTGTTCTGATGGTGGCGCCGCTCGGCATTCTCGGCATCGCGCTGGCGACGACGCTGCGTGGCCTCGAGCGGGACATTTACTTCCAGGTCGCAATGCTCACGACCATCGGACTGACCAGCAAGAACGCAATCCTCATCATCGCGTTTGCCAAGGAGAATCTCGAGGCAGGCATGGAACTGGTCGAAGGGACGATGCAGGCCGTGCGCGACCGATTGCGCCCGATCATCATGACCTCGCTCGCCTTCGGCATGGGTGTACTGCCGCTGGCGCTCGCTAGCGGCGCGGGCTCGGGTGCGCAGCATGCGATCGGTACCGGCGTACTGGGTGGAATGATCGTCGGCGCATTTCTCGGTGTATTCTTCATCCCGCTGTTTTTCGTCGTGGTGCAACGCGTGTTCGGGCGCAGGCGGCGTCTGCAGGATGTCCGCAGCGACGACGCAAGTCCCGACACGGCGCAGCAAGGTGCAGCACGTGCGTAAGACGATACCTTTGCTCATCGCGCCTGCCGTCCTGTTGCTCGCCGGCTGCGGCGTGATGGAGCCGACGTTGCCGGAAGCGGAGCCAGGCATTCCGGTCGACTGGCCATTGCCGCCGACCTCGACCGGATCCGCACATCCAGTTGTGCATGAAGTTACACAGGACGTCGCAGAAATCGGCTGGCGCGAGTTTTTCTCCGATCCCGAACTCGAACAGCTGATCGAACTCGCACTGGAAAACAATCGCGACCTGCGCGTCGCCGTGCTGAACGTCGAGCGCGCCCGCGCACTCTACCGGATACAGCGTGCCGACCGCTTACCCTCGCTGGACGCGACGGCAACCATGACGCGCACCGGCAGCAACAATGCGTTCGTCCAGGGCCAGACCTACCGTGCCGAGCTTGGCGTGGCAGCGTATGAACTCGACTTGTTTGGCCGCGTGCGCAACCTGACCGAGGCGCAATTGCGCACGTACCTGGCGCAGGAAGAGGCCGCTCGAAGTGCACAGCTCAGCCTCGTGGCTGAAGTGGCAAACGCCTGGTTGACACTACAGGCCGACCGTGAGTTGCAGCGAATCGCGGAGGCCGCTTTGGCGAATCGCGGAGAGGAACTCGCGCTGACCGAAAAGCGCTTCGAGCTCGGCGCGGCATCCAGGCTCGAAGAGAATCAGGCGAGAATCGAGCTGGAGACCGCACGCGCAGACCTGTGGCAATTCACCGGGCAGGTTGCGCAGGACCACAATGCATTGAGACTGCTCACGGGTACCCCGCTGCAAAAGGAACTGCTTTCCGGTCCGGTCGACATGCAGGTGAGCGGTCTGGACCCGCTGCCGCCCGCCATGCCGTCAGCGGTGCTGTTGCGCCGACCGGATGTCATGCAGGCGGAGTTTACGCTGCAAGCAGCAAATGCGAATGTAGGCGCCGCCCGTGCGGCTTTTTTTCCGTCGATCACATTGACCGGCAGCGTGGGGACTGCGAGCAACGAACTGTCGAACCTGTTTGCAAGCGGCACGGACATATGGAGTTTCATCCCGCAGGTCAATCTGCCGATTTTCCAGGGCGGTCGACTCCGCGGCAACCTGGATGCCAGCATGGCGGAACGTGACATCGCACTGGCCGAATACGAACGTTCGATCCAGGCAGCCTTTCGCGAGGTTGCGGATGCTCTGGCGTTTACGCATACGTTGGCCGGGCAAAGCGCTGCACGCGAGGCGCTCCTGGAAGCGGCCGAGAATGCCGATGAGCTGTCACGGCGCCGGTACGAAGCCGGTTCGGACAGTTACCTGGTACGCCTCGATTCACAGCGCACACTTTACTCGGCGCAACAGGCGCTCGTTTCGACCTTACTGGCGCAACAGTCCAATCGGGTCAGCCTTTACAAGGTGCTGGGCGGGGGCTGGCAATGAGCAGCAATCCGGACATGCAGCCGACGAAGGCGGAGATCAGGACGCAGGCGCAGAGAGAACGTATCCTGTCGGCGTCACAGGCCTGCTTCGTACACAGCGGCTTCCACGCGGCAAGCATGGCCACCATTGCGGAAACGGCCGGCATGAGCCCGGGATTGATTTACCGCTACTTCGAAAACAAGAACGCAATTGTCCTCGCCATCATCGACCATCAGCTCGAGGTTGTGAGGCAACGAATCGGCGATATGCATTCAGGCAATGATCTCGCTGAAAGCATTGTCGAGCACTTCGATGCGCACGATCTGGACGATGCAGACTCGATGAGTTCGGTACTGTTTCTGGAAATGACGGCTGAGGCGACCCGCGATGCGCAGGTCGCGCAAGCGTTACAAAAGTTTGACGCAACGGTTCGCAGCGAATTGGTCGAATGGATGAGCCGCAGCCTGCAGAAGGGGGGCTACGGATTACCGGTCAACGTTGCGAGAGAGCGCGTGCTGATGCTGGTTTGCCTTATCGAGGGACTTAAATTGCGCAAGGTACGCGAGCCGGCACTGGACCGGCGCCTGCTGCGGGAATCCCTCGACTTTATTATTACTGCCCTGGTTGCACCGGTGCCCTGCCGAAGCCGTTGAAATTCACCTGGCGACCGGTTCTGACGTCGCCTGCTTTTTTCCCTATCAGCAATTCGGCGCCGAGCAGCTTGCGCGTGCTGCGCACTGCCTGGCGAATCCACTGCCCGGTGACACGGCACCGTGCGCTTGTTGCAGCTACAGTCCAATGGGTCGACAAAGTCTTCGCCGCGTTCCATCGAAAATATCTGCAACGTTCCGCCGGCAATCGCGACCGAATACTGGTGAATCGGATAACCGGGATCCTGGCACAGCACCGTGTCGCCCGGACCGATCGCCATCAGCACAATGTGCGCCAGACCTATTGCTCATTGCAGAAACGTTTTTCCTTTCACTGTCGGCTTTGTCCAGATGGTACACGCTTGCCGAGCGTTGTGTTCAGGACAATAATCACAGCACAATACGAATTACATCGCGCAAAAAACCGGATGGTGCCTGAGATGAAAATCTTGCAATCGAAAACAGAAGTCCTGCGGCTTTTCCGCCAGGTCTGCCTCGCTGGTGTTTTTGCCGGTGTACTAGGCTCGCTCGTCGCCTGTGGCGAGTCGCAAATGAGTGGATCGGACTCTGCCGAACCAAAAGAAGCCACGTATGACGTAGTGATTCGCGGCGGTACGATCTACGACGGCCTGGGCGGCGAGCCGTTCGTCGCAGATATCGCCATCGACGGCGACAGGATAGCGGCGGTCGGTGCTCTCGCAGACGCGAACGGATATCTGGAGATCGACGCCGGCGGCCTCGCTGTCGCGCCGGGCTTTATCAACATGCTGAGCTGGGCCGTCGAATCCCTGATCGAGGACGGACGCGCACAAAGCGATGTCCGGCAAGGCGTCACGCTGGAAGTGTTTGGAGAGGGCACATCCTGGGGGCCGTGGAGCGAGGGCTTGAAGGAAGCGATGCGTGGCTTGCAGGGCGATATCGAGTACGACATCCAATGGGGCACGTTAGGCGAGTACCTGGAGTTCCTCGAGAGCAAGGGCGTTTCGGTCAACGTTGCCTCGTTCATCGGCGCGACGACGGTACGCGAGAACATCATCGGCTTTGACGACCGTGCGCCGACGCCTGAGGAGCTTCAGGAAATGCAGGCACTGGTCCGCGAGGCGATGGAGGAGGGCGCGCTGGGGGTCGGCTCCTCCCTTATATATGCGCCCGCATTCTACGCCGACACGACCGAACTGATTGCGCTGGCCCGTGCAGCGGCCGAGTACGATGGCATGTATATCTCGCACATGCGCAGCGAGGGCAACCAGTTGCTCGAGGCGGTGGACGAATTGCTCACGATCGCGCGCGAAGCGGACATTCGCGCCGAAATCTATCACCTGAAGGCGGCCGGGCGGGACAACTGGCCGAAGCTTGCGGAGGTCTTCGAAAAAGTGGAAGCGGCACGCGCGGAGGGCCTGGCAATTACGGCTGATATTTACCCGTATACGGCCGGGGCGACCGGCCTCGATGCAGCGATGCCGCCGTGGGTGCAGGCGGGCGGCCTCGAGGCATGGATTGGCCGCCTGAAAGATCCGGAGACACGCGCGAAAGTGATCGAGGAAATGCAGACACCGAGCGATGAGTGGGAAAACCTGTACCTTGCGTCGGGCGCCGACAAGATGATTCTGGTGGGCTTCAAGAATCAGAAACTGAAAGCCCTGACCGGAGAAACGCTGGCTGATGTTGCCGAGACGCGCGGCACTACACCCGAGGAAACCGCAATCGATCTCGTGATAGAAGACAACAGTCGTGTGGGGACGGTGTATTTCCTGATGTCGGAAGAAAACGTGCGCGAGAAGATAAAGCGCAACTGGGTCAGTGTCGGTTCCGACGCCGATGCCCTGGCGCCGGAAGGCGTGTTCCTGGAATCGAATCCGCATCCACGCGCCTACGGTACGTTTGCACGCTTTCTCGGCAAGTATGTACGCGACGAAGGGCTCCTGTCACTTGCGGAAGGAGTTCGCCGCTTGACGTCCCTTCCGGCCGGCAACTT
>JBGTHC010000101.1:0-6687 GCA_041746375.1 Woeseiaceae bacterium
AGTACTTCGAGCGGAAATCGGCGGCGTCAAGATGTCCCTCCGCGACATTGTGTGCGGAGAGCTGGAACGAGGCCTGGCGGCGATCGGCGTCGAATACGCGTTCAAGCCGATCGACAAGATCGGCTCGAATCACAAGGATGCGTTTCACGAGTTGATGGGCACGTTCGGCGAGAAGTACCCATCCCAGGGCCTGCTGCTTGTCGTGGACGAGCTCCTCGACTTCCTTCGCTCACGGCACGACCAGGAGCTGATCCTCGACTTGAATTTCCTTCGGGAGATCGGAGAGGTGTGTCGTACCACACGCTTCCGATTCATCTCTGGACTTCAGGAGAGCCTGTTCGACAACCCGCGTTTCTCGTTCGTGGGCGACAGCGTCCGCAGGGTCAAAGACCGGTTTGAACAGGTGCGTATCGCCCGCGAGGATGTGGCGTACGTCGTTGCGGAACGGCTATTGAAAAAGTCGGCACAGCAGAAGGGCCTCATCCGAGAGCACCTCCTGCAGTTTGCGCCACTCTACGGGGCATTGAACGAGCGCATCGACGAGTTCGTTCAACTGTTCCCTGTCCATCCTGCCTACCTGGAGACGTTCGAGCGGGTCTATACGGCTGAAAAGCGCGAGATTCTGAAGACGATCTCCGCTGCCATGACGAATCGGCTGGGCCAAGACGTTCCAGCAAACGAACCGGGACTGTTGGCGTACGACTCCTACTGGGCGGTGCTCCGGGACAACCCGGCCATGCGGGCGATTCCCGATATCAAGGAAGTGTTGGACCGTAGCTCCGTCCTCGAGGATCGCGTTAAGCAGGCATTCTCGAAGCCGGCATACCGCCCAGCCGCACTACGGATCATCCACGCGCTTTCCGTTCACCGGCTGACGACCACCGACATCTATGCGCCGATTGGTCCGACGGCTGAAGAACTTCGGGACTCCCTTTGCCTCTCGATCCCGAACCTGCCGGAACAAGACGCCGAGTTTCTCAGGACGATGGTGGAGTCGGTTCTCGCGGAGATCGAGAAAACTGTCAGCGGCCAGTTTCTTGGGCACAACCGCGAGAACGGGCAGTATTTCCTTGACCTGAAGAAGGATGTCGACTTCGACGCGCAGATTGAAAAGCGCGCCGACACGCTCGAGAAGTCCACGCTTGATCGTTACTACTACGATGCGCTCGCGCGCGTGATGGAGTGTGCCGACGAGACGCACAGGTCCGGATTCAAGATTTGGGAGCACGAGGTGGAGTGGCGGGAGCGTCAGGCAGGCCGTCTCGGGTACCTGTTCTTCGGTGCGCCGAACGAGCGCAGCACCGCTCAGCCGCCGCGCGACTTCTATCTGTACTTCCTGCAGCCCTTCGAGCCGCCGCGCTACACGGACAGCAAGAGCTCTGACGAGGTGTTCTTCAAGCTTGCCAGACGGGATGCGGATTTCGAGAAGGCCCTGATGCTCTATGCGGGGGCTCGCGAGCAGGCCGTCACCGCGGCCGGTGCGAACAAACGGATCTACGAGTCGAAGGCGAACACTCATCTACAGACGCTGACAACCTGGCTTCGGACAAAGATGGACGAGGCGTTCGACGTCGTGTACGAGGGTCGGTCCAAGAAGCTGTCAGAGGTCGTGAGGGGCCGGCTGACGGCGCAACCTTCCGTCGCCGACATTGTGAATACGGCCGCGGGACTCAGTCTCGGATCGCACTTTTCCAATCAAAGCCCTGAATACCCGACGTTCACTACCCGCATCACGAAAGAGAATCGCGCGCGTGCTTCCGAAGATGCCCTCAAGGGCATTGTGGGACCGATGCGGAGTAAGGTCGCAAGCGCTGTGCTGGATGCCCTGCAACTGCTCGATGGCGATCAGCTTCGTCCGCACGGGTCCAAGTACGCAACGGCTGTCCTGACACAGCTCAACGACCGCGGCCCCAACAAGGTCGTCAACCACAGCGAATTGGTGCAGGACGAGCAGGGGGTGCCGTACTGGCGGCCCTTCAGAATTGAACCGGAGTTCCTGGTCGTGGTCCTTGCCGCGCTGGTTCACAGCGGAGACATCGTCCTCGCTATTCCCGGGAGCAAGATCGACGCGTCGAGCGTCGACCGGTTCAGGACGACGGGCGTCGCGGACTTGGCCAACTTCAAGCACATCGAGCGGCCGAAGGATCTGCCCACGGCTCCCCTGCAGGAGTTGTTCGAGCTGCTTGGCCTCCAGCGTGGGCTCATCGTTAACGAGGCGACGCGCACGGAAGCTGTCGTAAGCCTGCAATCAGAAGTGGCCAACCGCGCGAATCGCGTGGCCATCGCTCTCGGGCTGCTGGGCGACCTGACGTTCGGCGGCAAGGCGGTTCTCTCCTCCCAGGAAGAAGAGGCTTTCCGCGCGAAGCTCGGGGAGCTGAAGGCGTTCCTCGAGTCGTTGCAGCCGTTCAACTCACCGGGCAAGTTGAAGAACTTTCCGCATGACGTCGGGGCCATTCAGAGACAGCGCAGCTCCTTCCAAGCGTTGAGCGATGTGGAGCACCTCGCGGGGCTCGTCCAACAGACGGCGCAGGCCGCCGGTTACCTGATTGCCGCGGAAACGCTGCTGCCGCTGGATCACCCGGATGGCGTAAAGATTAGAGAGAGCCGCGCGGACTGGCAGGCGCGGATCGCAGATCCCGCTCAGCGAAAGGCGCCTGGCTTCGCCACCCAACTCGAACAGGGGCTGGCGGCTGCTAGGAAGCACTACGGAGAGGTGTATGCGGCGTTGCACCAGAAGGCGCGTCTGGGTCTCAACGACGACAAGAAGAAGGGCAAACTTGCGAAAGACTCTCGTCTCAAGATGTTGAGGGAGCTTGCCAGCATCGAATTGATGCCTAAGCAGCAGTTCCGCAGCGTCGAGACGGAGCTGCTCAATCTGAAGACGTGTCATCAGCTCACGATTGGCGAACTCGACTCATCTCCCTATTGCCCGCATTGTGAGTACCGGCCATCGGAGGAGCCGGTGCCAGCCGCAGCGCCGGCGCAGCGGCTCGATCACTTTGACCAGCGCTTCGACACGCTGCTGGAGGAGTGGACCAAGACGTTGCTGGAGAACCTCGACGATCCGACGATCAAGGAGCAGGTCGGCCTGGTTCGAAGCACTGAAGGGAAAAAGGCCATTCAGCAGTTTCTCAAGTCGCGCACCCTCCCTGAGACAGTCGAGACGGCGTTCGTGAAGGCTCTCCAGGAAGTGTTCTCGGGCCTCGAGCGCGTGGAGGTGACGGGACCTGCGATTCACGCAGCCCTCACCAAGGGCGGGTCGCCCTGCACGCTCGACGAGGCCAAGGAACGCTTCGAACATTTCCTCAGGGACGTGGCAAAGGGTAAGGAACCGTCTCGCGTGCGAATAGTGCTGGAGGAAGCGTGATTTCGCTCAGGCAGGATTCGGCTGACAGATGACGAGAAAAGCAACGAAGGCTCAGCAGGGCCTCGAACTTACAGATGAGAAGGTTCCGAGCATCGGATCCGTGAAGTGCCTCGGCCATTCGTTCGAGAACGACGCTGTCCGTCGCGAGTTCTTCACACACGCGCTCCGGGAGAAGCTGAAGGACCGCGCGTTCCGGCAACAGGACGGGTTCCCACAGGGAACCGACGAAGATATCTTGAGGATGTCCGACCCTCCCTTCTATACGGCTTGCCCCAACCCGTTTCTGGACGACTTCGTTCGTTCCTACGGCCGGCCCTATGACGCCTCTGAGCCATACCTGCGGGAGCCGTTTGCCGTCGATACCAGCGTGGGCAAAACGGATGCAGTGTACAAGGCGCACGGCTACCACACAAAGGTGCCGCATCTGGCGATTGTGCCATCGATCCTTCACTACACGAAGCCAGGAGACATTGTGCTAGACGGCTTCGCGGGGTCGGGGATGACCGGGGTGGCCGCGCAGTGGTGTGGCGCCGCACCTCCGGATTATCGCAAGCATCTCGAGTTGGAGTGGAAGCGAGACGGTCGGCCCAAGCCCGAATGGGGCGCCCGCCGCGTCATTCTCAATGATCTCGGGCCAGCCGCCACCTTCATCTCGGCTGGCTACAACTTGCCGTTCGACGCCAAGATGTTTGCCGATGACGCCGCACGGATCCTTGACGAGGTCGACCGGGAATTGGCCTGGATGTACGAGACCCGGCACGACGACGGGCAGATTGGCCGCATCAACCACACGGTCTGGAGTGAGATCTTTGGTTGCCCTGAATGTAGCGCAGAGATTGTGTTCACCGACGCTGCGGTCGATATGGGGTCAGGTGAAGTTAAGAAGGAGTTCACATGCGGCTCTTGTCGGAAGGTTCTCAAGAAGTCGGAACTCACTCGGATCTTTGAGACCGTTATAGACCGGTTCACAAGGAAGCCGCACCAGCGGCTAAAGCGCGTGCCCGTTATCGTTAACTATTCAATCGGGACGCAAACGTACGAGAAGAAGCCTGACGCACACGACTTCGCGCTCATCACCAAAGCCGAACAAGCGACATCGCCGGTTACCATACCGACGATCGAGTTTCCGTTCGATGTGATGTGGGAAGCGCCAAGACTAAAGCAAAAAGGCATTCTAGCGATCCATCACTTATTCTTCGCTCGGACTCTGCACGTGGTGGCCCGTCTCTGGGCGAAATCGACGAGCTCGCGCGAGCGCCGAGTCCTGAGGTTCTGGATCCAGAGTCAGCTGACCAACCTTTCTTTGCAGAATCGATATCGGCCCCAAGTCACGTTCCCGTACAATCCTTTGGCAGGCGTGTACTACATAGCCGCCGCTATCATCGAAGCGGACCCTTTCGTGGCGTACCGCAACAAGCTGGCACGCATTGCCAAAGCATTTAGAACCTATAAGTCGACGTTAGGCTTGGCCTGCATAACGACCGGAACGGCTGCCACGTTGCCTGCACCGGCCAGTTCGGTCGATTACGTGTTCACGGATCCTCCATTTGGCGACAACTACCCGTATGCAGAACTAAACTTCGCCGCCGAGGGGTGGCATGGCGTTTTAACGGACCTTGCGCCTGAAGCGATAGTTGACCGAGCAAAGAAAGACCGGGCGACGCAGCGTGGCATTGCTGACTATCAAAGACTAATGGCGGGGTGCTTTGCGGAGTACCACCGGGTGTTGAAACCGGGCCGCTGGATGACGGTCGTATTTAGTAATTCTCACAACGCAATCTGGCGAGCCCTTCAGGAAGCCATCGGAGTGTCCGGATTCGTGGTAGCTGATGTCCGTATTCTCGACAAGCAGACTCGCTCATTCAAGCAGGTTACGAGTTCCGCTGTGAAGCAGGACTTGGTTATTTCAGCCTACAAGCCAACCTTGTCTCTCGCGACCCAGTTCTCTCTCGGAGAAGCCACTGAGGAAGGCGCCTGGGCATTCGTCAGTGAGCACTTGAACAATGTTCCTGTATTCGTGCCTACGGAGGGCATGGGTGAGGTCGTCGCGGAACGGACGGCACAAATGCTCCATGACCGTATGATCGCGTTTCATGTTCAGCGCGGCTTGGCCGTGCCGATCAGCGGTTCTGCGTTCGAAGATGGTCTCAATCAACGGTTCTCAGAACGGGACGGCATGTACTTCTTGTCCCATCAGGTAGCCGACTACGACCGCAAGCGAGCAAATGTTGCGGAGCTCAAGCAGCTTGAGCTGTTTGTCACCGACGAGTCGTCCGCCATTCGATGGGTACGTCAGCAGCTTCAGACCAAGCCCCGCCGGCTGCAGGACCTAACGCCGGAGTTCACGAAGCAGCTTCAAGCGTGGGAGCGACACGAGGTCACGATAGAACTTCGTGATCTTCTGGAGCAGAACTTCGTCCACTACGACGGTGACGGTCCGGTGCCGCCGCAGATCCATCAATACCTCAGTACCAACTTCAAGGACCTTCGCAATTTGTCCAAGACGGACCCCGCGCTGGTTCGAAAGGCGAAGGGCTGCTGGTACGTGCCTGATTCGGCGAAGGCGGTGGATCTCGAGAAGCTTCGTCACGCCGGGCTACTCAAGGAGTTTCAGGCGTACGTAGAGAGCACGCAGAAGCGCTTGAAGGTGTTCCGGACTGAGGCCGTCCGGTCAGGCTTCAAGGACGCGTACGACAGGCGCGACTACGATCTCATCGTTCGCGTTGCCGACAAGCTGCCGGAGACGGTGCTCCAGGAAGACGAGCAGCTGCTGATGTACTACGATGTCGCATCAACCCGCCTCGGACGGTAGGGGCTTGATGGCAGCGGGCGATTGGCTTTGGAGTAGCGACCACGAGCAACCGGTCCAGACGCTGGACCAGTATGGGCTCTGGGGCGAGTCGCTGGTGCGAGTCTGGGTACCGCGCGCCGACACCGTCGTCCGAGTCCCCGCGGCTCGGCTTGTCCCGATCGACGAGTCTCATGCGCCTAGCGAACATGACCTGGTGTGGCAGGCATCGGCTGCTCGTGTTCTGGACGCGCTCGGACGGGATACCCTCGTCGCACCGCTCGAGGCTGGCGTCATCCCGCTGCCCCATCAACTGCAGGCACTGGCGCGCGCCGTGTCCGGTGATCGCGTTCGATATCTGCTCGCAGACGAAGTCGGGTTGGGGAAGACCATTGAGGCGGGGCTGATCCTCCGCGAGCTGAAGATCCGGGGTCTCGTGCGCCGTGCACTCGTGGTGGCGCCTGCGGGTTTGGTCACGCAATGGGTCGATGAGCTGAGACTGCGCTTCAACGAGAGATTCCATCTGGTCTTG
>JBGTHC010000102.1:0-20938 GCA_041746375.1 Woeseiaceae bacterium
GGCGGCTTCTTTTTTCCAAGTGTCAGGCTGGGCGACGTGGTCGAGGTCGGCGACGTCCTGGGCAAGGTCATTGATCCTCTTACGGATGTCGAGTTTGTGGTCACAACATCGATCGCCGGTGAAATCATCGGCATGGCCGTGCCGCAGCCGGTGCTATCCGGGTATGGGCTGTTTCACCTCGCATGGAACGACTGACGCGCTCGCCAGCCGCAGGCAATCGCCCGTGATACGGGCTCCTACATTATTCGCCGGTCGGCTTCCGCAGGGGCGGCAATCCCAGGTACTGGCGGATTGCGGGACGCGCTTTGTTCATGTTGGCCACGATGAGATCCTGGAGCTTGTCGATGCCCTCTTCCTGCGTCTCGACCGGCTGGTCAAGCCAGACGGCACCCGACGTCAGGAGTTCCGCGCCCTTGCCGCGGACCATGTAGATGGCCGTATGGATGACGGCCACCAGTTCGTCAGTATCGTGCGTGGGACTGATCTCCCTGGCGAAGGAACGCATGTTGGCGTAGACCTCGGACGGGACCTCGTCCCTGACCGACTCCAGCGTGGATCCGGCACCGACGGCCGCGGGCTTCATCATGACGACGGACTGGACACCGGCCTCGGAAAGCCGGCTGACCACATCCCTGTTATCGAGCTCGGTGACTTCGGGAACGATGTCGTAGCTGGTGACCGCGTCGTAATTGAACGCCTTCGCCTTCCTGACCAGGCCGTCCTCGAACTCCCTGCGGACTTCCGGATCCTCGGAGAGGGCCACCATGGCGATCCGGTAAAAGCGCGGCTCTGCGGAACCGGCACTTTGGATGCCAGCGATGCAGCATGCGAGCAGCAGCATGGCGTGCCAGCTCCAGTGCCTTCCCGCCACGATGGTTGCGCGTTCCATGGTCGGAGCGTACTGATTTTTCCCCGCCGACGCTATATCGTCAAACATGGAAGCAAGACGCGAGCAAGACGCCAAACTGCTCGACCTCGTAGACCTTGCGTTGTCTTCGATATAACATCGCCGGACGTCTCTGCGACCTCGGCTTCGGCCGTCGGTCGGAAACAACAATGACAAGCGACGATAAAAGCTTTTTGCGCGCAGCCTCTGCGCAGGCACCCTCGAACAAGCAACGGCTGTTCCTGCGGTATTTCACTGCGATCCTGATCGATCTCGTCGTGCTGAACCTTTTCGTCGAGTATTCCGAGCACGTTCGTATCGATTCCTTCACGGTCTCCCTGTTCGCTGCATTGCTTTTGCAGGTGCTGTTGAAACTGACGATCGCCATCGAGCACCGGGTCGCGGCTTATTTCAATGCGAAGCCAGGTGGCTTCGCGAAATTCATGCGTTACTTCAGTGCATGGCTACTGCTTTTCGGATCCAAGTTCGTGATTCTCGAGGCCATCTCTTTCGCTTTCGGCGACAGCGTCTTTTTCGGCGGACCTCTGCACGGACTGGTCGTCCTGATTTTAATCATTATCACGATGTTGGTTGCCGAAGAGGCAATCGTACGTCTTTATCGCCGGCTCGCCTGACGGCACGGGAACGCACAAAATGTCGGCAGACGAAGCGACTCTTCGCAGGATTTTGTCCAGGGACCTGACAGATACCCTGATCCGTGTTGGTTTGATTGTGTTCCTTGTCGTGATGTGCATACGGGTGTTTGCCCCGTTCGCTAACCTGGTCGTCTGGGGAGCGATTCTAGCCGTCGCGCTCGAACCGCTGCACAGCAAGTTGGCTGCACACCTGGGAGGCAGGCAGGGGCTGGCCGCGACCATCCTGGTACTCGGAGGTTTGTTGTTGCTCGGGGTGCCGACTGTACTGCTGGGAAATTCGTTTGCGAGCCATTTGCACGAACTCTACGCTGCCGTCGAAAACCAGACTCTGGCCGTCCAGCCGCCCGACCCCGGCGTGGCGGCATGGCCTGTCATCGGCGAGAAGCTCTTTGAAGCCTGGAACTCAGCGGCTACCAATTTGCCGGCCTTCATAAGCGAAAACCAGGCAATGCTAAGGGACCTGTCGCGGCGCACTCTGTCGGCTGCGGCCAGCACGGCCGGAGCCGTCTTGCTGTTCCTCGGTGCGATGATCGTGGCCGCGATCATGATGGCCTACAATGAATCCGCCCATCGCTCCTCGCAACGGATACTCAGCCGGCTGACCGACCCGGTACGCGGCCCGCGGCTGCAGAAGCTCGGCATCGCGACGATCCGTTCCGTTGCGGTAGGCGTCATTGGCGTTGCTTTCATCCAGGCAATCCTGCTCGGGATGGGCTTCCTCCTGGCAGGTATTCCGGCGGCCGGTGTGTTGGCCCTTCTCGTGATGTTTGTCGGCATCCTCCAGGTCCCGGCTTTAATCGTCTCCCTGCCGGCCGTGGCTTACCTCTGGTGGTCCGGGGACGGCTCAACGACGAGTAACATCTTTTTCACCATCTACCTCCTGGTCGCAGGCATGGCCGATAACGTGCTCAAACCGCTCCTGCTTGGTCGCGGCGTCGATGCACCGATGCTGGTGATCCTGATCGGCGCCCTCGGCGGGATGGTAGTTGGCGGCATCATCGGCCTGTTCATTGGCGGCGTTCTGCTGGCCGTCAGCTACCAGTTGTTCATGGAGTGGGTCGATAACACCGAAACAACCCTGCGCACTGATCCTGACCCGTCCGCGACTGCGCAAAGGGTTGAACTGCCGTAATCGATCCTGGGACCGATGCTGTGCACACAGCTCCGAAAAAGCGCGTCGCCGGATCGTTCGCAGTTTTGATGGTGCTGAGCGCGTGCGTAACCGTCGGTCCTGATTTCGAAGAGCCCGACGTCTCATGGCTCAATGACTGGCAGTCCGACCTTTACGGACAGATCGGGCAACCGGAGCAGCAAACCCGGACTGACTTGCGCTTCTGGACGCAACGGTTCAACGATCCGGTGCTGAACGAACTGGTGGAGACCGCGCGGCGTGAGAATCCGTCGCTGCGCATCGCGGGCTTGCGAGTACTGGAGAGCCGCGCCTTGCTGGGCATCGCTGGCAGCAACCGTTATCCGCAGTTGCAGCAAGTCAGCGGCGCGGTAGCCTATGTGAACGAACAACAGAGTGGCGGCGCGGCGCCCCAGGATCAGAGCCTTACCAGCTACCAGGCCGCGTTCGACTTTGGCTGGGAACTGGACTTCTGGGGGCGATTCAGCCGCGCCATCGAATCGGCCAACGCTGGGTACTTTGCGTCCATCACCAGTCAACAGGACATGCAGGTATTGCTGAGCGCACAGGTGGCGGACCTGTACTTTGCTTATCGGACCACGTTGCTGCGAATCGACATTGCACAGCGGAATGTGGATATACAGAAACGAAGTTTCGAAATTACCGAAAAAATATACGAGGCGGGCCAGGGCTCGGAACTGGACTTGCAGCAGGCCAAAACGCAATACCTCGCAACGTTGTCCACCATACCGGACCTGCAAGCGACGCTGATCAAACTGCAGAATGCCCTGGCCGCGCTGCTGGGTCGTACGCCGGGCGACGTACCCGAACTCGAGTCGATCAAAGGTGGGCTGCCTGTCGTAGAGCCGGTAACCATTCACGACATTCCGGCTGAGCTGTTGCTTCGCCGGCCGGACATCCGCACGGCTGCCTGGCAGATCGCGGCGCAGTCGGCACAGATCGGCGTAGCGAAAGCCGACTATTACCCGGCCATAACCCTCCTCGGCAGTATTGGCTGGTCAGCGAACTCGCTGGACGCAAGCTCCGACACCGGCAGTCTCGTGGTTGGCCCGGCACTGACGTGGAACATCTTCGACCATGGCCGGATTCGGAACAACGTTCGGTTGCAGGATGTCCGCTTGCAGCAGTCGATAGAATTGTTTCAGGCAAGCGTGCTGCAAGCAGCGCGGGAGATTGATGACGCCGCCATTAGCGTAGTGAAAACGGGCGAGCAGCAACAGATACTCGGCGATGCGCTCCGAGCGGCGGAACGCTCACTCGAGCTCGCAAATACTCGTTACCAGGAGGGCTACGCAGACTTTCAGCGAGTGTTGGATGCCCAGCGAGCGCTGTTCGCTCAAGCGGATCGCGAGTTGATCAATCGGAGTACTCACATCAGCGCGATTATCGAGCTGTACAAGTCCATAGGCGGTGGCTGGAGCGACATGTCGGTGGAACAACTGGTTCCGGAATCCGTACGTGACGAAATGCGTGGTCGCACGAACTGGGGCGGCTTGTTGGACGAGCCCTTGCCCAAAAACGACGGACTGTCGGACGCAGCAGGAAAACAAGATGAGTGACAGGCAAAGCGAGGAAGAAGTGGTCGATGACGAAGCTCCGCGCGTCCGCGTCGAAGAGCCCGGTGCCGCGCAGGATCGCGAAGGGCAACAGGAAGTCGCAGGTCGCTCCGTCAGGAAAGGGGGTATCGGCGTAGCTTTGGCCATCGTTCTGAGCCTCACCTTGTACGTGCTCGCCGATCGCTTCACACCTTACACAACGCAGGCGAGGATCGAAGGATACGTCATCGGCGTTGCGCCGCAGGTGGCGGGAACGGTGACTCGCGTATGGGCGACGAACAACCAGGAAGTCGAGGAAGGACAGCCGCTGTTCGAGATCGATTCCTCGCAATACCAGATCGCATTGGACAGGGCACGATCCGATCTCGAGAACGCCGGCAGGCAGGTAGGCGCCGGCACTGCAACCGTCAACGCCGCACGCGCCAATCTACTTGCTGCACAAGCCAATGCGCGCAAGGCAGAGCAGGACGCCACGCGACTCACCCGGCTGCACCAGGAAGACCCCGGGACCATCTCGGTACGCCTTCTGGAAGTTTCCCAGGCCAGCTACGAGCAGGCACTGGCACAGGTAACGGCTGCCGAAGCGGACATCCAGCGAGCCATCGAGCAAATGGGCGGTGACGACGCCGAGAACAATACGATACTCAACACGGCGTTGACCGCGGTGGCCAAGGCAGACCTGGACCTCGCCAATACCGTGGTCCGGGCGCCCGCGACCGGCGTAGTTACAGATCTCAGGTCCGACGTGGGCCAGTTTGCCGGCACCGGCAGCCCGGTGTTGACGCTGATCGCGATCCACGACGTGTGGATCAACGCAGAGTTCACCGAGAACAACCTGGGTCACGTCGAAGTAGGCACACCGGTCGAGATCCTGTTCGACGTGCTGCCGGGGCATGTGTTTCGCGGTAAGGTTCGCAGCATCGGTCTGGGTGTGGGTGCTGGTCGCAGCGCACCAGCCGGAACGCTCCCGACAATCCAGAACGACCGCGACTGGTTACGGCAGTCGCAGCGCTTCCCGGTCATCATCAGCTTTGACACTCAGCAAGCGGAAGTTTTGCGGCGACAGCTGCGTATCGGTGGCCAGGCGTCCGTCATCGCCTACACGGAAGGAACCGGACTGCTGCGGCTGTTGGGTAAAGCGTATATCCGAGTTGCGAGCTGGCTATCGTATGTCTATTGAGGGGATGCATTAATGCCAATCGGCGCCAGGCGCACGTTCCGCCTTGCCGCTGTCGTCGCTTTGTCGCTGGCCTTCGCGTACGGCCTCGGAACACCGTTGCCGTTTCTGGCACCCCTGTTCGGACTCCTGCTCACGGCCGCACCCGCGCCACCGATGGCAGTAAAGGGTCTGCTTGGCCTGATCGTGCTGGTTAGCATCACGCTGGGTGTAGGGCTGGTGCTTACTCCCCTCCTTGCCAAGTACCCGGTGCCTGCAGTGCTGCTCGTCGCGGTGGGCCTGTATCTGAGTACCTTTGTCAGTGTCGGGCTCGGCAAAGCCTTCGTCGGCACGCTTTTGACCGTGGGCTTCACTTTAATACCCGCTGCCGGACTGGTGGACTACGCCATCGCGGTCGCCGTTATTCATGCGCTTCTGCTCGGCATCGGGCTTGCGATCGTCAGCCAGTGGATCGTCTATCCTTTCTTTCCAGAAGACGCGCGCAACAAAGTTGCGCCCACGCCCAGGGCGGTCGATTCCGATCAGGCCCGCTGGATCGCGTTGCGCACGACCCTGATCGTCCTTTTGCCGGTGCTCATGGCTTTTTCCAATCCTTCCCTGTACCTGCCAATAATCATGAAATCGGTGCTGCTGGCCCAGCAGGCGTCATTGGTTAGCGCACGCTCGGCCGGCCGAGAGCTGCTCGGCTCCACGTTTCTCGCCGGTTCATTTGCCATCCTGTTCTGGTTCGCTCTGAAAATCTGGCCCAGCCTGTGGATGTTCTCTCTGTGGATGTTGCTGTTCGGCATCTACTTCGCAGCCAAGCTGTATGGAATCATTGCCAGTCGATACCCAGCCTCGTTCTGGCAAGATGTGGTGGTGACCCTCCTTATTCTGTTCGGCCCGGCCGTCGAAGATAGCGCGACCGGTAAAGACCCCTACCAGGCGTTCGCCGTTCGCTTCACGCTGTTCGTCGGCGTTGCGCTGTATGCGTGGGCGGCGATAGTCGCGTTGGAATGGCTGCGCGCCCGCCATCGTCCAATGACTCCGGCATTGGCGCCTGCTGCGGAGAGCCGCTGATGCTGATAAACCTTTTGATCGGCCTGCCCACGATGACGTTGTGCCTGTTGCTGCAGTCGGTGTTGCTCGTAATGGCACTTCGCTATTACGGGCGGCACGGTAGCCTCGTAAACAATGCGCGGCCGTGGGCGGCCCTGGTAATGATCAACAGCGTCATGACAATTCTGGTTGTGGGGAATCTCGCCCAACTGACGATCTGGGCCCTCGTCTTCCTGATGCTTGGGGAGTTCGACGAGCTGTCCGTGGCGGTGTATTACTCGGCCGTTAACTTCGCCACGCTCGGCTATGGCGACATCGTGATGTCGGAGCGATACAGGTTACTCGGTCCGCTTGAAGCCATTAACGGCGTTCTTATGATTGGAGTTTCCACCGCGGCGCTGATGGCCACCTTTCAGGACGCGATCAGGAAAACCATTCAGGCGCGTCAGAACTCGGGCTCGCTGTCCGGAGATGTTTGAAAAGATCACCGTAAGGTGGGCGGCCCGTCAGGGGGCACTGAAATCCCAGTTGACAATGAGGCGAAAGTCGAAGAAGTCATCGCCGCCCGAAGCCTCGTCCTGATCAACGAAGGCTGCGCGTAGCCGCACCCAGAGGTTCTTCGCCGGTCCTTCATTGATCCGGTAGTCCGCCGTCAGGTCGTACTCGGTCTGATCGGGACTTGTCAGCGATCCGGCATCCGGCGTGTCGCCGTTGACGATGTTGGCGAACATGCTGAACTCACCGGGTCCCACACGTTCGAAATTGTAGTTTCCGCCGATCATCCACGCGTCCTCACCTGCGCGATCGAAGTCCTCCACGATGACCGATAAGTAATTCGCCGGATTCCCGTAAGGCTTCTGTATGCCTCTCTCGCTGCCGGTGGTGCTCGCTCCGAGTCGGAGCGTCGCCCTGCCTGCGCTGTATTCGACCTTGGCAGACAGCAGATCCGTTTCGAAGTCTCCGATCAGGTCATCGCCGACGCTGCGCTGGTCCGTGTACTGCAGGAAAGTATTTAGCGCTCGCTCGTCTGCGAGCTGGAATTTGCGTTCGATCTTCGCAAAGAACGTGTTGAACACGTCATCGGTCTGCTGGTTGATGCCGGCAATCTCCGTCCCGTCCGCAAAAATGTAACGGGCGCCCGCCATCACAACGCCGTCGTCACCATTCGCTACGCCTGCAGCCTCGGACATCGAGATGAATTCATCGTCGTTTTTTCGCTTGATCTTGTCGACGTAGCCGACGACATAGGCAAAGCCTTCGCGCGACGCGTTGCCGACGGCTATAGCCTCGAAGGTGTTGGGCACCATGCGAATGTCATGGCTGCCGAGATAGGGAAGTTCAAAAAGCTGCCGTCCTGCACGCAGGATGTCATTCTCCGTGAACCGAAACACGGCATTTGCCTCGCCCAGGACGGTAAGTCCTTCGGGCCCGGGCAGGAACAGCGAGGTGCCATCCTTGTCGCTCGGCCCATAGACGACCTGCGACGTGAACAGGGTTGCACGCAACTGGAATCGATCAAATGCCCAGCCGGACAAGTACTGCAGCGCACCGCCTGCTGCGAGACCGACGTTGTCCTGGTTCTGGTCGCGATCCCTGTCCAGGTAGTACATGCGAGGCTTGATGTTGAACTGCGTATCCATCAGGAATGCCGAGGGCCGTTCCGCATCGCCGATGAGCGGAGCCAGCTCGCTTTGCTGGTTCGGCTCCTCGGCCACGTTACTCGCAGGAGCTACCTGCGCCTGCGCACCGATCATGGGCAGGCATACGAGGAATGTGACCAACGCGAGCCTGTGAACTCGACGCATTAGCGCGCTCAGAACGCCAGCACGAAGTCGGTTGTAATGACCCACCCGGTGCCACCAACAGCAAAAGGCACCGAGAGGTAACCGACCGGCGATCGATCGAGATAGAGTGCCTGGAAGTTGGCGCGAATCTCGCGGCGTTTCAGCGGGAACCAGTTCGCCCCGAGCGCGTAGTCGTAAGGATCACCGTATTCGCCGAATATCCTGGATCCGGAAGCATATACCTGCAACGTCTGCGGAATGGCCATGACGGAAGCCTGGAGCTGAAAACCCGAGTCATTGAGCTCATTAACCGGGATCGTTCCGACGACTTCAAAGTCGTCGATCCGACGGCGGTAATATTCTGCGTCAACGGTCCAGCCACGGTATTTCATTCCAGCGTTCATCGAGAACATCTGGTAGGTGGCTTCAGTGACCTGCCCGCCGGTATTGAAAGCGTTCGGGCTGAAGAGGCGAGTGCCGTCTGACAGCTTGAGCTGGCTGTTCTCAAAGGCGTTCACGCCGGGCTGAGACTCGGCGTCCTCGGGACTGCGCGTAAAAGACATTCCGAACACTGTCGCCAGCGTTTCGTGATGTTCGAAGTCTCCGAAGCCCATAGCGGGCCCGTATTCTCCCGTCGTCGGCATCCACCAGAGCGCGCCTGAGTAACTTCCGAGACCGGAAGACAACTGGCCAGCGTCAACGCCGAGGATGCTCAGGTTCTGCGAAACCATTGCACGATAGTAAAGGTCGCCAACGACCTTGCCTTGCGCCCAGATTCCATTTGAATAGGAGCCTCGAAAGAACTCGTCGGCGACGGTGCGATTGTCGACCCTGAGCCAGTTGGGGTAGGTGTAGAGAGTGGTGCGCGTTGTTGGCAGCGCGCCGACGCCGCCAGTCAGCGTGAAGTGTTCGTTGAAGGTGTAGCCGACGAAGCCGGCGACAGCAACTTGAGCCGATTGACCCTGGGTAGCGTTGGCAGTCCAGATAAAGGCCAGGTAACGAAGCCTTTCATCGAACATCCAGCCCTTGAAGTTCAGTGAAACCTTATTGAGCTGCAGTTCCTCACGTTGATCGATTGTGCTCGTTCGGCCGAAGCTGTCTGTATACGTGTCTTCCAGATCGTTCTGGTTGAGGTATCGGACATAGGTCGTCAGGCCGAAGTCCAGTTCGCCTAACTCGCCATCTGCCAGCACTACGCCAGTGCCGAACCGGTACCTGCCAATTCCGGGGGCTGGTTCCTCGGTCAAATCGCTGGTCGGCGGATAGAGAATCGGTGCCCGGTTGAGCGTTTCTGGTGCAGCCGCTTGCGGCACTGCCGATTGAGGGACTGCAGATTGGGGGGCTGTCGATGGCGTCTCAGAGGTCGTCGATTGAATTGGCGCGCGCTCAGCCTCCAACTGCTCGATGCGCGCGTCGCGATCCTTGATCGCTTGCTCCAGCTGCAGCTGCTGTTGTTCAAGCGCCCGCAGCCGCTCCTCTATCGAGCCGCTTTGACCGTGCGCGACGGGTACGATCACGCAGGCCAGGGTGAGGGCCATTATGCTGATCGCAATGCGACCCGCGCTGCCACCCGGCGATCGATTCCAGAGTGCCCGATCGTTGGTCATGAGAGTTTGTTTCATTGTCTTCTTCAGTTGCCGCAGATCGGCGGTGCCGTGTAGTCGAGGCCCAGCAATTTAAAGTAATTCTCACCCAGGGCGATGTGGCGAAACGCCTCGTCGGTAAGCCTTCTGTTGACCCGGCTGGTGAGCTCGTGTTCTTTCCAGTACTGGTCAAAAGTTTTGTTGCCCGCGGCGACGAAATCCGATCCGTTCAGGATGCGCGTCGGGTAGTGATTGAAAAACGCGATGAAATCCGGACCGTATTGGTAGTACGAGTTGTAAATCACGTCCCAGGAAATATCCAGCATCAGGTTGGGATACTTATCGAGCGCTTTCTTCATGATCTCGATGTGCAGTTTTGGATCCATCCTGGTCAGCTCTTTGGAGAGCCCCATGTGTGCCCAGACGATCTTGTTGTCGGGGTAGGACTCCATCACGTGCTGCATCAACGGAACGAACTTGGTGGGTTCCGCGTCGTTCCCCAGATCGGAATGCAACGTGATCGGGATTCCGCGTTCCTGCAGGACCTTCATGAATGGAGCCCACTTGTCGATGCTGTCATTCGTCGCCGGCTCGTACTGGTTATTCATCAAGGCCTGCTTCATGACGTTGGCCTCACCGGTCCAGGAGAACATGCCGGGGAACTCCCTGTCGTAAAGCTCAATGGTCTCGACAGCGGTTTCAGGATGAGCAAGATCGAGGAAGGTCATCGACAAAGTAATGTGCACATTTTCGTGTGGGTAAACCTTCACTTCACCAGCGTTGACGAAATCGTTCTTGATACTCGGCAGCGCTGACGTTCCCGGACAGCTGAGGTAGTACGTACAGTCGGAGTTCATATCCAACGACTGTCCGATTCCCATGTATGTCACGAAACGCACGCCGGCTTTTTCAAAGAAATCGAACAAGGTCGTCGGCTCGATGGCCTGTCCGCCGAACGGCCGCGGATGAAAGTGCGCGTCTGTGACCGCCATATACGGTTCGGTCTTGCGATCAAAACATTGCTGGTCGGTGTTCGAGTTTGAAAAAGATGCCAGGCTGCGTTTGAAAGTCGGAACGGGCGGCGTCGGGTCGGGCGCCGGGATCGTAGCCTGCGGCGACTCTTCCGCTGCCAGTAGGCCCGGCGAGGCTGCAAACATTATGGACGCGACGATTGCAATGACGACAGGGGTGGTTAGAGCGGGTGCGCTTAACATTCCGAACTCCAGACGGTTGAAAAATAGAGAAAAAAGGCGATTGAAGGTAGGTGTCCGGATGCCCGCCTGCCGGCGCCCGTAGAATCGGCCTGCGCGCGGTAGCGCACTATCATTTTTGCGCAAGGCAGATTTAATGGCGTTTGCAATTTCGCTGACGGGAGGCTGCAACCACCGGACAGGTTTGATCGACTATTGAGGTTTGCTTACCGGCTAGCCGCTCGCCGCACGATTTCGATCGACTCGTGCAATTATTTCATCGGTAATCGCCTTGGTTTCGTCGGCTCCAAGACGGTCGATCGCCTTGTTCAAGGAACCATAGGTCGCCATCAGGAGACTGCGGAGCTTGCGGAAGCCTATGGGATTCCGTTTCCCACAGACTGTTTCGTCGTTTGCGAGAATGCGATCGATTACCTGTGGTTCCCGCAGACGCACATCGCAGATCACAGTCAGCCGCACCAGCTCGTCAGCGATGGTATCGAGGTGGCGTACCCAGGCAGTGTTCTTCGAGGACTTCATGGAACAGCGTTTACGGCGATGTATTGGCCGACGATCCTGCCTGCGCCGGATACTGCGAAAACAGATCTGCCACCAGTGCACTGATGGCGGGCCCGGGGTTCTGCAGAGCTTCATCTCTAACCCGGCCTTCAGCGATCCCTTCCCAGACGAGTTGACTGCGCTCGGCGTCGATCACGTCGATGTTAGCCGTTCCCTCCTTATAGCGAACGGTTCGCACGTCAGTCGAGTAAGCCGGCCAACCCGTGTAAAGACCGTAGCGATAACCATAGTAGCCGGCGCCGGCCGTTGGCGCTGGCGTGCTGCGGATATCGGCTTTTTCGGTGATCGCGACGAAGAAGTTGACCAGCAGGTCCGGACTGGTCTCCGCGTGCTGGTATCCGCGCGTCTCAAGCTCACGTCCGATAGCCCGTTTGAAGTGTTCCGTGATGAGGGTCGAGTAACCCGCACGGTCGGTCCCCAGTTCGCTCGCAAACCCGTAGGTGCGGTAGGACGCGAAGTCGGCGGATCGATCGTAGTCCGAAAGAAGCATCGGTCCCGACGCGCATCCTGTCAAAATGGCCAGTACACCGCTCACCGCGAGTATTATTTTGGTTTTGTTCACTTTGCAGTCCTCAAGAGTTGTGGTCTATCGAGCGGTTCATTGCAGTTCTGCTACCATCGCAAAGCCTCGAGCTGCCGACGCACCAGTTGTACCGAGGCAATCGCCCGTCCAGCGCCGGCAGTGGGCACAGAACGGAACTGTATCCGTGTGCCTTGCCAAATTCTAATACCAAAAACCCCCGGGGGTGACGGGGCCACCAAAAGATTTACGACGCCTGTCAGAATCCCTAGCCCGTGCCGACATATCCCAATGACCTTTACCAAGGCAGGTACGAAATGAGCAGCAACGTGAGGATGGTTAACCAGAACTGGTGGATCACCACCCTGATGATCAAGGAGCATAAGTATTGCCCGCCCCTTACAAAGGCGATCAAGTGCGACGTACTTATCGTCGGGGGAGGCTTCAGCGGCGTCAGCGCTGCAGCGGAGTTCCTGCTCAAGGGGCTCAGCGTGGTGTTGATTGAGAAAAACATCATTGGCGGCAGCTCTTCAGGCCGCAGCGCCGGCTTTCTCACGCCCGACAGCGAGCTGGAACTGCACCAGCTGGTTCGCCGTTACGGCAGCGAGGCGGCCGCGGAAATCTGGGACGCGCCTTGCTCGGGCATTGACCGTATCGTGAGCAACATCCAGAAGCACGATATCCAGTGCGGATTGCTGCGGCAGGATTCTCTGTTTCTCGGACTTGGCTCTAGTGGCAAGGAGGCCGTTGCATCGGAGCTCGAGTGCCGCGAGAGCGTGGGTTTCACCGATCAGGAAACGTACGACGCAGATCAGTTGCCGGGAGTCCTCGGAGCGAAGGGGTACTCGGCGGGGATACGATACGGCGGAACCTACGGGGTGAACCCGTTGATGTGTCTGCAGGGTTTCAAGGATCTGCTGATAGAGAACGGCATGCAGGTCTTTGAGAGTACCGAGATGGAAAGACTCGAGGATCACACGGCTTACACGCACGCCGGCAGCGTGACCGCGGATCACATCATCATCGCAGTCGACAAGTTAAGCGCTTCGATCAGTCCGCTTGCCGACGAGGCCTTCCATGCGCAAACCTTTCTAAGTGTGACTGAGCCTCTCACCGATAAAGAGCTTCGGGTGCTGTTTCCGTCCGGCGATCAAATGCAATGCTGGGATTCCAAACTGGTGTATTCGTATTTCAGACTCACCGGAGACAACCGACTGCTCCTTGGCGGCGGCTCACCGATCACTACGTTCCTCAAGGATGCTTACAACAATCCTGGCGTCATCAAGAGGGTCATCAAAGACTTCCGCAGTCATTTCCCGGACTTGAATGATCTCTCCTTCATACAGTTCTGGCCGGGACAGATCGACATGACCCGGGACCTGCTGCCGGTGATCGCAAGACCTCCCGAGCATCCACACGTGCGATTCATACTCGGCTGCGTCGGCATTCCGTGGGCGACTTTCTGCGGGAGTTTTGCGGCACGGAATGTCCTGGACGAGGCCGACGACGACTATAAGAAGTATTTCAATTACTTCTCCAATCGCCGTGCATTCTCCCTGCCCAGCGGACTTGGCAAGATCATCGGCAAGCCCATGCTTTTCTCACTGGCCACTAGCTGGGCCAAGTTCTATCAGGTCGACAGCTTGCGAAGGCTTGAAGGCACTGACAAGGAGTTTTGATCTCGTTGCGGCGCGCACCGGGCGGGTAGTCACTGAACTGTAGGCCGGGTTATATACCTTCCGTTCGGCTCAGTCAGCATTACCCGCAGCCGTGCCGGCCGTTGCCGGATATTGCGCAAACAGATCCGCAACCAGCGCATCGATCGCGGCGCGGGGATTATCCAGAGCGGCGTCCCGCACACGACCCTCGGCCACTCCTTCCCAGATAAGTTGCTTGCGTTTGGCGTCGATCAAGTCAACGTTCGCCGTACCTGTCTTGTAGTGCACGGTTCGCACGTCCGTCGAATAGGCAGGCCAGCCGGTATAAAGCCCATAACGATAACCGTAATAACCCACTCCCACGGTCGGCGCCGGCGTACTGCGGACATCCGTTTTCTCCTGAATCGCGACGTAGAAGTTCGCGAGCAAATCCGGGCTCGATTCCGAGTAGCGATAGCCCCGTGCCTCGAGTTCATGGCTCACCGCGCGCTTGAAGTGCTCAGTGATAAGGGTCGCATAGCCGGCACGGTCGGTGCCGAGTTCAGTCGCGAAGCCGTAGGTTTCGTACGACGAGAAATCCACCGAGCGATCGTAGTCCGAGCGAATCGACGGGCCCGATGAGCAGCCCGAAAGAACTGCCACGCAAAGGACTACCGCCGGCAGGAAACATAACTTGATCTTGTTCACCGTGACACTCCCCAGGTCAATTAATTGCAAAATGTTCGAGACAGACAACCGGCATCGTCAAGCAGCGCTCGCGGGCCTGCATATGCGCAATTCCGATAGAGAGACCGCTGAACCAGCTGTAACAATACGAATTGAGAATAAGCTTGCTCTTTTGCACGAGCTTGCCCGACGGGCATTTTTCGAAGATCTTTAGCTTATAGCAACGCCAATAACTATGCACCGATATCCCCCGGCGAACAAGACAAGCTTCAGTTGCCGAAAATCGATCGGGTCGTTATGGAGATCGGCGGTGCAACGTCATGCGTGGCTGCTTGTCTTCACATCGGTTTACAGCGGCATTTCGATTGGCCAGGACCTCGAGCCACGGTACTACCAGAACCTGCCCCTGGGCCTGAACTTTCTGGCCATCGGATATGCCCGGTCTGACGGAGGTGTACTTTTCGATCCTTCGGTCGGACTGGAGAATGCCGACCTGGTCGTTGACGGTCCTTTCATCGGCTACGCCCGCTCGCTGGCAATCGCCGGTCGTTCCGGAAAGTTCGATCTGGGTATCGCAAACGTCTGCCTTGACGGCTCTGCCGTTTTTGAGGGCTCTCAGGTCTCGCGAAAGGTGTGCGGCTGGAGTGACGTCCGACTGCGTCTCGCGATCAATTTCCTCGGGGCACCCGCGCTGTCGATGAGGGACTTCGCAAATTACCAACAGAATCTTGTAGTGGGTGCCAGCCTGCAAGTTACCGCACCCGTCGGCGATTACGATCCGGACAAGCTGGTAAATATCGGCACCAATCGCTGGGCCGTTAAAACTGAGATTGGCGCATCCAAAGCCCTGAAGCACTGGTTGCTGGAGATGAAATTTAGCAGCACGTTCTACCAGGACAACGACAATTTCTTTAGTGGCAGACGCCGCGACCAGGATCCCATTTATGCGCTGCAGGCTCACGTTGTACGGCGATTCGCATCCGGCAAGTGGCTGGCCGCGGACTACACTCGCTACCGCGGCGGCGAAACGACAACCGATGGCTTGCCGGACACCAATCTGCAGTCGAACGCCCGACTCGGCGTGACCTTATCCGTGCCGCTCAACAGCCGTCATTCGTTGAAACTGAGCGGCAGCAGCGGCGTCCTGACCCGGACGGGCAGCGACTTCGATTCGGTCGCGCTTACCTGGCAATACGCCTGGGTCCGCTGACCGGTCGACTAAACGACAGTGGCGGCGAGCCCGGCATAAGGTATTATCCGCAACGCAATGAAACTCATTTTTCCTAACGAAACTATCGGTCGCTACTTTGAAGCGATTGTGATCGGCTTTCTGCAGCTTTTACTGATGGTCGTAATTGCCATCGCAGTGGTCGATTTGTGGGTTATCCTGGCGACCGTTCTATTCAACGATGGATTGGCCGAGCTCCAAACCGTTCCGGATTTGCAGCGAGCCTTGCAACGATCACTGGCGGGCGTGCTGATGGTTCTGCTCGGGCTCGAGATGATGGAGGCACTGCGTAAATACTTCGCCGAGCACAAGGTAAAGGTCGAAATCATCCTGATCCTTGCCCTGATTGCCGTCGGCCGGCACATCATCCAGCTCGACTTCGAACACGTTGACGGCATCACCATAATCGGCGTTGCCGTGCTGGTCATCGCAGTCGCTGCAAGTCTGGCCATGATTCGCGGCACGATCGGGTCGCGGCCGTCTGTCGATACACCAGACAAAACCGGACCAGCGGAAGATCGTTCGTAACCGACCACGGTCCCGCTGCGCCTTGCGTTTTTTTGATATCCGACTGACCCGGTCGTCAGTACACTTCGACGGATAAATACTCCACATCCTGCAAACCAGTCATGACTACCTTTGATCCGGTTCCTGGAAGCGGTCAACGCCGAATTCGACAGGCATTGAAAGAACCGCTTCTGCATTTTTTCCTTCTCGGCGCAGGTTTGTTCTTGCTGTTTGCCTCGCTCAATCGCGGCGTGATGCAGGTACCCGACGAAGTGGTCGTGGACCAGGCGCGGGTCGATGGCCTGGTCGCGCAGTTCGAACGCGTCTGGCAGCGGCCGCCGTCCCCGGAGGAGGTGCGCGGGCTGATCGACGGCTGGGTTCGCGAAGAGATCATGTACCGAGAAGGCGTGGCGCTGGGATTGGACGTGAACGATTCAGTCGTGCGGCGGCGCGTCGCCCAGAAGATGGCCTTCATCGCCGACGGCATCGCAGCGACGGAACCGACCGATGCCGAACTTGAGCAATGGCTGCAGACGCATGCAGACCAGTATCGGAACGAACCGGTGTACGAACTGCAACAGGTTTACTTCAATCCGGCGAAGCATGATGCGGACCTTGGCGATCGATTGCAAAAGGTTGCATCGACGCTCGGCATGTCGATTGAGCCGCCAGAAGGTGACATCACGATGCTGCCGGCGAAGTTGCCGTCCGCCGGTATCGGCGAAATTATGCGAATCTTCGGTGGTGACTTTGTCAATGCACTGGCTGCGCTGCCGGTTGGCGAGTGGCAGGGGCCGGTGCGTTCCGCTTACGGTCTTCACCTCGTACGAGTGAATGCGGTGACTCCCGCAGGGGAGCCGATACTCGCAGACGTACGGGCCGCGGTCGAGCGCGACTGGTCGGCTGCGCAGTCGGAAGAATTGAACGAGGCGTTCTACCAGGCGGTCCGAGAACGCTACACGGTGCGCACCGTAGTGGATGCCGCTGCGGCGACCGGTTCCGGTGCATCGAGCTCACGTTGACGCAACGTTTGCTGATCGGGCTTCTGGTCTGTTTCGCGGCTGCCGGCGCAGCTGCAGACGTCTTCCGTCCCGCGTACCTGGAGCTGCGGGAAGCCGACAACGGCGAATACGACGTCATGTGGAAAGTGCCGGTACTCGGCGACGACCTGCGGCTTGCGGCCTACGTCGTCTTTCCGGAGACAACGGAACGGCTGAGTGAACCGCGGGTCGTGACGAGCGGCGACGCGTGGATCGAGCGCTGGCGCATCCGTCACGAGGGCGGACTGGTCGGCCAGACGGTGGCGATTGAAGGCAGCGCCGTCGGCGTAACCGATGTGATTGCCCGGGTAGAGCGGCTGGACGGGACGAGACAGGTCGAACGCCTGCAGCCTGGGAGCTTGCAATTCGAGATACAGCCGCCGACCGGCACGATGGAGGTAGCATGGTCTTATCTCGTGCTGGGCGTGGAACACATTCTCGCCGGTATTGATCACCTGCTGTTCGTACTGGCACTCCTTTTGATCGTGCGCGGATCCTGGCGCATCGTTGCCACGATTACGGCATTTACCGTCGCCCATAGCATTACGCTGGTGGCGGCCACGCTTGGCTGGGTGCGCGTGCCGGGACCGCCGGTGGAGGCGATCATCGCGCTGTCGATCGTGTTCGTGGCGTCAGAAGTCGTCCACGGACTGCGCGGCAAGCAGGGTTTGACCGCGCGGGCGCCGTGGGTAGTTGCTTTCAGCTTCGGGCTCCTGCACGGACTGGGTTTCGCTGGTGCACTTGCCGAGGTCGGTTTGCCGCAGAAGGCGATCCCGGTTGCGTTGCTCATGTTCAACGTGGGTGTTGAGGTGGGCCAGCTGATGTTCGTAGCCGTCGTATTGGCGGCGAGCGCAATCCTCGGACGCCTGGTCGCTGCACGGCCGGCATGGGCGACCGGCGTCATCGCCTATGCTATCGGCGCAGTGGCCGCGTTCTGGACGATCGAGCGAGTCGCGAGTTTCGGTTGATTGCCGCTTGCCGGGGCACGCTATTCGCCACGCTTTAGTCGCGTTTCGTATCGTTGCGGGCCGGTGGGGTGCGGGCCGGTGGGGTCGGACGCCGGTGGGGTCGGACCAACCGAACCCGCTAAATTAGCCAGGAATTTCGCTGCCTACGACGCAAGATCTGTCGCTAATCGGCATTTTTTGAGGTCGGAACCAGCCGATAGGTAGCGGTGTCGTCGCGCAGGTACTGGAAATCATCGTCGACGACGATGCTTCGATTCCGACGCGGGATTCCCTGGTCGCGTCGGAACGCCTCCAGGAATTTTGCATCGCCGACTGCGAGCGACTCGGTCCACGCAGCGTGGCGGGAACTAGCGGCGAGCTCAGCATTGAGCCACGCCGCATGCGTCTGGCTGAGATGCTCGACGCTTGGCAGGTTCAAGAGGTCGCACAATGCGGCATGGTCGACAATGCCCTTGCGAAGCGCAGGCTGCTGAATTTCATGGAAACCACTCACCTCCCATTCGGCTGGATGAGAGACCTGCCCCGCGCGTACCATATTGAGATCGATGTACACGATGCACCGATGCAAATGGCCGTCAGCCTGCACTGCTGTCGAGTGGTACCGATCTTCCCAGAATGCGCCACGACGGTTCTTTCGCCGGTTGTAGTCCTGCCCCGTCCGACCCGCGACCAATTGCATTGCGACAGGAATTTCGTTCTTGCCGCGATCCAGTATCAGCAGATGGACGTGATTCGACGTTGCTATGTAGTTCAATACACAAAGACCGTAACGTCGACACGCTCTGAAAAGCCAGTCTCGCCAGGCTCTGCGGTCACGCGCAAACCGGAGCAGGAACTGCCGTTGGTGGCATCGGTGAGTAATATGCCAAATGTGTCCTGCACAGTAGGTTCGGTTGGCGCGTGGCATGGGTTCGCTGCGGCATACACAGAAAAGGTAAGGAATTAGCCGGATTAAGCACCTATAAAAAGCGGATTTCGATACTCATTTTTCGGGCGATCAGGTAGTTACGTTGGTCCGACCCCGACGTTGGCTTTTTGGGTTACCGGCTAGTGACGCGGCGCGATTGTCGGTTGGTGCAACGCGGTTGCCGCAACGCGGTCGCCGGTGCAACGCGGTTGCCGCAACGCGGTCGCCGCAAAAAAAACCCGGCTCCTCCGTAAAGGAGCCAGGTTCGAGCTTGTATTACCTTAGATCGCTTGCGTACTACAGACTGAATGCATATTCAGCTTGCAGGTAGTACGTACGACCGAATGCATCCGTGAAACGCGGGTCCCAGCCAACCTGGTGCCCGGCACCGCTGACCCGCAGCGACAGCGGCGGTTCTTCGTCCAGCACGTTCGATACACCAAATGTCAGGCCAAGGCTGTCGTCCAGCATCATGTAGCGCAACTGGTAGTTCGTCACCATGTAAGAGGGCACCTCGAGTTGGACCGTCGTCGTCGGTCCCTGCCCCAGCGGTACTCCCGTGCCGGTGATTTCGACCTCCTGCGCCTGGTCGTGATAACCGGATCGGTAATTCGCGAACAGGGTGTGGGTAAAGTCGCCGTGGTAAAGCGTGCCGACCAGGTTTATGACGTTACGGAATACCACTCCGTCATCGTTACCGAAGCGGCCGAGGCTGCTGCCGGTGAGGGAACTCTCGGACTCGAGCATGTAAGTACCCTGAAGTCCGAGGTCAAGCTGACCCCATCCGAGTTCAAACGCCTGGTTTACTGCATAATCGATACCGGATTGCTCACGCGTACCGGCATTCACTGCGGCCTGGATGATGGCCAGGAACTCCTGACCGGTCGCCAGGTTGGTCTTGGTGGTGAACAGGTCGCGGTACAGCTCCGGGTTAGCGAAGATCTGCTGTTCGGTCAAACGCTCGACCAGGTTCTCGAGTTCGATATTCCAGTAGTCGACCGTCATATTGAAGCTGTCAGTCGGGGTCAGCACGGCACCGAAGGTGTACTGCTTCGAGGATTCGAAAGTCAGTCCGGCAGAACCCTCCCGAAATACGTCGTACTGCGCCGCTTCCGGCCTGCAGAACTGTGCCAGGGGATCGCCGGCCGGGAACGGACAGTCGAAGGTACCCGATGTGACGCCGAACTCCGAGCGCGGTTCGCCGATTTCACGCATAGACGGTGCTTTGAAACCAGTACCGTAGGAAGCGCGTAACGCGACTGCGTCATGCACGTTCCACAAGCCACTGATCTTGTAGGTGACATCGCTGTCCCCTTCGTCGATGTCGCCGCCGGCCAGTTGGTCGGACACCGCAGATATATCGTCATAGCGCACGGAAACTGTGGTTTCCAAGGTATCGGTGAGCGGCAGCAGGCTTTCGACGAACACGCCGAACTGATCGCGTTCCAGATCAAAGGGAGTATCCTTCGACAGGAACAACAGATCTTCGTTGGCGTTCGCCTCGGAGATGCTACGATCGTAATTTACCGTGTAGTAGTCGAGTCCGGTCGCCAACATTACGTCGCCGCCGCCAATTTCGAAAATCGGCTTCGATGCCTGCACGTTAAACCCCATCATTGTGTTCTTCGTAAGGTCCCAGTCGCCGTGGTAAATGGTCGGGTCGAGAGCCGCCTGGTCCGCGTCGGTGAATGCGTCAGGCGTCGCAAAGATATTGAAGGCGCCCGCGGAAGCGGCTGCGACAAACTCGTCCAGCAACAACCAGCCGGTTGGATAGTTCTGGTCGATCTCGGTGGTCGCGTGGGTGACCGATGCGACATAGTCGATTTCGTTCACGTCACCTTCGAC
>JBGTHC010000103.1:0-2094 GCA_041746375.1 Woeseiaceae bacterium
CTAAATGGAGCGGGGTATTAGACAGACCGGGGTGGCGGGAGTCAATATCGGGGCAAAATACGGCGTCTTGCCCCATATGTACCGGCGCCAAGAAGAACAAGCAGCAGGTAGCCGGCCGCGCCTCCGCCGCCCGAAGAACCAGCACCGCCGCCCGTATTGTTCATCGTCCCGACCTGGACGGTTGCGGTGACGCTGTTATTCGAGGTGACGGAGTCTTCGTCCGGCGAGGACAGCGACACCGTGTAGTTCGATGAGCCGTTACTCGTGCCCGTCAGGGTAAGGCTGAGCGTTGCATTCGACACGCCTGGGAAGGTGTTCGCCTCACAGTCAACCTGCTTGTCCGCCACGGTACAGTTCCCAAGCGACCACGTCGCCGTGTCCGCGCGCAGGCCGTTATTGAGCGAAATCGAAAGCTCGACGTCGGAGGCGGCGAGCACCGCTCGATTCTCGAGGCCGATTGCGATCGAGACCTGCTGGTTCAGATTGACCTGCGATGTGGCGATCGCATTGACGACGAGATCGACCGCCGGGTTGACCGTCAACGTTACCGATCGCACATTGTTGTTGAGATTGACATCCGAGTCCGCGTTCACGGTCGCGGTGAACGTACCAATGCCGGTATCGGATGCCACCGTCGTAAGTGTCAGGTCGCGCGTGCCGCCACCCGGCACGGTACCGAACGTGCAATTCACTTCGCCTGCACCACTGGTGCAAGTACCGAATTCGGCGTTTGTGGAAACAAGCGAGGCGTTGTCCGGTAGTTCGACATCCACGTCAACTCCGGTTGCCGATTGCGTGCCGGTATTCGTCGACCTGAAAGTCAGTGTCGCGGTAGCGCCGAGCAGAACCGGTGACAGGTTGCCGTTCAGGGCGATGCCCATGTCTACAGTGGGCAACGGTGCGATGCAACTTGCGGCTGTGATGTTAGGGGTCATCGTGTCGATGCTGCACTGCGAGAACTCGTCACTGTTGTTCACGCTCGCCGCCATCAGGAAGGTTTCCGGCGTCGACTCGCAGACCGAGCCGTCTTCCCCGTCGTGCTCTGCGCCAAAGTTGTGGCCGATCTCGTGTGCTGCTATCAGTGCGTCGGTCGTTGCACCCCGGCGTCCTTCGCTCAGGCCGGCACCAAACCGCTGGCTACAGAGCGCCTCGAGGTAAGCGATGCCGACCGTCGTTTCATCCAGGCTGCGACCCGTATACAGGTGGGTCAGTCCTTGCGACCGTTGCGCCGCAGTGTCTCGTCGATATATACCGAGCTCATCCAGTAGATCGCCGGAATCTGTCGTATCGGTGAATGGATCGTTTGCCGTTGTAAAGATGGCCAACTCGTCGACGAAGATCTGCACGCCGAGCTGCTCGCTGTAGATGCCATCGACCGTATTGAGGCGCGTCAGGATTGCGGCCTCCGTATCTCCTTCATCGCTGCCGAAGCGCTCAAACATCTCGAAGTCGCCAATAGCGCCGAGATCCAGCTGCGTGCTGGCGCCGGGTCCCTTCGCCATCGCCGCTTCCAGTTCACCCACCAGCTTGCCGTACATCGCTGCCGTGCTGCCCGATCGGGCGCTGGACGAGTGATCAGTGCCGCAAGACATCGTGCCCGGGATTGCATAGCTATCCGCAAGGCGATATGCAACCGGCACTGTCGTCGACACCGCGCTGTCACCCGGTGCTTCGATCGCGATCATTTCCGTGCCGTCCCATATCACGCCGCGCGGCATGCCGTCCGCCACGACGATGCGAACCCATGAATTTTCCTGCCCGGCGATGCGTCCACGATAAACCGAAGTACCGGCATCGATTTGATTTCTTGCGGCAATCGAGAGCAGTCGATCGTTCGATTCGAGCTCGATGTCGAAGCGGCGGCCGAACGCGTCAAAACTCAGTAACGCCGAAGCGCCGTTGGCGGGCTTTTGCTCGCCGGCGGTGCGGCTGTCGGATAGTTGAAAAGCGCCCAGATTCTCATGATGAGAGACCACAACGCCAGCGCTCTGACTGGCCGCGGACGGCACTGCCAGGCCCAACAGGGCACACGCGATCACTGGAATTATTGCCTTTTTCATGTGGCGCGGCCGAGGTCACAATCGAAAATAGGAG
>JBGTHC010000104.1:0-17416 GCA_041746375.1 Woeseiaceae bacterium
TTGCAACGCCCAGGTAACACCCTGTTGCTGCTGATGGTTGTCGAGCCGGAACCTGCCGGAATTCTCATCACTGTCCAGTGCATCGGGGTCGTCGAAGTTGATCTGCCGGTGCGTGGCTTCCGCCAAGACCTGTGCAGAACCGAACTGCTGCTGCCAGCGCGGCATAATACTCCAGATAGCAGTATCGGTTCGCTGTCCGTTGATCGGTATATTATTGCCCGGGAAGCTGTTTTCGGCTCCGTTTATGATCTGGAAGTTTACTGCGTCGAAGTCGATGAAGACTCTATCGCGCAGCAGTACCGTCTGCAGAGCGGCGTCGAGGACGTGGTAGACCTCGTCGGCATCTTCGATGCTTTCGTAGAAGATCGCTTGCGGCTGGTAATTGATATTCGCGTTGATACGCTCGCTTTCTTTGAACAAGCTGAGTCGTGGCGAGACCAGGTAAACCGTTTCTGATTCTTCGAGGCCTTCTGGCGCGAGAAATATGTTGTCCGATTGTACCGCACTCAACTCGAGCGTGAGGCCGTATTCCCACGGGTCGGCGGCCGCGGGCGCGGTCAACGCGAAGGCGCCGATCAGCGAGCCAAGGATTAATCCAGCCCGACTATGCGAGATGGTCGGGAACGCCCGTATTTGCGAGTGGATGGGTATCCCCCGTCTTTGCGAGCCCGCAGGGCGCGGCAATCTCGTAAATCTGGCAGCGACGTGATTCCAACGAGATCGCCACGTCGCTACGCTCCTCGCGATGACGGGGCTTTCGTCATTGCGAGCGAAGCGCGGCAATCTCATAACGACGGCAGAGGGGTAAAGCCCAAAAGATCGCCACGTCGCTACGCTCCTCGCGATGACGGGAAGAATTGCGCTCCTCGAGATGACGGGAAGTACTGCGCTCCTCGCGATGACGGTAGGAGCTGCGCTTCCCGCGATGACGGTAGGAGCTGCGCTCCTCGCGATGAGAGGAACTTCGTCATTGCGAGCGAAGCGCGGCAATCTCGCAACCCCGGCACAGACCCGCTTCGCAGTGACGGCACAACCCCCCTGCCGTTCAGTCCGACGCTTTATCTCCGTCATAGCCTTTCTCTCCGTGAAAAGGGTAGTAGCCGTAATCGTCACCGTAATAACCGGAACCGCGGGCGGTGCGTGACTTATTGAGAATCGCGTTGATCGGTTTGTCGCGATTCAGCGAAGCAAGCGCCTGAAGCACTGACTCCTGCGTTGAATAACCCGCCTCAATCACCATAACGATCTGCCCGACGTGTTCGGCGAAAACGTGCGCCTCGTTGGTGACCAGGATCGGCGGCGTGTCGCAGAGCACAACGCGATTGCGAAAGCGTGCACTAAGCTCGGCGACCAGTTGCGTCATGCGGCGGCTCGATAACAGCTCGGTAGCTTCCGAGTGACGCTGTCCTGCTGGCACGACAATAATTCCATCGAGATCCGTTTGCAGCAGAAGGTCATCGAGCACCAGCTTTTCGTCGAGCAGGTAGTCGATCAGGCCGGGTTTGTCTGAAAGACCCAGGCTACGGCTGATGCTGGAGCGAAGAACGTCGGCGTCGACCAGCACTGCGCCGATATCACGCTCGCGCGCAATGCTGCGCGCGAGATTGAAAGAACAGAACGACTTGCCGGCCCCTGGCATCGCGCTTGCCATCATGACTACGTTGGGATTTTCACCGGTTGGCACGCCAGTCTCGAAGGCAAGGCTGATGACGGGCCGTTTTGCACGTCGGAACTGTTCGGCGATTACTCCCTCGTCCGGGCCCGTCGGCCAAAAACCGGATTCTGCGAGCTTGTCACGGTCGATCGCGAACTTGTTGGTGACCGGTCGGTCCTCAAAGCCCTCCGGCAGCACCGGCGCCATCGTAGTATCCGAAGTCCGGCGCGACCGCGGTACGGCCGCACCATTCTTTTGTGTGGCATTCGGCCCGTAACGGGCAACGAACCGCTCGGCGTTTTCGCGGGTAATTGTGTTGGCATCCTTCTCCGCCGCACGTAAGGCCCGCAATGCTTCCTGTATTTTGCCCATTGGGTGGTGGATCTCTATAGCAAGGCGCGCAGGAGCCCGGATCCCTGAGCCGCGAAAACGGTAGCAACGACATGCAATGTGAAGAGGGCCAGCGCCCCGGCTAACAGCAGGTACATATTTCGGCGGGCCGCCACGGTTTGAGCATGGGTCTGCAGCATGCTGACCGAAGTTAGCACTGGAAGACCGGTGATTTCCGTGACCGAACGCTTACCGATGAACACCGGACGCAGCTGATTGAGCAGGAATGCCAGCGCCCCTCCCGCTCCGAGCGCAATCACCAGTACTACCCCCAGAAATAGCGAGCGGTTCGGACCGATCGGACTGGCGTCCGCGTACGGTGGCTCGATGATGCGAAACTGCACCTCGTCGATGCTCTGCGCCATGCTTTCGCCGCTATTTGCGGTCTCCAGTTGCTGCACGAGCTGCTCGTACTTGGTCTTTACGATGCCGTAGTCGCGATTAAGCCGATTAAGTTCGGCCTCCACCTGCGGAATGGTATCGACCAACCGTTGCAATTCGGTCACCTCAGCGGCCTGCTGACGTTCCTGCGCGTGCAACTCGGCGATCTCGACATCAATATTGCTGAGCTGAATGCGCATGTTCTGGTAGACCGGATTCAGGTCGAGAGGGTTTGTCGATGAAACCGGTGGCGCCCATTCCTTGCGCGTGGCCTGTTCGTCGGCGAGCTGTTGTTGCAGAGCTTCGATCGTAGCAAGAATCTGGCCGATGCGCGGATGCCTGTCCGTGTATTGCAAGCGCAGCACATCGAGTTCGGACTCGAGCTGCTGGATGCGCGACGACGCAAAACTACTGTCGTCGCTCGGCATGACGTCGAAAACCGGCTCCTCGCCGTCAATCTGGCGCTGCAGTTCGCCTTTGCGTTCCTCAGCCACTCGCAACCGCTGCCGGGTGCCGCCGAGTGTGGCCTGCGCCAGTTGTAACTTGCCAAAATAGTCGCCGCGCTGGTCAGGCATGAATTGCAGATTGTCGCGCTTGAACTGGGCCAGCCGGTCCTCGGCATCTGTCAGGCGCTGATCGTACTCACTGATCTGCTCTTCCAGAAAGGTTTGTGCGCGGACAGACTCGGTACGGTCCGCGCCCAGCGACTTCTCGACAAACGTATCGACCAGCGATCGCACTACCATTTCTGCACGGTCGCGATTCGGATGCTGGAACGAGATTGTAAATACCTGGTCGCGGGAACCGGCTACTTTGATTTGCTGTTGCAGCGACGTCAGCAGGTTCTCGAATTCCTGCGGTGTCGTGACCTTGAGATCCAGGTCAGTCTCGCGGGCGACTTCGGCGACGTTCGGACGACTCAGCATCTCACGTGTGACGATGTTGACCTCGGTCATGACGTCGTTCGACACCGCAATGTTCTGCAGCAGCTTGCGCACCACGCTGTCGGTATCCACGAAGACACGTGCTTCGGCCTCGTAGACATCGGGCATTGAATAGACGTAGTACCACCCGAGGCCGCAAACTACCCATGCGAGACCCATCGCGACCCAGCGAAACCGCCACATACCACGGGCGTGCGTGAAGATCGTCGACAGCAGGTCACGGAGAACCGCATTGGTTGCGCGTTGCTGTTCCATTTATGCCGTTCCGGCCAGCGGGGCTGGTTCGAAGCCCTCGCTCTTGCAGAAAGGCTCGCTGTCATTGCGGACAAGCGCATCGTCATTGCGGAGAAGCGCACCGTCGTTGCGGAGAAGTGCACCGTCATTGCGGAGAAGTGCACCGTCGTTGCGGAGAAGTGCACCGTCATTGCGGAGAAGTGCACCGTCATTGCGGAGAAGTGCACCGTCATTGCGGAGAAGTGCACCGTCATTGCGAGCGCAGCGCGGCAATCTCATAGTCTGTGCGCAATATTCCGGGGATTGCTTCGTCACTTCGTTCCTCGCAATGACGCGCTGAGGCTGAATCGGCCCTGTACTGACGGGCTGAATCGCCCGCGCAATGACGGGTTGAATCGACCTCGTATTGGCAGGTTGAACCTGAGTCATACTGACGTATTGATGTGACATTCGCTGGCTCAACTTCATCAGAAAAACGATTCCGGGATGATCAGCACATCGCCTGGCAACATACGAATATTCTGCTCGATGTCCCCGTCGTTCAGGAGATCTTGCAGACGCACGCGGATACTGACCTTTTCGCCGTCAACTTCACGCACGACCTGGGCGCGGTTACCCGCTGCAAATTCTGACAGGCCGCCGACCTGGATCATGACATCGAGCAACGTGATGCCATCACGAAAATTGAGCGACTGCGGCTCGGTCGCCTGACCGACGACGCGAATCTGACGGGCAAACTCGCCGACAAAACTTTCTACGATCACGGTGACCGTCGGCGAGCGGACGAAGCCGGACAACACTTCCTCGATCGCGCGGGCCAATTCCGTCGGCGTCTTCCCGGCAGCCTTCATATCCTCCACAAGCGGCGTTGAGATGGCGCCATCCGGACGCACCTGGACGCTGGTCGTAAGATCGTCATGGCCCCAGACGAAAACGTTCAGATTGTCGCCGGCGCCGATGACGTAGTCACTATTTTCCGTCGCTTCGGCGGCGTCCCCGGCCGGCATGGTCGGCATGCTGCCGCCGCAACCGGCCATGGCAAACAGTGCACACACCATTGCGGCGCTGATCAGTCTTTTACTGGGAATTATCATTCGCTGCTTTCTCTCATGGGGTTTCAGGATGCTTCATAAACTGCGCAAAAGAGATTCGGCTTCGTTGCGCTCAGCAAACTGATCGTCGCCGGAGAGCAAGTCATCGAGCAGCGAGCGCGCCGCGTCCGCATCTCCCGATTCTGCGAGGCCCACAGCCAGGTGGTAGCGTATGGTTGGAAGGCCATCCGACAATTCGTCCGCCTTGCGCAGCAGTTCGATGCCTTCTTTGTGCGCTCCGTTACGGACCAGGATCCAGCCGAGCGTATCGGCCACGGCGCCATTTTCCGGCGCTACCGCGTAGGCGCGACGGGCAATTGACTCGGCCCGCCCATCGCCCGTCGTAAACAGCAGCCAGGCGAGGTTGTTCAGGGCGGCAAAATTCTGCGGGTTCCGCGCCAAAACGTCGTTGTAAGCTTCTATCGCGGCGACATCCTCTCTCGCGCCCTGATAGTGCTGCGCCAGAGCAAGCAATGCCATTTCATGGTCCGGATTCTGCTCGAGCAGCCGCTGGATCGGCTGCTCAGGAGCACCCACGGCATTTGCCTTGCGCAGTGCATAGGCGCGCCCGGCAATGCGCAGGGTCATCGATTTGTCGAGCGCCAGGTCGAACTGCTCCGCGCCTCGCGCCGGATCGCCACTCCTGAAATACAGTTCGCCGAGCAACAGGTGTGGCGACTCGCTATCCGGGAAACGCTCTAATAGCTCTTCGCCAATTTGCAACGCGCTGGCGATGTCGCCCGCATCCGCCTTGAGAACGGCGAGCTGGACGGCCGAATGCAGGTCGCGCGGCGCCTGATCCTCGACCCTGGCGATCGTGCGGGTTGCCTCGGCCTGCTCCCCTGCTCCAATTTGTGCCCGAGCAAGATCCAATGAGTAGCGTACATTATCAGGCTCGAGTTCGGCGGCACGCCGGTAACTCTGCAAAGTGCGCCGATCGTCGCCCAGGCCTTCTCTGGCTGCGCCAAGCGCGGCATGTGCCGCCGCGGATTGTGGTTCCAACTTCAATGATTCAGTCGCCACTTTCTCGGCCGCATCGAAATCGCCTTGTCGTGCGTAGTGTTGCGCGAGCATCAGCCGCACCTCCACGCCGGTCGCGCTGGCAGCACGCGCTTTCTCCAGCCATTCGATGGCCTCCGACGTATTGTCGACGGACGCAGCAAGCATGCCCATTGCCATCAAGGCGCCCTCATCCTCAGGCGACTCGTCAAGCACTGCCAGGAAATGACTGCGTGCGGCCGCGACATTACCGAGTTCGGCCTCAATACGACCAAGGTTGCTTAGTGCCATGGCGTCCTTTGGGTCGATCGCGAGCACGGACTCGAACGTTGTCTTGGCGGCGCTGACATCGCCGGCGGTCAGGTAGATGCCTCCCAGCACGTTGTGCAGTCGGGGATCGTCCGGATGCCGTTCGAGCATGGCTAGCGTCAGGGTCGTGGCGGACTCGAGTTCGCCGCTGCGTACGCGGCTCAGGATGCCCAGCATCTCACGCCGGTAGGCATCGGCCTCGGTCGCGTCGCCACCGGTCGCAAGGATCTTTTCGGCGCCTGCGACATCGCCAGCTGCCAGTAAGGCAGCGGCCAGGTCCAGTTGCAGAGCCGTGTTGCCGGGTTCCTGCTCGATGCGCCGGCGCAGCAACTCGGTCGCAGCGGAATAATTGCCAGCGGCAAGTTGGGCGCGTGCCGCCATGCCCAGGGACTGCGAATCAGACATCGCATCGTCGACCAGCGGTTGCAAAAGGGACGTCGCATCATTGGCCCTGTTCTGGCGCATGCGCGTTTCCGCGAGCAGGCGTCGCGCATCCGCGTTTTCCGGCATCGCGGCAACGACAGCTGACAAATGCATCTCAGCCTGGCCGAGGTTACCGGTACTCAGATGTACGGCACCCAGCAGCATCTGCGCAGAAACAAACTCAGGCTGTACCGCCAGGACTTCCTGCAGCTGCTGGCGGGCGGCGGCGAATTCGCGGGTCTCATACGCCATGCGGCCTTGCAGGAACAGGGTACGAATATCGTTCCCGGCAATTTCCGTTAGCGTAGTCAACGCCGCCTGCGCACCATCGACATCGTCTCGTACCAGGCGAGTTTCAACCAGGCCCCGCAACGCTGCGGCGTGCATGTCGGGCGTGGACTGCGCCACAGCGAGTTCGGCAGCCCTGGCAAAGTCGGATTCAGCAAGCTGTGCATTGCGCATGCCAAAGTTCATCTCACCGGACTTGATCCAGGTGGGGATGTAGCTGTCATCGATGGTGCGTGCCTCGTCGAGCGTTGCCCGCGCCTGCTCAAACTGCTCTTCGGCCAGGTACGTGGAAACGACACCCAGCATCGCTGCAGCGTCCTGATCGTCTACAACGAGGATTTGCTGGTAAAGGCCGCGCGCCTCGGACGTTTTGCCCAGCGCGAGGTTGGCATCGCCGCGCAGGCGAGTTATTTCCACCTTGGCTTGTGCGTTGGCACCAAGATCCGGAGAAATTTCGTCCAGCACCTGCTGATAATTCTGCAGCGCGAACAGTACCTGGCCGAGGTCGACGGCGACCCTGGCTTTATCAGCGCCGAGTTCGAGCGCCCGCCTGAATTCCTTTTCCGCGGAGTCGAGTTCGCCAAGCCGCAGCGCGGCGCGGCCGAGCAGGATCCGGCCAGCGACGTTCTGTGGCTGGGATTGCAGTACCGTGCGCGCGTCAATTGCTGCGGCACTGAACTCACCCGCCTCGAACGCCGCCTCGCCGCGACTCAGACGATCGTCGTCACTAAGCCCGCAAGCTGCGAGCAACAGGAAAGTTAATGCACCGGCAAGCGTTAACAATCGCCGCGAGCCAGTCCGTACCGGAGCTTCGCGCATTGCAATTTTCCGTGCTAAGTGATTTGTGAGATTGTATTCTGAAATCATTGTTTTTTAAACATATTCCCGAGTCATCATTGCGAGCCTAAACGTCGCAGCAATCGCTAGCACCCCCGTCCGTCATTGCGACCCCAAAGGACGCAGCAATCGCTGGCAGCCCCGTCCGTCATTGCGACCCCAAAGGACGCAGCAATCGTTGGCAGCCCCGTCCGCCTTTGCGAGCCCGCAAGGGCGCGGCAACCTCCCCCCGCCCATCCGTCATTGCGAGCCCGCAAGGGCGCGGCAATCTCCCCCCGCCCATCCGTCATTGCGAGCCCGCAAGGGCGCGGCAATCTCCCCCCGCCCATCCGTCATTGCGAGCCCGCAAGGGCGCGGCAATCTCCCGAGCCTGGCAAAGTTGTTCCCAAAACAAGATCGCCACGTCGCTGCGCTCCTCGCGATGACGGACTTTTACGGCACTTGCGATGAAAGCCTCCGCTGCGCTCCTCGCGCGACAGCGCTTCGCAGCACTCCTCTCGATGACAGCAGGCTGCGCTGCCCGCGGTGGCCGCTGGTCGCAAGTTTCTTGCGGTAACGCAAGGTGTGATCACAACCCCGAGATAACGCCGCCCTTATCCGAACTTGCTGATTCTACACCAGGATTCAGGCCGCTTCGCGCGTTACCGACACGGCATCTCTGATTTGTGACAGCTATCACACGGGTCCGCGGACGCCCCTCACATTCGAGACCGGCAGGTGTCGAAGACCACATCGCCGGCAACGAAACCTGCCACCGACTATAGACATAATTGGTCCGCCAGCCGGCCGCCCGTCCACCCCGAATTGGGAGCCTGGAGGGTGGGCATTCCAGTTCCGTCCGAATCCCCGTCATTGCGAGCCCGCAGGGCGCGGCAATCCCAGTTCCGTCCGAATCCCTTCATTGCGCGCCCGCAGGGGGCGGCAATGTTCTTATCCACAAATTTCCAGATAAAGATCCCGCCAATTCGGATTCATCGATTCGACCAACCTGATCTTGGCCTGTCGCGAGCCACTTTTTAGTTGCTTCTCCCTGGCGATCGCGTCGTACATGGTGTCAAAAAGTTCAAAGTAGACGAGCATTTTCAGGTTGTATTTACTCGTGAATCCCTTCACGAGCCGCTCCCGGTGCTGCCAGATGCGGCCGGGAAGATTGCTTGTTACGCCGATGTAGAGCACACCGAAAGGCTTATTGGTCAACAGGTAGATGGCGGGCTGACGGCGTATCGGCATTTGAGGTTGTTGAGATTCGAGTGGTCCGGTTATTTTCGAGGTTATCGGTTGGTAGAGGCGTTACCATTTGTATTTTTGGGGGTGATTAGTAGATTTGAGAGATCGCCGCGTCGCTCCGCTCCTCGCGATGACGGGTGGGAACTTCGGTCCCGTCATTGCGAGCCCGAAGGTCCCGTCATTGCGAGCCCGAAGGGCGTGGCAATCTCGCAGCGTTGGCGGTGGGGATTCTTTGACGAGATCGCCGCGTCGCTGCGCTCCTCGCGATGACGAGGTGGTAAGCTCCTCGCGATGACGAGGGGGTAAGCTCCTCGCGATGACGAGGTGGTAAGGTCCTTGCGATGACGAGGGGGTAAGGTCCTTGCGGTGACGAGGAGATAAGCTCCCCGCGATGACGAGGTGGTAAGGTCCTTGCGATGACGAGGACGTACCTTCTTATCGATGACGAGGAGGTTGGCTCCTCCCGATGCCAGGAGGGGTTGCCCGCATTCTTTTACTTACGCGGGGCTGTAAGGAATAGTCATGACAAAGGTCGTACCTTCCCCGGGTACAGACCGCACTCGCAAGTCACCGCCCAGGTTGAGTGCGAATTCGCGGGCCTGGTAAACGCCGATACCCATGCCTTGGCTACCTTTGGTGGAATCGAATGGCCGGAACAAGCGGTCTCGGATGAATTCCGGCGTCATTCCGCTACCGGTATCCGCCACGGTCAGTTTGATGTGGCCTTCGGTACAGACCGCCGAAACTCGCACGCTGCCAGTGGCTGGCGTGGCATCCTGGGCATTGCGGATCAGGTGGGTCAGCACCATCACGAAGCGATCCCGGTCAACCTCGAGTTCGATGTCGGATTGGCTGGTGTCGATTTCCGGTTCAGGGAGTCTCCCCGCGCAGCGATCCACCGCGGAAGAGATCAGGAACTTCAGTACAGTTTTCGTCAGCTTCGGTTTGTCGTCGCGACGTTCGATCTGGCTCATGACACGTTTCATGCGCGCAACCGAGTTCGCAATGGTCTGCATCGAGTCGTCGATGAACTCGGGATTGCGTTTGTGCCGGGCAGCATTCTTGACGATCATCGATTGCTGCGCGATCAGGTTATTCAGATCGTGCATCAGGAACGCCGTCAGGCGATTGTAAGCCTCGAATTGTTGCGCTTCTGCCAGCATGCTGTCCGCCTGCTGCTGCGCGAGTTGCACGGCGATGTGATGCCCCACGGTTTTCAGGAGATCTCGATCTTCGTAGTTGAGCTTCAGCTTGCCATCCGGTTTGTCCAGGAGCACCAATCCCACGACCTGCTGGCGAGTTACCAGCGGCACGATTAACCACGCGGTAGCGCTGCGCACCAACCAGTCGGCTAATTGCATATTGTCGTAAAGGTCCGGATTCTCGCGGTATTCTCCGAGATCGATAAGCCAATGTCCTTTTTCAATGAATTCCACCAACGGATCGTCGAATGAAATATCCGCAACTTCCCCTTCACGCTTCCAGGCTGACGCCACGCGAAACTCGCGCGCGACGTCATCCCGCAGCCAAAGGAGCCCACCGGGACTGTCAACGATCTGTGCCAGTGCCTTGACGACGGTCTGCCGAGTTGAACTGTCCTCGAATTCAGCGAGGGTTGCCACCAAACGTAACCACTCGTCACGGTAATCGTACCGGTTACGATAGAAGTGCTTGCTCAGAAACACCTTCAGCCGCGCCCGCAGCTTGTTTGAAAACAAAAGCGTCACGAGCACGAGCCCTGCTCCGACGAAAAATACAACCTGCAACAGGCCGCCCCAGTCGCCGCCGTATAGAAGTATCGCGTAGCCGCCGGCACTCATCAGCAGCAGGTAGGTACCGACGGCTACCAGCGTAGTTGTATAAAAAACGATGTGCCTCGACACAAAGATGTCGAGATCCCATTCCTCGTTGCGGCGCGCCGCAATTGCAATCATCGGCACGAACATAATGTTGACAATGCCGCGTGCATTCCAGATCGCATCGTCAATGTTGCCGAACATCAAGCCCTGCGAGTACAGGAAGAGGTCGTAGGCGAACATCCCACCGAGACCCAAAGAAAGCGTCTTGATCTTCCAGCGCGAGTCAGGTGTAGAATTTCGATAGAGTTGCTCGATCAATACCAGGCCGGCGAGTGCCAAGAGCAAGCCACCGGGTATGAGTACGATTCCGTAACTGAGGGTCGTGACAACGAACTGCTGGGCGACCCAGATGCCGACTCCGGCGACCAGAAGCGCAATCCAGACGAACTGACTGGATATACTGAGGCGGCGGCCAATACCGCGTTTCACGTGCAGCGACGCGAGAAACGAAATCCACAAGCCGGCGTGCAGAACTTCCACACTGAACAGTATGATGGATGGTAACGCTACAAAGCTGTTGTGGATCGCAATCGTAAATGCCCAGACCGCACTGAATATGCAGGCGGCTATCATCAGGCCGCCGACGCGCCCGCCGCGCCAGCTCACCACGGATAGTGTGCTGACGATCGCGTAGAGCAATCCGACCACGCCGTAGCTGAAAGCTCCCAGATACGTCATGTGCTATATCTCAAGGGAGGGTTTGGTACGGCAATTTTATGTTTGGGAGATTGCTTCGTCACTTCGTTCCTCGCAATGACGAGTCTATTGAGCCTTCGCAATGACGAGTCGGTTTCTAGCGCGCGCCTTTTCCCCATAGCACGACTTCCACGGTTTGCAGAATGATCAGGAGGTCGAGCAGCAGGCTGTGGTTTTTGACGTAGTACAGGTCATACTGCAGCTTCTCGAGCGTCTCTTCCGTACTTCCACTGTAGTTATAGTGCAATTGCGCCCAGCCTGTGAGGCCGGGATTCACCGTGTGGCGCTCGGAGTAATATGGAAGCAATTCGCGCAGTCTTTCGACGAATTGCGGGCGCTCGGGACGCGGCCCCACGAGACTCATCTGGCCGCGAAACACGTTGAGCAACTGCGGTAATTCATCGAGTCGGCTTACCCGCAGTATTGCGCCCACCCTGGTAATACGGGGGTCATTTTCCGCAGCCCAGACGGCCTCCCCATCGGCCTCAGCATCCACATGCATACTGCGAAATTTCAGAATATTGAACAGTTCATTGTTGCGACCTACTCGTTCTTGCCGGTAAAGGATTGGGTCGCGCAAGCCGTCGTCCAGCTTGATGGCTATCGCAATCAGCAACATTACCGGCGATGCTACGATCAACAGCGTCGAACTCACTGCGATATCCACGAGACGCTTGTTGAAATATCGAAACTTCGACAATCGGAAGCCCTGTGAGAAGACCAGCCAGCCGGGCTGGACGAGATTGATCCAGATCTTGCCCGTTTCGCGCTCCAGGAATTCAACCAGCTCGATGACTTCGATTCCCCGCAAACGGCAGTCCAGCAGCTGGCGAATGGGCAGGTTGCCACGCCGATCGTCCATGGCCACGACGATTTCATCCGCACCGAGCTGCAGAGCCATGTCAACCATCGTTGTACCATTGAGTGTAAGCTTGCCTGAGTTGGCAACATTGGTATCGCAAAGTGTGGCTATCTGGCCAACGATCTTGAAGCCGCGGCGATCGGCCCCTCGCCTGAGAGCGGTAATTCTCGCAGCGCGCTCGCCGGCACCGTAGATCAGGGTTTTTCGTCGAAATATATTCTCGTTGCCAATCTTGCCCACGTAAAGCCGAAGGAGCAGTAGCAAAGCCAACGCGTAACCGGATGCAACGGCCGTCATAGTCCGTGACATCCTCACTGACGGTATCACGTAGTAAATAGCCGCCAACGCAATACCACCAGCGATTACACCACCCAGAATACGCACCAATGCTTCGTGGTAGAAAAAACGCTGATGAAACTGGTACAGGCCCATCGACGTCAGGCTGATGAGGAGCACGCCGGCAACGACCAGCGCGCGCGGCATAAGAGGACCCAGGCTCCGCTCAGCAGCCGTAAGCTCCCCATACAACACAAAGGCGGCGACGTAAACGGACGAAAACAGGATCGCTGTCTCGGCCAAACCGAGGATCAGAAGCGGCGTTCGGGCAAAATTTCGCATGGAAATGGAAGTCGGCATAGCCTTGCCACTATTGACGTACTGTCGAATGGGTTGGTGCACGGAGCTTGGTGCGCGTTGGCACAGACAGCCCAGTGCAGGTCACTTCTTGCGTTATGACAGATTATAGTGGCGTGTGACAGCGTCGGATTGTGACTATTGTCGCACAAGCGGATGAAAATTCGACGAAATCCGCCTTGCCGCGGCCGTGATTGCCGCAAAGGCTATAGTATACGCGCGTGCCCTACAGTGTCACTCGGTGCCATGCTTGAGTGGTACCAAACACGAATACCCGGACGCTTCGGCATACTGGTCGATGCACTGCTCAATGCAGTGGGAGCCGCCGTTGGCCGGCTCATCGCACCGCTGGTACTTTGACGCTGATTTCGCTAGCAGCCGTCGTCGAGACCACGCCAGAACCAGTCGATGCGACGAGCATTGAGGCCGTCACGGCCGGGACCTTTAAGTCCGTCATCGCGAGGAGCGTAGCGACGTGGCGATCTCCTTGGTCGGCAGTTTGCCGAATTCCCTTCGCGCATCCGATCGGCGACGTTGCCAAACAGTTCCGTGCGCCGGGGGAACCAGCAGGATAACCTGAGGCGTTTCAGGACGAAGATTGAGCCCAGTACAAAAGATCTAGTTGAAGAATATAATAAGATTTTGAATTTATTCGTAAAAAACGCGACAAGCCCGGTGTGACCGCAGGAACAAGCTATGTACGTCGAACATTTCGGACTTAAAAGTAAGCCATTCGAGCAGCTGCCCGATCCGGCTTTCATGTTCCTCAGCGAGAAGCATGATACGGCCCTGACCAGCATTGAATTTGCGTTCGGTATCCAGGACAGCTTCGTGGTTGTCACCGGAGAGATTGGTTCTGGGAAAACCACTCTTTTGCACAAATTCATGGCCGAGAATCTCGCGGATGCCGCAGTTGCCTACGTAACCCAGACCCGCCTTTCGGACATCGAGCTGCTGCAGTCCATCCTGGTCGAATTCGGCGAAGCACCGTTCGGCAAAGGCAAGGTCGAATTGATCACCATGCTGAAGCGCTTCATTAACAGCCAGCATCGTGACGGAAGGCGAGTGGTGATCGTTATCGATGAGGCTCAGAACCTGACAGCCGACGTACTGGAGGAACTCCGCCTCGTTACCTGCGTTTCGCCCGGAACGACCAGGCTGGTGAATGTAGTTTTGGTAGGACAGCCGCAATTCAACCGGCTAATCGATTCACCGGCGCTGGTGCAGCTCAGGCAACGTTGTCGTCTCCGTTACCACCTGAAAGCCCTCACCGAAGAGGAAACAAAGCGTTACATTGAGCATCGACTAGCCGTCGCGGGTGGATCTTTGTCTTCGATCTTCGACTCCGGGCTGATCCGAACGATATTCTATTACTGCAGGGGAATACCACGGCTGATCAACATGCTGTGCGATACGGCAATGATATTTGCTTTTGTCGACAAGTCTCCGCACGTTTCGGCTGATGATATTCGTCAAGCCCTGGACGATCTGGGCTGGGAAGAGCCTGGCGGGCAATTGCGGTCCGGACCTACCATGGCGCACTCGCAACTGCTGGCCGCGCAAGAAAACCTGGCCGACCTAAAGGACGCCAATAGCGGTACCGTGTATCCGATCACCGATACGACCTGTGTGATCGGACGCGCAGTGAACTGCACATTGCGTATTAAGCATCCGGCGCTGAGTCGTTATCACGCGATGATCAAACAGGTGGGCGACGAATGGATTCTTTCGGATATAAAGAGCCTGAACGGCGTCTATTTGAACGGTCGGCGAGTGTCTCAGGCCAAACTGCGAAATAATGATCGCATAGGCATCGGTGAGCACCAACTGATATTTCTGGTAAAGGGTGCCGACCGAATCGGCAACGACAAAACGAAGCCACCAGCAGAGATTTTGCGAAACCGTCCGGTTCAGGATGAGCCGGCAGTTGGGGAAGAGGCTGAGGATACTTTTCGGTCCTGAAACGTGGATCCGAACTGATCCGAACCAGAGGTAGACCGTGACAATTCGCCCTGTCGCGGTCCCGCAGCTCGCCCTGATGGCGAACTGCGGGTTTTTTACCGACCTTACGCGGCAGAAGCTCCGCGACCTGTGCGTCGCCGGCTAGATACAAACCCAGCTGCGAACAGTCCCAATCCCAGGAGGCCCAGCGTGCCTGGCTCTGGTACCGAAACGGCGTTGAATCGATAATCCCTATCTACATGGAATGCAAACAAGCCGATCCTTTGGCCGCCGAAAACCTGGCTACCGTTCATGCTGAGACTCCAGGTAACCGATGGCAAAAAGCCAATGCCGGCGCCAGTAATATTCCATAAATAGCTGCCAGGCAAAATATTGAAAGCCCAGCTGTTTGAGCCAGGACCCCAAATCCCAAAGGCATTAGTAGGTCCGTCAAGGTCCCATATGCCGCCCGAGAGTCCGGTGCTATCGATGTCGAGTTCAATCGGTACCGCCGACGCCGTGTTTACTGACAACGCCAGGAGCACAGTTGCTAACAAACCCAAAAACTTGTTCATAATTTTCTCACTTCTTCTGCTTGGTTACTGTTCCTGCAGATATAAGAGCAACTTGCGTGCCATGTCCAAATATTTCATATTAAACAAGGATATACAGTTTCCAGCTTCGTTCCAGAAACCCGGTAATGTAAAGACTTTCGACGCTATTCAACCCCGCGAAATGGTCTGCGTCGCATACTGTTAAATCGGCTTTTCACTTTCCGTGCTGCGGTTCGCATACGCTTCGGCCGACAGGCCGTAGCGGGTCAGGAGTTCATAAAGCGTCGGCCGCGTGACGCCCAGCAGTTCTGCAGTGCGCGAGATATTGCCAAAATTCTTCATCAGCGCGGCACGGATTGCTTTTGACTCAGCACGCTCGCGCACCTCCCGCAGGTTCAGGGATACGGCTTCCGGTTCTGTCCCGTCCAGGCAGAGGTCGCGGGCCGTCACCTGTTTGCCGTCGGCCATGATGACCGCGCCCTTGATTTTGTTTTCGAGCTCACGCACGTTGCCGGGCCACGAGTAGGCCTCAATGGCCACATTCGCGTCGTCGGAAAAACCGGTCAGCGCACTGCCATGCTGGTGCACGAACTTGTTTAACAAAGTGCGCGCAAGCATCAGGCGACCTTCCTCTCGATCCCGCAACGGCGGTATGTCGATCGTGATTTCGCTGATGCGGTAATACAGATCCTCACGAAAACGATTCTGCGAAATGAGCTCGTGCAGGTTCTGGTTGGTAGCACAGACGACGCGCACGTCGACCGGGATCTCGGTGCGTCCTCCCACACGCTCGACGACGCGCTCCTGCAGAAAGCGCAGCATCTTGGCTTGCAAGGGCATCGGCATGTCGCCAATCTCGTCGAGAAACAGTGTACCGCCGCTGGCAGTCTCGACCTTGCCGGGGTTCTGTTTCGCGGCGCCGGTGAACGCGCCCTTCTCGTAACCAAACAGCTCGGACTCCAGCAGGTTTTCCGGAATTGCGGCGCAGTTGATGGCGACAAAGCGTTGCTCAGCGCGCGGACTCAGGCGGTGTAACGCACGCGCCAACAATTCCTTGCCGGTGCCGCTCTCGCCGAGCAGCAGCGTGGTCACATCGGCGGGCGCGACTTTTTCGATCATGCGGCATACCTGGAGCATGCCTTCGCTGGCGGCAACGATACCGTCGAGTGGCGAATCGCTGACGCGAGATTGCAGGCGTCGGTTCTCATGCTCAAGTTCAGCGATGTTGAAGGCACGGTCGACCAGCAGCTGCAGTGTGTCGGTGTCGACCGGTTTCTGGTAGAAGTCGTATGCACCCATTGCAACCGCTTTAAGCGCATTTTCCTGGTCGCCGTGACCGGTGACCACAATCACCTTGGTATGAGGCGCGAGTTTCAACGTTTGCTGCAGGCAGTTGAGGCCTTCATCGACGCCTTCCGGGTTCGGCGGCAGGCCAAGATCCTGCAGAACAACGAGCGGCTCATGCCGGCGCAATTCGGCGATCGCGGTGCTCCGGTCCCCGGCCGTCCCGACGTCGTAGTTCTCGAAACACCATTTGAACTGGCTCAGCAGTCCAGGGTCGTCCTCGACAATCAGCATTTTTCGGGTTTGCTTGCTCAATTGGGTTCCTTGCGTTGGACCGACACGAGCAGACGGGCAATGGTGCCATGGGACCACCGGCCAATGGAGTGCCAAGATCACAGTCAGGCCATCGCACGGTTCCGCATTGTGCGGGATGTCCCTTGGCTGCCATGGCTTGCTAAGTCGCAGTGTCAGCATATCGATGTTCACTGAAAGGTGGCGCAACGCAAACCACAGAGTTTCGTTATCGCACATTCCTGAGTTACAGCCATCAGCACGCGCGACGCTCGCTGGCGGTGCAGGGACTTGGAAGGCTACCGTGTACCCGGACGTTCAAGCATGCAGGCAAGGGCGGCCAATCGGGGGTCCAAAGTTCCTCTGGGTTGGCTATTCAAATGTGAATGCGCCATCTCCATTGAAATCCCCGATGAAAATGGCGTCCCCAAGGGGATTCGAACCCCTGTTACCGCCGTGAAAGGGCGGTGTCCTGGGCCTCTAGACGATGGGGACACAGGAGCACTTATTTGGATTGGT
>JBGTHC010000105.1:0-6709 GCA_041746375.1 Woeseiaceae bacterium
GTCGTGCGTATCGGTCGCATGGCGGGCCAGTACGCCAAGCCGCGCTCGGCCGATACGGAGACGCGCGAAGGCCAGTCACTGCCGACCTTCCGCGGTGACCTGGTCAATCGCAATCCGTTTACCGCCGATGACCGGGTACCCGACCCGCAGCTCATACTGCGGGGTTACGAGCGTGCTGCACTCACACTCAATTTTGTGCGTTCACTCGTCGACGGCGGATTAGCAGATCTGCAACATCACGAAAACTGGGACCTCGACTGGGTCGGCCATTCGAAAATGGCGGAGGAATACCACGGCGTCGTTCAGTCGATTTCGAATTCGCTGGATTTCCTGGAGTCGATATCCGGGCGGGCACTGCACCAGACGCAGCGCGCCGACATTTATGCAGCCCACGAAGGCTTGCACCTGTTGTACGAGCAGGCGCAAACGCGTTTCCTGGAACGCCGTAATCGCTGGTACAACCTGACCACGCATTTCCCATGGATCGGCATGCGCACCGCGGCAATTGACGGCGCGCACGTGGAATATTTCCGCGGCATCGCCAACCCGATGGGCATCAAGGTGGGTCCCGGTATGACCGCCGAATGGATGCAAAAGCTCATTCGGGTCCTCAACCCCAACAACGAACCGGGACGCCTGACGCTGATCCATCGCTTCGGCGCCAAATCGATCGAGGAGGGGCTGCCGAAGCTCATTCGTGCGGTGCGCGAAACCGGCTCGCCTGTACTCTGGGTGTGCGACCCGATGCATGGCAATACCGAAAGCACCGCCGACGGCACCAAGACACGGCGCTTTGACAACATCGTGGCGGAACTGGAAGCCGCTTTCCGTGTACATCAGGCAATGGGCAGTTACCTGGGCGGCGTACATCTCGAGCTGACCGGAGAGAACGTGACTGAATGCACCGGCGGTGCCCGCGGACTTACCGACGGTGACCTGGCCCGTGCCTACAAATCGACCGTGGATCCGCGGCTCAATTACGAGCAGGCGATGGAAATAGCCATGCGCATCGCGGGCCTGCATCGCAACGGTAACTCCTGACCCTCGTCGACGGCGGACGCGAAGAATTGACTACGGGCCAGCCGCGCCGCATGTTTGAAAATCGCCCGTAGTACGGGCTCCTACATTGATTCTTTTGTTAACTCTTACCACGAACTTTTGTAGGGGCCCGTATCACGGGTGATTTTTGTCGGTGTCGAGGCAACGCCACGCGTCTTCGAGTGATAACTCGCGGGTTTTGCCGGGTTGCAGTCCATCGAGCGCAAAGGGACCGACGCGATGCCGGATCAGGCGCAGGGTTGGCAGGTCCACTGCCGCGGTCATGCGTCGTACCTGACGATTGCGCCCGGTCGTAATGGCGAGATCGATCCAGCTAACGGGAACCGATTTGCGCTCGCGTATCGGCGGCTCGCGCTTCCAAAGGCCGGGTGGCTCGTCCAGGAGGGCTGCGTGCAGCGCGACAGCGTTACCGTCCCTGAGACGCACACCGCGCCGCAAACGGCGAAGGTGATCTTCCGTCGCTATGCCTTCGACCTGAACGTGATAGTGCTTGGCCAGCTTTGCCTTCGGCTGGCTGATACGCGCCTGCAGGCGACCGTCGTCGGTCAGCAACAGGAGTCCCTCGCTGTCGTAGTCGAGGCGCCCGGCAGGATACACACCAGGATTTGCTACAAAGTCGCGGAGCGTCTGGCGAGTATCAGACTCGCTGAACTGGCTCATCACGCGGAACGGTTTGTTGAGCAGAATCAGGGGCACGGGCAGGTCGCAAGACAGGACAGCACCAGTATACTGGTCGCATTGCGTGCCCCAGGCAGGGCGGATATCATCCCGCGCCGCAATAAGCTGCCCGACACCATCCGGTTAATTTACTTCATGAATATCATATATATACTTGATTAATATTAATTTATAGTTCGCAAAGAAAGGGCGCCGAACGCATGACCAACCGCAGCCAGTCAAAGCACGACATTGAAATTACAGGGCCGGTGACCGCCGAGTTCTCGACCATCCTGAGTGGCGGCGCGCTGTGCTTCCTGGCGTCGCTCGCGCGCCAGTTTTCCGGGCGTGTCGATGAACTCCTCGCGTTGCGTGACCAACGACAGCAGGCCCTCGATGATGGTCAGATGCCCGATTTCCTTCCAGAGACCCGCGAGATTCGCGAATCAAACTGGAAGGTCTGCAACGTGCCGCAGGATCTCCGCGACCGCCGCGTCGAAATCACCGGGCCCACCGATCGCAAGATGATCATCAACGCATTGAACTCCGGTGCGCGTGTCTTTATGGCGGATTGCGAGGATTCCCTGTCACCCACCTGGTCCAACGTCGTGCACGGGCAGATTAACCTCCGCGATGCCGTGAATCGCAGTATCGAGCTGAATTCCAAAGGCAAACACTATTCGCTGAACGACGACACAGCGACGCTGATCGTGCGTCCGCGCGGCTGGCATTTGCCCGAAAACCATATGTTGATCGACGGCAAGCCGATTCCGGCGGCGCTGGTCGACTTCGGGCTCTGTCTTTATCACAACGCCGCGGAGCTGAAGAAGCGCGGTACGGGCCCGTACTTTTACCTGCCGAAACTCGAGTCGCACCTCGAAGCCCGGCTGTGGAACGACGTATTCCGGTTTTCTGAAGAGCAGGGCGTGGTCGGTAATGGCGAAATCAAGGTCACGGTGCTGATCGAGACCATTCTCGCCGCGTTCGAGATTGATGAAATACTGTATGAGCTGAAAGACTATATCGTCGGCCAGAATTGCGGCCGCTGGGACTACATTTTCAGTTTCATCAAGAAATTCCGCCGCTATCCGGAATTCGTATTGCCCGATCGCAGCGAAGTTTCGATGACGACGCATTTCCTGCGCTCCTATTCCAGGCTGGTGATCAGTACCTGCCATCGGCGCGGCGCCTATGCCATCGGCGGCATGGCTGCGCAGATTCCCGTTAAAGGCGACGAGGATGCCAACCAGCGTGCAATGGCCAAAGTGCGTGCCGACAAGGAACGGGAAGTACAGGATGGACACGACGGCACCTGGGTCGCGCACCCGGCGTTGGTACCACTGGCGACGGAAATATTCGACCAACACATGCCGGGGCCGAACCAGCTCGACCGGCTTCGGGAAGATGACCGCATCCGCGCGGAAGACTTGCTGCAGGTACCCAAAGGCAAGATAACGGAAGCCGGTTTCCGCGACAACATCAACGTTGCCGTGCAATACATGGCTTCGTGGCTGGATGGTAACGGCTGCGTGCCTCTCAACAACCTGATGGAAGATGCAGCTACTGCAGAAATCTCGCGAGCGCAGGTCTGGCAGTGGGTGCACCATGAGACCGGCGTGATCGACGAAGGCCGCAATATCACCTACGGCTGGTTCAAGGCGTTGCTGCGCGAAGAATCGGACAAGATCCGCAAGGTAATCGGGGAAGAGAATTTCGAAAAGGGAAGTTACCGTGCCGCAGCCCGATTAATGGATCGAATCACGAGCCAACACGAATTTGTGCCGTTCCTGACGCTGGAAGCGTATCAGGAGTTGGAGTAGGTCATGCACTACGATCATATCGACATTCCGGATGGTGATGTCATAACGATCAACGGTGATCATTCACTGAATGTTCCTGATCGGCCGATCATTCCTTTTGTCGAAGGCGACGGCATCGGTATCGATGTGACGCCGGTAATGAAGTCGGTGGTCGATGCCGCTGTTTCCCGCGCCTATGGCGGCAATCGGGAAATCCGCTGGATGCAGGTATATGCCGGCCAGCGAGCGTCCGAGATTTACGGCAGCGATGTGTTCCTGCCGGAAGAAACCATTGATGCGTTCCGCCGCTTTGTCGTATCGATCAAGGGGCCGTTGGCCACGCCCGTCGGCGGCGGCATTCGCTCACTGAACGTAGCGATACGCCAGTCGCTGGACCTGTTTGCCTGTGTTCGGCCGATTCGCTACTTCCCCGGCGTGTCGACACCTATGAAAGAGTCGGACCTGGTGGACATGGTCGTGTTTCGCGAGAACACCGAAGACATCTATGCCGGCATCGAGTATCCGACCGGTTCGGTGGAAGTGAAGAAGTTAATTCACTTTCTGCAAAGCGAACTCGGCGTCAAAAAAATACGTTTTCCAGCCAGTTCCGGCATCGGCATCAAGCCCGTATCCCGCGAAGGATCGCAACGCCTCGTGCGCAAGGCCATTCAGTACTGCATCGATTGCGACCTGTCGTCGGTGACGCTGGTGCACAAGGGCAACATCATGAAATTTACGGAAGGGGCTTTTTGTCAATGGGGTTATGCGCTGGCGCGAGAGGAATTCGGCGCAACCGAGAAAGACGGCGGACCCTGGCTCAGCTTTTCGAATCCGGTGACCGGCAACGAAATTATTGTGAAAGACATCATCGCCGACAACTTCCTGCAGCAAATTCTCATGCGCCCGGAAGACTACGACGTCATTGCCACTTTGAATCTGAATGGCGACTACATATCGGACGCACTGGCCGCACAGGTTGGCGGCATCGGCATTGCACCCGGCGGCAACATCGGCGAAGGCGTAGCTGTTTTTGAAGCGACGCACGGGACTGCACCGGGATTTGCCGGCAAGGATCGCGTAAATCCGGGTTCACTGATTCTTTCTGCAGAAATGCTGCTGCGTTATATCGGTTGGAAGGAAGCTGCCGACTATATTGTCAAAGGTGTTGCCAATACCATTGCAAATAAGGAATTGACCTTCGACCTCGCGAAGTTACGCGAAGCAATCCATCGTCCAAAGCGCAAAACTCGCCCACACGGCAGAAAAGACGTTGAGCAGGAACTGGAACAACTGATACCGGGTGCAATATTGCTTGGTACGCGCGAGTTTGGTGAGGCAGTCGTCCGCCATATGGACGATTGACTGCCGGTGGCGAGCTGCAGATGCGCGGCAACAGGCCCCTGAACGCGATTGCGCCCGGCGACGTATTTGACCTGCAATGTCGCCAGTGTCCGCGACTTGCCGGCTTTCTTGACAAGGTAGCAGCGCGGAACCCCGGCTACTATTGTCGACCGGTTGCGCCTTTCGGCGACCAACGTGCGCAACTCTTGATTGTCGGCCTGGCCCCCGGCATGCACGGGGCCAACCGCACCGGCCGACCCTTCACCGGCGACTATGCCGGCACTTTGCTCTACGAGACTTTGTATCGCTTCGGCTTCAGTACGCAACCGGTCTCGAAGTCGGCGGATGACGATCTGCGACTCGTTAACTGCCGGATAACCAACGCGGTCAAATGCCTGCCGCCGGACAACAAGCCCGTCGGTAGCGAAATCAATACTTGCAATGTTTTTCTGGCCGCTGAACTGGCCCAACTACGGGCGAACTCAGTCATTCTCGCGCTCGGCGGCATTGCGCACCGCGCCGTAATCAAGGCCTTTGCTCTCCGGCAGTCGCAGTTCCCGTTCGGTCATGCTCGTGAGTATCGTGCAGGTGAGGGGATTTGCCTGCTGGATTCCTATCATTGCAGTCGCTACAACACGAATACCGGCCGGTTAACCGTCGAGATGTTTCACGCGATCTTTGCACGGGCAAAGGAGTTGCTGGAGCGTCGCGTCACGTGAGCAAGGAGAACGATCAGGAATTCGACGCGCGGACCTTTGTCCGGAGCCTCACCCATCGCCCCGGCGTCTACAGTATGCTGAATACCAAGGGCAAGGTGATCTACGTCGGCAAGGCCCGTGACCTGAAGAAGCGGGTAGCGAGTTATTTTCAGCGTACGCATGCCAGTGCAAAAACGGCATCGATGATGCAGCAGGTGGCGAACGTTGAAGTTACGGTCACAAATACCGAATCCGAAGCGCTTATTCTTGAATACAACCTGATCAAACGGCATAAGCCACGGTTTAACGTTGTATTACGCGACGACAAGAGTTACCCCTACATACATGTCACGACGACGCATCCCTTTCCGCGGATTGAATTTCATCGGGGCGCACGAAAAGGCAAGGGACGCTATTTCGGGCCCTATCCCAACAGCAGTTCAGTACGCAAGACGGTCAACGAATTGCAGAAGCTTTTTCTGATTCGGAGTTGCCAGGACAGCTACTTCGCCAACCGGACCCGGCCGTGCCTGCAATACCAGATCAAGCGCTGCACTGCACCTTGTGTGGGCTACGTCGATGAAGAAACCTATGCGGAAGACATCAATGCCGCGATCCTCTTTCTCGAGGGCCGCAATCGACATGTGATCGATACGTTCGTGGCACGCATGGAACAGGCTGCAAAGGAACTCGATTACGAGCGCGCCGCGCGCTATCGTGACCAGATCAGCCGCATCAAGGACGTTGAAGCGGAGCAACTGATTTCACGCAGCAACGCCAAGGACCTGGATGTCATCGGCGTGGCGTCCCGGCCGGGCATTCACTGCTTTACAGTGCTGTTCATTCGAAACGGCGCATTGCTGGGCAGCCGCAATCACTTTCCACGGGTGGCCGGTGAACTGGCGCGGGAGGAGGTTGTAAGTGGCTTTCTGTCGCAGTATTACCTGGGCCGCGATGCGCCCGCAGAAATCATTGTCGATGCCGCGATCGAAGACCAGTCCTTGCTGCAGCATGAGCTGGCGCAACGTGCGGGGCACAAAGTCGAGATTCGGCACCGGGTGCGTGGCGATCGGCAACGCTGGATCGAGATGGCACGCACGAATGCCGAACAAGGCCTGCTGCTCGAAATGGCGAGTAACGCCAGCATACGCCGCC